>NZ_KV786023.1:0-59954 GCF_001806795.1 Brevibacterium sp. HMSC22B09 | reverse complement strand
CGGCAGCCCGGCGCGGCGGCCCCTCAGCCCGCCGGCACCTCGGCCCAGCCAGCCGCTCGGCACCTCGGCCCGTCAGCCGGCACCTCGTCACCTTTTCTGCATCCGCCCACGCTTTAGCAACAAAAACTCCCGTTAGCAGTAGCGGCCAAAGCGCAGATCCCGGCTAACGGGTGTCTCGTTGCGGCTAAGGCGCAGATTCCGGCTACAGGGAGTTTTACCCGCAAGAACCAGCTGCACCCCACCCCACAAAACAGCCGCTGCACCCCACAAAACGGCCGAGGTGGAACTCCTCTGGGGAGTTCCACCTCGGCCGTTGTCAGCGGAAGGTCAGTCAGCCAACGGGCTCAGCGACCAGCGACGCTTTCAGTCATCAACGCGCGCCGACGCTTCAGACCGACAACACAGTCGACGATCAGCGAGCGGCGGTGCCTTCGGTGTAGTCGTCTTCGGTGTCCTTGAGCCATGCGAACATCTTGCGCAGTTCGCGGCCGGTGGCTTCGATGGGGTGCTGTTCTTCCTTGGCGCGCAGTTCGTTGAATTCCTTCGCACCGTTCTTCTGGTCGTCCATGAAGCGCTTGGCGAAGCTGCCGTCCTGAATGTCGGCGAGGACAGCCTTCATGTCTTCCTTCACCTGCGGGGTGATGACGCGCGGACCGGACACGTAGTCGCCGTATTCGGCGGTGTCGGAGCAGGACCAGCGCTGCTTGGCGATGCCGCCTTCGACCATGAGGTCGACGATCAGCTTGAGCTCGTGCAGAACCTCGAAGTAGGCGATTTCAGGCTGGTAGCCGGCTTCGGTGAGAACCTCGAAGCCTGCCTGCACGAGGTGGGAAACACCACCGCAGAGAACAGCCTGTTCACCGAACAGGTCGGTTTCGGTTTCTTCCGTGAAGGTGGTCTTGATGCCGCCGGCGCGCAGACCGCCGATCGCCTTGGCGTAGGACAGGACGGTGTCCCATGCCTTACCGGATGCGTCGACCTCAACGGCGACGAGCACCGGAACGCCGCGGCCGTCAACGTATTCGCGGCGCACAACGTGGCCGGGGCCCTTGGGGGCGACCATGATGACGTCAACACCCTGCGGGGCTTCGATGTAGTCGAAGCGGATGTTGAAGCCGTGCGAGAACACGAGCGTCTTGCCTTCGGTGAGCTTGTCGGCGATTTCAGCGTTGTAGATGTCTGCCTGCACCTGGTCGGGTGCGAGGATCACAATGACGTCTGCCCATTCGGACACTTCAGCGGGCGTGCCGACCTTGAGGCCTTCTGCTTCGGCCTTGTCGCGGCTCTTGGAGCCTTCCTTCAGACCGATGCGCACGTCGACGCCGGAGTCGCGCAGGCTCAGCGCGTGTGCGTGGCCCTGCGATCCGAAGCCGATGACGGCGACTTTCTTGCCCTGGATGACGCCGAGGTCGGCATTGTCGTCGTAGTAGCGCTCTGCTGCCATGGGATTTTCCTTCCTTTGAGATCGCCCACCGAATGGTGCGTCTCAGATGTTGGGTGTCGTTTCGAGATTATAGGAGTGTGCCGGCTCACTGCGAATTGAGCGTGCACACTGTGAGATAAAGGCCGAGGCGCCGGCCCGGAACCGCTCGGGAACTTGTGTTCCCGAGGGCTCGGGCCAGCCGGTTACCCCCAGGTGGACCGATCCGAGATCGACCGTGAGCCGCGGCTGATGGCCAGCAGCCCGGACTGGACGATTTCGCGGATGCCGAACGGTTCGAGCACGGCCCGCAGTGCCTCCAGCTTGGACTCTTCGCCAGTGGCTTCAACACTCACCGCATCCGGTGCGACATCGATGATGCGCACGCGGAACAGTTCGCAGGCATCGGCAATCTGTCCGCGGGTGACGGAATCGGCCGCCACCTTGAAGATCACGTGGCCGCGCTCAACCGAGTTCGCCGGTTCGAGTTCAACGACCTTGATGACGTTGACCAGCTTGTTCAGCTGTTTAGTGACCTGCTCCAGCGGCACATCTTCAACGTCAACGACCATCGTCAGGCGCGAGATCTCCTCGACTTCGGTGGTGCCCACCGCGAGCGAATCGATGTTGAACCCGCGACGTGCGATGAGGCCGGTCAGGCGGGTGAGCGCGCCGGGCTTGTTCTCCAGCAGGACTGACAGAGTATGACGGCTCACAGCTCTTCCTCTTCCTCTTCGAATTCGGGACGCAGGTTCTGCGCGTACTCAATCTGGTCGTTGCTGACACCGGCGGGCACCATGGGCCACACCATTGCCTCAGCCGGGACCGTGAAATCTATGACCACGGGACGGTCATTGATTTCCAGCGCCTTGGCGATTGCAGCATCGACGTCTTCATTGCGCTCAACCCGCATGCCCACACAGCCGTAGGCTTCGGCGAGTTTCACGAAGTCCGGCACCCTCCTCGAACCGTGACCGGTGTCGAGGTTGGAGTGCGAATAGCGGCCGTCGTAGAACAGGGTCTGCCACTGGCGGACCATGCCGAGTGACGAGTTGTTGATGATCGCCACCTTGATCGGGATGTTCGAGATGACGCACGTGGCCAGTTCCTGGTTTGTCATCTGGAAGCAGCCGTCGCCGTCGATGGCCCACACGGTGCGATCGGGTTCGCCGACCTTTGCACCCATGGCGGCCGGAACGGAGTAGCCCATGGTGCCGAGCCCTCCTGAGTTGAGCCACGAATTGGGGCGTTCGTATTTCACGAACTGGCTCGCCCACATCTGGTGCTGTCCAACACCTGCGGCGAAAACCCCTTCGGGTCCTGTCAGCGCAGAGATGCGCTTGATGACGTACTGCGGATCGCACAGTCCGACATCGTTGGCTTCATAGCCCAGCGGGTACGTCTCTTTCCACCCGTTGAGCTTCGCCCACCAGGCGGGGCGTTCGTTTTCGAGTGCCGCCGAGTGCGATTCGCGCAGCTCATTCAGCAGCGAGCTCAGCACTTCGCGGGCGTCGCCGACGATCGGCACATCGACCGCACGGTTCTTGCCGATTTCAGCCGGGTCGATGTCGGCGTGGATGACCTTTGCGTACGGGGCGAATGACGCGAGGTCACCCGTAACGCGGTCATCGAAGCGCGCACCGATCGCAATGAGCAGGTCCGACTTCTGGAATGCGGCAACAGCTGACACATTGCCGTGCATGCCGGGCATGCCCACGTGCTGCGGGTGGGAGTCTGGGAACGCGCCGCGGGCCATAAGCGTCGTGGCCACCGGAATCTTCGTTGCTTCGGCCAAGCGCAGCAGCTCAGCGGAAGCACCGGAGCGGATGACACCGCCGCCGATGTAGAACACCGGCTTCTTGGCCTGCGCGATCAGCTGCGCGGCTTCGCGAATCTGCTTGTTGTGCGGCTTGGCGACGGGACGGTAGCCGGGCAGGCTGGGAGCTTCCGGCCAGATGAACGGAGCCTCAGCCTGCTGGGCGTCCTTTGTCACGTCCACCAGAACGGGGCCGGGGCGGCCGGTCGAGGCGATGTGGAACGCCGACATGATTGCCTGCGGGATGTCTTCAACCCGGGTCACCAGGAACGAGTGCTTGGTGACGGGCATTGTCATGCCCACGATGTCCGCTTCCTGGAATGCGTCGGTGCCGAGCATCTTGGAGGACTGCTGGCCGGTGATCGCCACGAGCGGCACGGAGTCCATGTGAGCATCGGCAATCGGGGTGACGAGGTTCGTCGCACCGGGACCGGAGGTCGCCATGCATACGCCGACCTTCCCTGTGGCAGCCGCGTAGCCTGTTGCCGCGTGCCCGGCTCCCTGTTCGTGGCGGACGAGGACGTGGTTGATGGATTCTGCATCCATCAGCGGGTCGTAAGTCGGGAGGATGGTTCCGCCCGGCAGTCCGAATACGGTGTCGACGCCCATCAGCTCAAGGCTGCGAATGATGGCCTGTGCGCCCGTCAGGACCTCGGGGGCAGTCCGCCCTCTTTTGGCGGGCTGTTGAGCCTGGCGCGATGGCGATGGCGCCGGCACGGGCTTTGATGCCACGGTGAACTCCTCTGCGTGTACCTGTGTATTGTCTTCGCCCTGGTGATCACCAATAAAAAAAGCCCCTGCCAGATCCTGGAGGGGCGCGCGATGATCGTCCAAGCGAACGCTGGGAGGGATTACCTCGCGCGCCTGCTAATAAGGACAATGACGTCGGTGAACATGTGACCTAGTGAACTAGGCCACGTGGGCAATGTCAATTTGCGGATACGATTCGTCCACTTTCTGAGACACGAGGTGGAAGGTCGGTGTCCGCATCGATGTCCACCAAGGGTGCGTGGCCGCGTTCGCGCATGAGCAGCAGTGCCGGAATCCCGGCGACCAACACGATGGCAGTGGCGTAGCCGGCCGGAGCAAGGTTCCATCCGGTGGCCTGAACGAGGCTGGCGGCAATGATCGGCGACAGCCCTCCAAAGGCCACGGTGGCCGTATTGAAGCCGATCGCCATACCGGAAAAGCGGCCGATGGCAGTGAACTGTTCGGGTATCGCGGCCGCAGCAACCGCCGACCATCCGGCAGCGGGAACCGCGAGGAACGCGGCGGCAGTCGCTGCGGTTGTCGGGTTGGCGTGGGACAGCAGCGCGTATGCGGGAATTGTTGTCAACACCAGAACCGCACTGAGAGCCGCGAACATGGTCCGCCTGCCGAACTTGTCAGAGGCCAGTCCGATCAGGGGTGTGACGATGATGGCAGCCACGCCGGCAATCGCGCCGAACGCCAGCGAACCAGCACCGTCCATTTCGACAACGGTTTCGAGGAACGTGGGCACGTAGGTGATGTTGAGGAAATACGACACAGATCCGACCGACGACACCAGGAACGCCACGATGACGGCCTTAGGGTGACGGCGCAGAACGTCGAGCAGCGGTGAGCCCGAGTTGGCTCCGCTGTCCTGGGCCTTCTTGAAGGTGTCGGTTTCTTCCAGGTGTTTGCGCAGCGGAATCATCACAGCCGCCAGAACACCGCCGATGATGAACAACACGCGCCAGCCCCAGGAGTCCATCTGGTCTGGGGTCAGCAGATTGGCCAGCAGCGCACCGGAGCCCACGGCCAAGAGCGCACCGACCTCAGAGTTCGCAGCCGCCCAGCTGGCGGCCAAACCACGACGACCTTCCTTGGCAGTTTCCATGAGGAAGACCATGATGCCGGTGTATTCGGCACCGACAGAAAAGCCCGCCAGGCAGCGCAGCGAAATCATGATGACTCCGCCCCATATGCCGATCTGTTCATAGCCGGGCGTAATGGCGATTCCGAACATGGCCACCGCCATGAGAACCGCTGAAACCACAAGCGCTGCACGCCTGCCGACCCTGTCGCCCAAATGTCCGAAGACCATGGCACCCAGCGGTCGGAAGAAGAAGCCTGCCGCGCCAACTCCCAAAGTCAGCAGCAGCGAGTTTTCCTGCCCCGGAAAATACACACGCGCCAAATTGACGGACACATAGAAGAACACGGAGAAGTCGAACCATTCGACGATCGCGCCGAAGGCAGCCACAAGTATGGACAGGCGGCGTTTGGAGTCGTCCGTTTTCCGCGGCGTGGGTGTCATAGCGCTCTTCCTTTCGGATGTTCGAACACTAACAGCAGGGTCTGACACAGCGCCTAGGATTGCTGTATGTTCTGCGCCCACTACGCTGCCGACCGCTGCCGGACCTGCTCGCTTATCGAGGTCCCAACCGACCAGCGGCTGACACGCATTGAACGCGAACTTGCCGCGAACATCGAACACGCCCTGGCCGACAGGAGCCCCGACGCGGTTTTCGCAGACCCCATTACCAGCGCGGATTCCGGTTTCCGCAACACCGCGAAAATGGCCGTCGGCGGCACCGTCAACGAACCCACACTCGGCATTCTCGACGAGGACTTCGCCGGCATCGACCTATCTGACTGCCCGCTCTACTCCCCCGTCATCCACCGCGCTCTGGATGCAATCCCAGCAATCATCAAAGCCGCACAGATCCCTCCCTACCGAGTGCGTGCGCGCAAGGGCGAACTCAAATACGTCATCGTGACAGAAGGCGATGATGGCAAGCTGGCGATCCGCTTCGTCCTGCGCACCGAAAGCGCCCTGCCGCGTCTGCAGGAAAAGCTTCCCCGCCTACTGGAAGCCGTTCCCGGCATCACGCTCATCAGCGCAAACATCAATCCTGAGCACACGGCCATCATCGAAGGCCCAACAGAAATCCACCTGCACGGCGAGCGCTCCCTGCCGGTCACTCAGGGCGATGTCACGCTCCTGCCCGGCCCGCAGTCCTTCCTCCAGACGAACACAGCTGTTGCCGGCGAGCTCTACCGGACGGTCCGCCAATGGATTGCCGACGCCGCAGAAGCACACGCCGCCGCCCACCAAGCAGCAACCACTCCCGCCACTCCCCTCACCGTGTGGGACCTCTACTGCGGTGTCGGCGGTTTTGCCCTCCACGCGGCACTCGCCTCACCGCAGGTCCGTATCCACGCCGCCGAACTCAACCCAGAAGCAGTCGAGCGGGCCCAGGAAGCCGCCAGGCACCTCGTGAGTGAGCACCCGGAAGTCGAGGGCCGCGTCGAGTTCACAGCGGAAGACGCGTTCACGTGGGCTCGCGAGCAGAGCGAGCCGGCCGATCTGCTCATCGTCAATCCGCCCCGGCGTGGGCTCGGCAAACCCATGAGCCAGTGGATTGAAAAGTCAGGAATTGCAACCGTCATCTACTCCAGTTGCAACCCGCGCACCCTGGCAGCGGACCTTAAGCACATGCCCGGCTACAGGGCCGAAATTGTCCGAATAGTCGACATGTTCCCGCATTCACCCCACGCAGAGGTTCTCACCAGGCTGAAGCGCCTATAAGCTGAATCAAATGCGAGCACTCCTGCGTTTCTGGCCAGACATCCGCGCCCGTATATGGGTGTACTCCCTGGTCATGGTGCTCACGCTCATTGCCAACGCAATTTCACTGGCCACCCCGATGCTCACCGGCCACATCATCGACGGCCCGATCGCCCACCGCGACCCCGCCGGCCTGTGGTGGCCTGCCGCCGCGATTCTGGCGGTCGGAATCGCCGAGGCGTCTGCCCTGTGGGCGCGCCGCCGGCTGGTTGCCGGGGTGGTTTCGGAATGGGAAGTCACGTGGCGCGGTCGGCTGTTCTCCCGCCTTCTGTACCTGCGGGTCGGCAGACACGACGCGTGGGATTCGGGCCAGCTGCTGTCGCGTGCCACGCAGGACATGTCGCAGCTGCGGCGGTTCTTTGCCTTCGGCGGGCCGTTCATGTTGGTCACTCCAGTGACGATCGTCATCGGCACCGTCATGCTGTGGCTCATTCACCCGCTGTTCGGGCTCACTGTGATCGGCATGGCCATTCCCCTGACGGGTTCTGTCGCTCTTTTGGAGGGCCGGTATCGGCGGACGTCGCGCGCATCTCAGGACACGATGGGCGAAATCACCACAAGCGTCGAAGAGTCGATTCTCGGCATTCGGATTCTGCGCTCTTTCGGGCGGTCATCGTGGGCATCGCAGAGGTTTTCTGAACTCTCCCACCGTCTGGCCGGCTACGAGGTGCGCCTGGCAAAGCTCGATTCCTGGATGTGGGCCTCGATGCAGATGTTGCCGGCGGCCGCGCAGGTCGTCATGCTGGGCCTGGGCGCGTGGGGTGTCCTTGAGGGCTGGGTGACCATCGGCCAGGTGGTTGCTGCGCTGACAATCACGTGGATTCTGCGGATGCCCATTGAAATGCTCGGCTTCCTGCTGGCCGACTTCCTCATCAGCATCACCGCCGCACAGCGGTATTGGGAAGTGCTCGATGAAGACATCGGCATCGAAGACCCCGCGGGCGGAATCGACGATGCAGCCGCCGTGCCGTCCGCTGAGGGAAGACTGGAGTTTACACGCGTCGGATTCACCTTCGACGATGGCGAGCGCCCGCTGCTGCACGATGTGAACCTCACCGTTGAACCCGGTGAAACTCTGGCGCTCGTGGGGCCCACGGGATCGGGTAAGTCGACGATTGTCTCACTCATCCCGCGCCTTCACGATGTCACCTCCGGTGCCATCACGATTGACGGCCGGGACATCCGCGACATCCCGCTCAACGCCCTGCGGGGCCTGGTGTCGTTCGCCTTTGAAGACCCCATTCTGTTCTCTGACACCATCCGGGCGAACGTCGAAATGGGCGCACCCGGAGCCAGTGAGGACGAAATCGAGCAGGCGCTGCGCATTGCCGCCGCGTGGGACTTTGTGCAGGCACTTCCCGACGGCCTGGAAACGCAGGTCGGCGAACAGGGGCTGAGCCTCTCCGGCGGTCAGCGCCAGCGTGTGGCCCTGGCGCGGGCCATCATCGGCAAGCCGCGCGTGCTTGTGATGGACGACCCGCTTTCAGCCGTTGACGTCGACACGGAAGACCGTGTGCAGCGCGCTCTGGCCGAGGTGCTGCCGGACTCCACAACAATTGTCGTGGCCCACCGCCCGTCGACCGCCCTGCTCGCGGACAGGGTCGCTGTGCTGGACGGCGGCACGGTCGTCGAAACCGGCACCCACCGCGAACTCACGGCCAACTCGACCACCTACCGCAACCTCATGGGGGCGCAGGCATGAGCGACACCGTGACCTCCACCTCGGACATTGATGCCCTTCCGGAGGGCATTTCGAAACGCTCTCGCGCGCTCCTCCTGCAGCTGGTCCGGCCCTACCGCGGGATCCTCATCGTGCTGACCCTGCTGGTCCTGTTCTTCGCCACGGCCGGCACGCTCGGCCCGGTGTTCATTGCCCGCGCCCTCGACCACGGTCTGCCCGCCGCGACGAACGGCGATTTCGGCCCCCTGTGGACTAATGTGGGCCTGTTCGCGACGTTTGTGGTTCTTGGTGCGTCTGCCTCCTGGGCAGCTACCCGAGGCATTGGGATCGTCAGCCAGAAGATCATGGTGACTCTGCGCGGTCGCCTGTTCGACCACGTGCAGAAACTCGACATCGCCTATCACGAAAAGCAGAGCTCAGGCCGGCTGGTGTCCCGGCAGTCATCGGACATGGAGTCGGTGCAGGAGTTCCTCGGCTATTCGCTCATCTCAGCGATTTCCGGGGTCGTGCAGATGGCGGTCATCGCAGCGATTCTCATCTTCCTCGACATCCCGCTGGCCTTGGTCACCTTCGCCGGCTTCATCCCGCTGTACTTCGTCACCCGTGCGGCTCAGCGCTCACAGCGCGCAGCCTACCGGCGGACGCGCACGTCGATTGCCAAGGTGATCATCGACTTCACGGAGTCCATGGGCGGCATCCGCGCTGTTCAGACTTTCCGCCGGCAGCCGCAGCGCAAATCCAGTCTGTCTGCCCACGATGACGATTACCGCAAGGCGAACACCGACGCTCTGCGAGGAGTGGCAACTTTTGCCGGGCTGACCCGGCTGATCGGCAACCTTTCGCAGTTCGCGATCATCCTCCTGGGCGCGTGGCTTGTGATCAGCGGGCACACGCAAGTGGGTGTGCTCGCCGCGTTCGTCCTCTATGTGCGCCGCTTCTACGCCCCACTTGATGAGCTCGTGCAGACATTCAACATGTACCAGTCGGCGCAGGCTGCACTTGAGAAGATCACGGCCGTTCTCGAGGTCGAACCCACCATCACTGATCCCGCCTCTCCCCAGGCAGTCGAGGCCGACGGCGAGGTGGTCTTCGATGCCGTTCGCTTTGCGTACGGGGACGGACAGGATGTGCTCCCCCGCTTTGATCTGCGCTTGCCGGCCGGGCAGACGGTCGCACTCGTGGGCGCAACAGGTGCTGGCAAGTCAACGCTGGTGAAGCTGCTGACCCGCTTCTACGATCCGCTGGAAGGCGCGGTGAAACTCGATGGAGTGGACCTGCGAGACATTGCGGATGCTGATCTGCGCAAAGCCGTTGTCATGGTCACGCAGGAATCGTTCCTGTTCGGCGGAACGATTGCCGACAATATTCGGATCGGCCGCCCCGATGCGTCTGATGACGAAGTCCGCGCGGCCGCACGCGCCGTCGGTGTGGACGAATTCATTGAGAGTCTGCCGGATGGCTATGACACGGATGTGCGCAAACGCGGCGGGCGTTTGAGCTCCGGGCAGCGTCAGCTGGTGAGCTTTGCGCGCGTGTTCTTGGCCGACCCTGCAGTGCTCGTTCTTGACGAGGCCACGGCTCACCTGGATGTGCCATCAGAGAAGTTGGTGCAGCGGGCACTCGAGACGATCCTCGCCGGCCGGACAGCGGTCATCATTGCCCACCGCCTGTCGACGGTCGAAATCGCCGACCGTGTTCTTGTCATGGATGCCGGCCGGATTGTCGAAGACGGCACTCCCGCCGAGCTCATTGCCGGCGAGGGACGCTTCGCTCATCTTCACGCTGCTTGGAAAGACTCACTCCTGTAGAGCTCCCGCTTGGGCTGACGAGGTGCCAGGTCCGGGCGCGCGTCACTGGTCTTCCGCTGTGGTTCGGGACGCTTGCATAGACCCTCAATGTCAAAGATTCTTGCCTTTATGTCAGGCTTGATTGACATGCTATGTCTAGTTTCCTTAACCTTGTGTCAAACAAACTAGACATGAGGACAGATGAGCACACACCCCAAGCCGAAAGTGAAAAGCGCCAGACTGCTTGCCGAACTCACACAGGCTCAGCTGGCTGCAAAGGCGGGTGTGTCGCGGCAGACGATCATTTCGATTGAACGCGGCGACTACAACCCCAGCGTCTACCTAGCACTGTCAATCGCACAGCTGCTGAACAGCACAGTCGAAGATCTTTTTCCCACCGCACAGGAGGACAACTCATGACGAACTCCCCGACACCTCGTATTGACCGGATGATGGGCTATGACTCCGCAACCATGGGCGATGAACGCGAAGCCCGCATTCTGCTGCAGGCAACGTCGTTTGGCGCCATCGTCAGCGTCTACACGTCAAGCGCGGTTGCCGCCGGACTCGCACTGACCGGCAACGGAGTCTGGGCCGCCGTCCTGCTGGTCCTTTCGTCGATTCCGTCGTTTGCCATCTACTTCTACGCTGGACGTCACGGTGTTGATGTCGACAAGCTGCTGTCCAAGGGCACCTTGGGCCAGCTGGTGTGGCCCCACATGATTATGGGCCTCATGGTTGCCGCACTGCTGTTCGGAATTGCGTTCCACCTGACCACCGGACAGCCCGTCATCCCCGTGACCGATGTTTCGCAGGGCCTTGCCGACAATATGAGCAACGGCCATACCGCACCCCTCTCCCGTGGGTTGATCGGAGGCGGTATTGTCGCGCTCATCCCGATCGTCTGGGCGATCATCTCTGTGCGTCGAACCAAGACCCAGAAACCCGACCCTGCCGACATTCCCGACGAAGACTGAAAGAAGGTATGTCATGACTACCTCGCAGAATTTCCAGCGGGAGGCGGGCGGCGCCTCGGCAGCCCCATCTCCCACTAAGAACATCGACGCAGTCTTCGGCCTCACCGGCATGGGCGACGAGCGCCAGCGCGACATCTACCTGAGGGCCAACACGTTCGCCGCGCACATGGGCATCTACGCGGGCATCGCCCTGGCAGCGCTGCTAGCGCTGTGCGGTCTGGTGTTCTGGGCAGTGGTCGCACTGTTCGCGACCGGCGTCCCCGCGGTGGCCGTCATCGCCTACATGAAGGCACACGGCGTCCCCTACGGAGACCCGTACGCTCGGGCGACGCGCACGCAGAAGATCGTGCCCAGCCTCATCGGACTCGCAATCGTTGCCGCCATGGTGTTCGGCGCCATGTGGGCACTGTTCACCGGCGGCCCGTTCGTTGAGGTCGTGGGACCGACCACGGCAGATGTCGCGCAGACCGCCTCGGAGGACCGCGCGGGAACTGCCCAGACGCTGCTCATAGGACTTGCCGCAGGCGTAGGGCTGACCGCAGTGCTCCTCCTGGTGCTGCGCCCCGCGTTCCTGTCCAAGCGCGACCGCCGCGACGCCGCCGACATCCCGGATGAGGACTGACGGCCCGGGTCACAATCGCTGACACAAGCAGATGCCGGGGACACCTACGGATCCGTTGGTGGCCCCGGCACTTGCCCACAACGGCGGACGAGGCGGAGGCTGCCTCCCAGCACACAGAAAGGCGGGGCCTGCACTGCAGCAGGCCCCGCCTTTCGTCTGCCTCGCAAACCAAATCAGATCCGCACACTCAGCGGGTCGTTCGGCACTACCTAGCGGATTCAGTCGGTGGTGACGGCTCCGACTGCGGCTGAGCGGACCAGCTTGGCGTACTTGCCCAGCGTGCCGTGCAGACGCGGGTTCTCCGGCAGCGTCCAGTTTTCGCGACGACGGTCAAGCTCGGCCTGATCAACGTGCAGGTCGATCGAACGAGCGGCGATGTCAACGGTGATCTTGTCGCCGTCTTCGACAAAGGCGATCGGTCCGCCGTCAACGGCTTCCGGAGCGACGTGGCCGATGCACAGACCCGTCGAACCGCCCGAGAAGCGACCATCGGTGATGAGCAGAACGTCCTTGCCGATTCCGGCACCCTTGATCGCACCCGTGATGGCGAGCATTTCTCGCATACCCGGACCGCCCTTGGGGCCTTCGTAGCGGATGATGGGCTATGACTCCGCAACCATGGGCGATGAACGCGAAGCCCGCATTCTGCTGCAGGCAACGTCGTTTGGCGCCATCGTCAGCGTCTACACGTCAAGCGCGGTTGCCGCCGGACTCGCACTGACCGGCAACGGAGTCTGGGCCGCCGTCCTGCTGGTCCTTTCGTCGATTCCGTCGTTTGCCATCTACTTCTACGCCGAACGTCACGGTGTCCAGGTCGACAAGCTGCTGTCCAAGGGCACCTTGGGCCAGCTGGTGTGGCCCCACGTGATTATGGGCGTCATGGTTGCCGCACTGTTGTTCGGAATCGTGTTCCACTTGACCACCGGACAGCCCGTCATCCCTGTACCCGATATCACTCAGGGTCTTGCCGACAACTTCAGCCGCGACGGCACCACACCTCTGTCCCGCGGGCTGTTCAGCGGAGGTGCTGTCGCCCTCATTCCGATCGTGTGGGCGATCATCTCCGTGCGCCGCACCAAGACCCAGGAACCTGACCCGGCCGACATTCCCGACGAGGACTGACTCCGTACCCCAGGTAAGAATCTACACCCTCACGTTGCGGCACACACCCTCAATGTACGGGCGAGAGTTAGGCAAAGAGCAGCTCGCCGAACTCCGCGAGGGCGTCCAGCCCCACGGGTTCGGCCGGCAGGAGCGGAGTCTGCGCAATAACGGCATCCGCACCCACCTCGGCGCGCAGGTGGGACACCCACTGCTCCTCCATCGCGCGTCGCGCCTCGAGGAGCTCCCCAGCACCGGCGGGCGAGCGCTTGTTCACGACGTATGCCAGCACTCCTACGTGCGATTCCGCGAGCTGATCGCGCAGCTCGATCGTCTCGAGCACGGGAAGACGTTCTGCGGCGAGCGCCACGACGAACCCCGTGACCGCCTCGTCCTGCAAGGTGGTCCGCAGGGACGACAACAGCTCGCGCCGTTCGTACAGCAAGTGGCGGATGCGCCGCTCGCGACGTGCCTTCGGGCTCCCCTCGTCGCCGGTCATTGGATTGCCACCCATGGCACGCACCGCCCGACCGAATTTGTCGGATCGCTGACGATTCTCCAGCAAGGCATCCGTCCACTGCGCCATTGCCACGGGCAGGGACAACAGCCGCGACGTGTGGCCACTCGGCGCGGTATCGAAGACGATGAGGTCGTAGCGCTCCAGGCCGTCCCGCGTGAGTTTTGCGACACGCTCGAGCAGCGCGGCCTCGTGCGAACCGGGCGCGGCCGCCGCTGCTCGCAGGTAGCGCGTCACCTCACCGCGCATTCCATCAGCGACGAGTCCGTACAGGTGTTCGCCGATCGCCTCGATGTGTTCCTTCGCGGCACGCTCGGGATCGATTTCGAGGGCATCGAGGTTGTCTGCCAACCCCACCGGCGAACCGCCTATTGTCCGTCCGAACAGGTGGCCCAGGTTGTGCGCCGGGTCGGTCGACACGAGCAGCACCCGGCGGCCACCTCGAGCCTGGTCAAGAGCGACCGTCGCGGCGCACGTCGTCTTGCCCACGCCGCCCTTGCCTCCGAAGAAGAGCACCCGCCGCGTAGACACGAGTTCACGCAAGGTCATGCTAGTGGCCTCCTAACAACACTTGATGCCATCCGTGGGCGGGCGGTCCATGCCCATGCGGGTATGCCAGGCGTGGAACTCCTCGAGCACGATCGGGTAGAGCTCCATCGTGTAGGCGCTGGCGGGGTTGGGGATTCCGAGTGCCTCGCCACACACGTAGAGCATGAATAGGTCATCCTCGTCGCGCTGAGCCCGAGCGAGGGCCTGTCGGTAGGGGCCGTAGTAGTACTCTCCGAGCCCCTCGGTGAATGCGGCGATGCCGCGCCGAAGCTCTTCGACGCGGCATCGCAACCCACCGTGCTGGCGGGCGGGCGTCCCGTTCTGGGACGCCTGCCCGCCCGACGAATCACAGCCCGCAGGCTGGGGCGAGTTATCGGTCACTTGGAGCCGGTTTCCTGCGGGGAATCGGCGACGGTGCGCCGCTCGACCGGATCCTCGCCTTCGGGTTCGGGATCGCTCTGTCCAGCCTTAACCATGGACGACACCGATTCGATGACGGTCCAGAGCGCGGCCACAAAGATCGCGGAGCCCAAGCCCAGCAGCAGCCAGTTCTGCGCGGTGAAGAACTGCCCAAGCTGGATCACCAGTGCCCAGAACGTCATGGTGAAGACGAAGAGGAGCGGGATGAGAATCGGCAGGACCGGCCTGCGTTTGCGCAACAGCATGACGCCCAGGACGGACAACGTGAGCACCGCCAGGATCTGGTTTGTCGTACCAAAGAGCGGCCACAGGATCATGCCGCCGTCGCCGGCTCCGCCCTCACCCGCACCGAATGCCAGGCCGAGGCCCAGGGCGAGCGCGATAATCGTGCCGACGACCGGGGTGATCTTCACGCCCATCTGCGCGCCGATTTCCGCAATGATGAGGCGGTGCAGACGTACGGCGGTGTCCATCGTCGTTGCGGCGAAGAGGATGGCCATTGTCGCGAGGACCGTTGCGGACAGGCTCAGTGGGATGCCGAGTCCCTCGTTGAGGATGTTGCCACCGCCGGAGACGAAAGCGCCGATTCCGCCGTTCGCGTAGGCCTCCTGGAAGTCACCTATGGCCTTGAAGCCGGAGGACACGGCGATGATCGTACCGAGCGCGAGCAGGCCTTCGCCCACAGCACCGAAGTAGCCAACGAAGCGGGCGTCGGTTTCCTTGTCGAGCTGCTTGGACGAGGTGCCCGAGGCGACCACGCCATGGAAGCCGGAGATCGCGCCACAGGCGACGGTCACGAAGAGCAGCGGCCAGATGGGTGCCTGGCCGGCGGGCAGTTCCGAAGCCACCGGGTCGAGGAGGACCGTCGGCGCGGAGATGATGATTGCGGCATAGAGGATGCCCAGGCCGATGAACAGCTGGAGGCCGTTGATGTAGTCACGCGGCTGGAGCAGCATCCACACCGGCAAGAGAGAGGCGACGCCCGCGTAGAGGAAGAGGACGACGATCCAGAACGCCTGTGCGGACATGCCCATGACGGTTTCGGGCAGGACGATCGGGAACATGTCGCCCAGGATGATGAGCGCGTAGAGAGCGACGACGCCGACGATCGAGACGATCGGCAGGTTCCACTTGAGGCGGTAGATAGCCTGACCGATGCACAGCGCGATGGCGATCGCACCCCAGGTCGGGATGACTGCGGTCGGTGTGGTGACGAGCAGGCCGGCGATGATCGAGGCAAACACCGCGTTGACGATGATGATGAGCAGGAAGATAACGACGGTGAAGAGCAGCGAGCCCCGACCACCGATGTAGCGCTTGGCCAGATCGCCGATCGTGCGGCCCTTGTTACGGGTCGAGGCCCACAGCGCACCGAAGTCGTGCATGCCGGCGAAGAACACCGTACCGATGGTCACCCACAGGAATGCCGGCAGCCAGCCCCAGATCATGGCGACCGCGGGACCCGTGATGGGCGCCGCCCCCGCTACCGAGGTGAAGTGGTGTCCCCACAGCACCCACTTGTTGGTGGGCACGAAGTCGACGCCGTCGCGTTGCGCGTGCGCGGGGGTGATGGCGTGCTCGTCAAGCTGGTAGACCTTCTTGGCGAGGAACTTGGAGTAAAGAAAATAGCCGGCCAGGATCATTACCAGGCCAATAAACATGATGACGAGTGAGTTCATCTACGGTCGTCTCCCGCGGCCCCCATTGGCCGTAGTGGCGGTCATTGTCTTGGGCGGCGTCGACACTCGGCGCCACACCGCATATGTCATCGCATGAGCAGCCCACGATCAAACACCATCGCATGCGCGTTTACGCACCATTTAGATGCATAAACGCTCTGCGATATGCGAGGAATCATAACTGAATTGCCATCGTTTCTGTGAGTTGTATCCCAGTTACCTGATCACGATCTGATTACGAATTCCATCACGTCGATTGCCGGAACCGCCGCCGAGGCGCCCGCCAGCGCCCGCAGCCTTGGCACCTTGGGCGAACCCCGAACAGCAGGCACCTCGGGAGCGTGTGCGGCACTCCCCTGACGTGACTTAGTCCGTCGTGACGGCCCCCAGCGCAGCCGAGCGGACCAGCTTGGCGTACTTGCCGAGCGTGCCGTGCAGGCGCGGGTTCTCCGGCAACGTCCAGTTTTCGCGACGACGGTCGAGTTCGGCCTGATCGACGTGCAGGTCGATCGAACGGGCGGCGATGTCGACGGTGATCTTGTCGCCGTCTTCGACAAAGGCGATCGGTCCGCCGTCAACGGCTTCCGGTGCGACGTGGCCGATGCACAGACCGGTTGAACCACCCGAGAAGCGGCCGTCGGTGATGAGCAGAACGTCCTTGCCGATGCCCGCACCCTTGATGGCACCGGTGATGGCGAGCATTTCGCGCATACCCGGGCCGCCCTTGGGGCCTTCGTAGCGGATGATGATGACGTCGCCGGCCTTGAGCTTGCCTTCCAGAACGGCGTCCATTGCGGCCTGTTCGCGGTCGAAGACGCGCGCGGTGCCCTCGAAGACGTCGGCGTCGAAGCCTGCCGACTTCACGACCGCACCCTCCGGTGCCAGCGAACCGGTGAGCACCGTCAGACCACCGGTCTTGTGGATGGGGTTGCTCATAGCGCGGACGATCTTGCCGTCCGGGTCCGGCGGGTTGATGGCCTTGAGGTTCTCGGCAACCGTCTTGCCGGTGACCGTCATGCAGTCGCCCTCCAGCAGACCGGCATCCAGCAGCGCCTTCATGACCACGGGCACGCCGCCCATCTTGAAGACGTCGTTCATGACGTAGTCACCGAAGGGCTTGACGTTGCCCAGGTGCGGGACCTTGTCGCCGATGCGGTTGAAGTCATCAAGCGAAAGGTCAACACCGGCTTCGTGGGCGATAGCCAGCAGGTGCAGCACCGCGTTGGTCGAACCGCCGAAGGCCATCGTCACGGCGATCGCGTTGCAGATCGATTCGTAGGTGATGATGTCCTTGGTGGTGATGCCGCGGCGCAGCAGCTCGACAACAGCCTCGCCCGATGCGCGGGCGAAGAGCGTGCGGTTGGTGTGGATGGCCGGCGGGGCTGCCGAACCAGGCAGCGACATGCCCATGGCTTCGGCGGCCGAGGCCATCGTATTGGCGGTGTACATACCGCCGCACGCACCTTCACCAGGGCAGACAGCGCGTTCAATGGCGTCGACATCGGCTTCGGTCATCTTGCCGGCACGGCAGGCGCCGACCGCCTCGAAGGCGTCGATGAGGGTGACTTCCTTTTCGGTGCCGTCCGACAGCTTTGCAGTACCCGGCATGATCGAGCCGTTGTAGAGGAACACGCTCGACAGGCCCAGGCGGGCTGCCGCCATGAGCATGCCGGGAATCGACTTGTCACAGCCGGCCAGGAGAACTGAGCCGTCCAGGCGCTCAGCACCGAAGACGGTTTCCACCGAGTCGGTGATGATTTCGCGGCTCACCAGCGAATAGTGCATGCCCTCGTGGCCCATGGAAATGCCGTCGGACACGGAAATCGTGCCGAACTCCAGCGGGTAGCCGCCGGCAGCGTGGACGCCTTCTTTGGCGAATCCGGCGAGCTTTTCCAGGGTGAGGTTGCAGGGGGTGATTTCGTTCCACGAACTGGCCACACCGATCTGCGGCTTTTCCCAGTCCTCGTCGCCCATTCCAACTGCCCGCAGCATGCCGCGGGCAGCGGCGCGCTCGAGTCCGTCCGTTACGTCGCGCGAACGCGGCTTGATATCTGGTGTTTCGCTCATAAGCGCAGTCTAGATCCTCTTGTCCACATGCTGGAGAACGTGTGCACTATTCGGACAGGCGGGGTGCGTACCAGCAGGTTCAGACTTTGTTGAGCGGCTCCTCGCCCGCGGCAATCCGTTCGAGCTGCTCCGTGAGGATCCCCAGGATCCGCGGGAAGAAAGCGCTCGTGTTGCCGCCGACGTGCGGGGCGATGAGCGTGTTGGGCGCCTTCCACAGCGGATGGTCTTCCGGCAGCGGTTCGGGGTCGACAACATCGAGCGCGGCGTGCAGTCGGCCCGATTCGAGCTCAGCGAGCAGCGCGTCCGTGTCGACGATCTTGCCGCGGCCCACATTGCACACGAGCGCACCGTCGGGCAGCTGTCCGAGGAATTCCGCGTTCACCATGCCTTCGGTGTGTTCGTTCAGGGGCGTGACGATGATGAGGACTTCCGTGTTCGGCAAGATCTCCGCGAGGTCGTCGTTGCCGTAGACCGTGCCGTGTTCGTCTTCCCGGGCGCGGCTGCCCACACGGGTGATCTCAACTTCGAACGGCTCCAGGCGGCGGCGGATTTCCTCGCCGATGCCGCCGACACCCAGCAGGGTGACTTTCCTGTCTGCCAGGGAAAGGCGGCGCTGGTGGTCCCAAGTGCCGGTCAGCTGATTGCGCGCCGCCTCGTCGAGCCCCCGCAGCCGCGCCAGAACGAGGGCGACGGCAAGTTCCGCGGTCGCTGCCGCGTGCGCTCCCGCACCGGTGGTGACGGTGACCTTGCCGACCAGGTGGTTGACCACGTCGTAGCCGGTGGTCTGTGCCTGGACGAGCTTGAGGTCGTTGATGTCATCCAGCTTCGCGACGGTCTCCTCCGCACCCAGATAGGGCAGGATCACAGCGTCGAGATCCGCTGGGTCGGAGTCCGGATGTTCAGCCGACCACACACGCAGGTCCAGGGCACTGCGGGCGCTTTCGCTCAGACGCGAGCGCACATCGTCAAGAAGGTCGGGGTCCGGAAAGGCGATTTTTGTGATCGTGCTCATGGCCTCATTGTGTCAGCCTGGCTGAGTTTCGTCCGGGCCCAGTTCACAAGGCGGACAGGGCTGGTTGGGTTGACGGGGCGCGGCTACCGAGGCGGGGCTCCCGAGGTGGAGCTCAGCTTCTCGTTTGACTGCGGCTGGGCGCCGCTCCCTTGCCCCGGTTCAGCGGCCGAGCAGCTGGTCGAACGGGGTGATGGTGTTCGGGTCGAACTCATCGACCGGTTCCACACGGCGCGAGGTGCCGTGGGCGCCCGAGGTGCTGGCACCTCGTGAGTTTCCGGCACCTTGCCTGCTTCCCGAGGTGAGTTCCAGCAGTTCCTCAACTGCCGCCTCGATCCGCCTGCGCATGCCGGTCTGTTCTTCCGGCAGTCCCCAGTCGTCGGTGGCGGCGAAGACCGTCGTCGGCAGGGCAAGCCCTTTGAGGTAGGCGATGAGGGGCCGAATGTGATGATCCATGGCCAGGCAGTGGCGGGCGGTGCCGCCGGTTGAGGCAAGCAAGACGGGGATGCCGCGCAGACCGGCCTCGGGGAACAGCTGCAGGAACATGGTCAGCAGCCCAATGGGTGCGGCGTTGTAAACGGGCGCTGCGAGAACCACAGCGTCAGAAGTGCGGAGTTTGGCGTAGACCTCGTCGAGCTCGTCCGATGGCACTCCGGTGAGCATGGAATCAACCAGCTGGTGGGAGAACTCGCGCAGGTTGATGATCTCGGTTTCGAATGGGGCTGTCGCTTGTGGGTCTGCTGCCGCGGTTTCTGGCGCGGCTTCTGTTGCTAGCTCTGCCGCTGCATCGAGAATCCTCTGCGCCAGCCGGTTACTGGTGCTCGATTCGGACAGTGAGACTGTCAGCGCTGTGATCTTCACGGTCAGCCCTCCTGGTGTTCTTCGGCAGCGCGTGCATGTTCCTGAGCGGCCTTGGAGTTCGGTCCGCCACCGGGAATGGGGTCTTCTCCTGCTGCACGGCGAGCCATGAGTGATTCGTGCGTTGGCGCTTCAGGAACGCCGGGCTGGCGCATGGCTGCGAATTCGCGGCGCAGGACCGGGACGACTTCTTCGCCGAGGATGTCGATCTGTTCGAGCACGGTCTTCTCCGGCAGGCCCGCGTGGTCGATGAGGAACAGCTGGCGCTGGTAGTCGCCTGCCCAGTCGCGGAAGCTGAGGGCGCGTTCGATGACCTGCTGCGGGCTGCCGACTGTCAGCGGTGTCTGCGTGGAGAACTCTTCCAGGCTGGGCCCGTGGCCGTACACGGGGGCGTTGTCGAAGTAGGGGCGGAATTCATTGACCGCGTCCTGTGAGTTCTTGCGCATGAAGACTTGGCCGCCCAATCCGACGATTGCGTGTTCGGCCTTGCCGTGGCCGTAGTACTCGTAGCGCTGGCGGTAGAGGTTGACCATACGCGCGGTGTGGGATGTGGGCCAGAAGATGTTGTTGTGGAAGAAGCCGTCGCCGTAGTAGGCGGCCTGTTCGGCAATCTGGGGCGAGCGGATAGAGCCATGCCACACAAACGGCGGGATGTCGTCCAGTGGGCGCGGAGTTGCCGTGAATCCCTGCAGCGGCGTGCGGAAACGGCCTTCCCAGTTGACGTTCTCTTCGCGCCACAGGCGGTGCAGCAGTGCGTAGTTTTCGACTGCCAGCGGGATACCTTCACGGATGTCCTGGCCGAACCACGGGTAGACGGGTCCGGTGTTGCCGCGGCCCATCATGAGGCTGATGCGTCCGCCAGCCAGGTGCTGCAGGTAGGCGTAGTCTTCGGCCAGCCGGACGGGGTCGTTGGTTGTGATGAGGGTCGTCGAGGTGCTCAGGTGGATCTTCTCGGTCCGCGCGGCCAGGTGCGCCAAGAGGACTGTCGGGTTGGCCGGGGCGACGAACGGCGGGTTGTGGTGCTCGCCGGTTGCGAAGACGTCGAGCCCGGCGGCTTCTGCGTGTTCGGCGATCTTCACGGTGCTCATCAGCCGTTCGTGCTCGGTGGGAATGGCGCCGTTGACGGGGTCGCGGGTGACATCACCGATGGTGAAGATTCCGAATTCCACAGTGCGCTCCTAAGACTCAGATTGAGTTGATTGAACTGTCAACCATTCTAACGGGGAGGTGCCGGGGGAAAATTCCCGACCCAGCAGGTCAGCCTGACCTCCACCTCGTGAGTTCATTCCGGCGAGCCACCCGTTAGCCGGAATCCGCGCCTTAGCAACCACTGCTAACGGGAGTTTTCGTTGCTAAAGCGTGTGGCAGGGCGCGATGACGAGGCGCCGCACCACTCCCCGGGGCCGTCACCTTGATGCTGGACTATTGGTTCGATCCCACAAACGGCTGTGGCCCCTGCCGTAAGACAGGGGCCACAGCCGCTGAAACGAATCACCTCACCGCGTGACCCACTCACAAAACCGCGTCCAGATCAGATCCAGATGGCGGGATCGACCAGTTCCACCTCGCCGTGGGTGGGGACGTGGCGCTCCTTGGGGCGTTTGATCTTGGCAGGAATGCCAACGGCGATCGTGCCGTCAGGAACATCGCCCACAACGACAGCGTTCGCACCGACCGAAGAACCATCGCCAACCTCAACGGGCCCCAGCACAACAGCTCCGGCGCCAATGAGCACATCGTTGCCGATGGTGGGGTGACGCTTGACGGCCTCGGTGGACGTCCCGCCGAGAGTCACCTGGTGGTACAGCATGACGTCGTCGCCGATTTCAGCTGTCTCACCAATAACAACACCGCTGCCGTGGTCAATGAAGAACCGCCGGCCGATGGTGGCACCCGGATGGATTTCAATACCGGTCAGCGCCCGCACAGCCTGCGACAGCAGACGTGCAGGAGCCTTGCCACCGGGCCTGTTCCACAGTCGGTGAATCCCCCGGTGCGCCCAAATGGCGTGCAGGCCCGGGTAGCTCAGCGCAGTGACAACATCGTTCGTCGCCGCGGGGTCACGGCGGCGGGCATTGTCGAGGTCTTCGCGCACAGTCGCCCGCACGTTCGGCTTAGACAAACCGACCGCGGCGGCCGTGCTGAGTGCCGCGCTGCCGGCCAGCAGCGCACCTTTGAGGAGTCGGCTCATCAGTGCATGTATTCCTGGAACAGCGGCGTCGACAGGTAGCGCTCACCGAGGTCCGGGAAGATGATGACGACGTTCTTGCCGGCGTTTTCCGGACGCGATGCAACCTTTTCGGCTGCCGCAAGAGCAGCACCTGCGCTGATGCCCACGAGCGTGCCGTCTTCACGAGCCACGCGGCGTGCAGCCTCGAGAGCTTCTTCGTTGCCGATTGTCTGGACTTCGTCGTAGAGCTCGGTGTCGAGAACCTCGGGAACGAAGTTCGCGCCAATGCCCTGAATGGCGTGGGGTCCAGCCTGGCCTTCGGACAGAAGAGGTGAAGCTTCCGGTTCGACAGCGACGATCTTCACGTCCGGGTTGGCTTCGCGCAGAGCGCGGCCAGCACCCGTGATGGTGCCGCCGGTGCCGATGCCGGCAACGAAGATGTCGACCGTGCCGGCGTCTTCGAGGATTTCCTTGCCGGTGGTGGCGTAGTGCTTTTCGGGGTTGGCCTGGTTGGCGAACTGCGAAGCCAGCAGACCGCCGGTTTCTTCAGCGATTTCCTTGGCCTTGCTGACAGCGCCGTTCATGCCGTCGGCCTTGGGGGTCAGAACGAGTTCAGCACCGAATGCGCGCAGCAGAGCGCGACGTTCCATCGACATGGATTCCGGCATGGTCAGCACAACGCGGTAGCCGCGCGAGCTTCCGACCATGGCCAGGGCGATGCCGGTGTTGCCCGAGGTGGCTTCGACGATCGTGCCGCCGGGCTTGAGCTGGCCGCTTTCCTCAGCGGCGTCGATCATGGCAACGCCGATGCGGTCTTTCACCGAGTTGGCGGGGTTGAAGTATTCGAGCTTGGCGAGGATTTCAGCACCGGTGCGCTCACTGGCGTGCTTAAGACGCAGGAGGGGTGTTTTGCCGACGAGTTCCGAAACACTGTTGTAAACAGTCACAGCTTTCCTTTGAGTTGATTCGAAAAGGTTCACGGAACTGCTGCCGGCAGTCCCGCTTTTACACGTGACACACCAGCCAATGGCTTCAGCTGCTGATCTTCAGTCCGGATAACAGAGCTGACCGGACATATATTCCCGATTATGGCCCGTCGACTTCGCGACAGCACAACCGGGGACGGCCGATGAGGGGCACATCACAGCCTGTGAGCATGTAGCCCATGCGCCAGACTGCGCTTCCCCACCGGACAATTCGCTCCCTTGTCGGCGCGGGTGGATGTCCTGCCCGTGTCAGTGCCTGTCGATAGGATGAGCGCATGGCAATTCATCCGATCGTCGTGTACGGCGAACCTGTTCTGCACCGCAAAGCCGATCCCGTTGTCGATTTCGATGATGATCTGCGCACTCTCGTCGCAGACATGTTCGAAACGCTGAAGGTGTCCAATGGCGTGGGTTTGGCCGCCCCGCAGATCGGCGTTGGCAAGCAGATCTTCGTCTATGACGCGGATGACGAAGTTGAGGGCCGCCGTCGCCGCGGAGTGTTCATCAACCCGATTCTCACGGCTTCGCGCATCCCCGACAGCCGCCCGCACCCGGACACGGAATCCGAAGGCTGCTTGTCTGTGCCGAGCTTGGACTTTCCCCTTAAGCGCGCAAACAAGGTGACGGTCAACGGCTTTGATGAAAACGGTGAGCGCATTTCCTTGAGCGCTGAAGGCTGGTTTGCCCGCATCATGCAGCACGAATTCGATCACCTGCAGGGCACGCTCTACGTTGACCGCCTGGATAAGCGCTGGGCTAAGAAGTGGACGCGTGCCAAAGCTGAATTCGGCTACGGCGAACCGGGCCTGTCGTGGCTGCCGGGCACCGACCCCGACCCGTTCGGGCACGAAGCTGTCGACGAAGACCTGGACTGATCTGACCAGGCGCCGCTCACCACTGCACGCCTGACCGCGGGTATCCGCGGGGTTCTGTTGGCTGACGAGGCGCCGCTCCCCTGCCGGTTTCGCGTTACCTGCGGGGTTCGGTTACCTGTCGAGTTCGCGGTCGAGCCCCACCGCCTCAGCTTCCCCACTGAATTCCGCGGCTGAGCTTTCAAGTTCACCCAGCAGCTGCTGGATGGATTCGACGTGCGAATCTGCCGCCAGCCCCAGGTGCTCGAGGTTGGTCAATGCAGCGTCATCAGCAGCGGTGCGAGCGACCACGTCGAGCACACGTTCCCCGATTTCACGAGACTGTTCGCTGCGCTGCAGTTCGCTGAGTTTGACCGACAGGCGGCCCAGACCGCCCAGGTAGTCGTGCATTGCGGTCACACGGTCGGCAATCGAACGGAATGCCGCGGCAAGCTGTTCTTGATAGGCGTCGATCTGCGGTGCGGTTCGCCTATCGCGCAGAGATTCGAGTTCGCTGCGCAGCAGGAAGATTTCCTGCAGCCGCACACCGATCGTCGACACGGCGTGGTCAAGATCGATGTGAGACACGTGGTCTTCCAGCACGGGGTCGTTCCAGGCTGGGGTGCGGCTGATCTGCTGTGCGATGTGCACGGTCAGGTGGAACAGCCGCTGTTCATCGGTGTCCTGCCGCCCAAAGGAATAGCCGAGCGCCTGAGGGGTAAGCCACATAGCGTTCTGTGCGTCTTCCAACGCCTTCTTGTTCAGCCGCTTGGGATCCCGTAGGTAGCGCGCACCCGTGTACCCGGATGTGCCGAGCGTGCCGGCGGCTGACAGTCCGGTGAGGATTGCGCCGGGATCCACGAGGTCACCGACGATGAGCGAGGCAACGCCGGTAAGGAACGCCAGTCCTCCCGTGACGATCCCGCCGACGGTTGTTGTGCCGATGAAAACGGCGCGACTGGCAAGCACGTTCCGGTGCATGAGCGGGCCGAGTGCCTTGGTGCTGCCGGAAGTGCTTGCCAGTTCGTACCCGCGGGCCTTCCACGCGCGGGTGACTGATTCGCTGACGGAATCTGCCACCAGGAAGCGGTAGCTGGGCACGGTTGAGCCCAGTTCGCGTTCCCACAGTTTCCGCCAGCGCGCAGTCATATCAGCCGATCTTCTTCATGATGAGTTCGCGTGCCTGCTTGGGGTCAGCCTGCCCGCGGGTGGCCTTCATAATGGGACCCATGAGGGCGCCGATGGCCTGCATGTGACCGCCCTTGATGCGCTCGACAACATCAGGGTTATCGGCAATCGCGGCGTCCACGGCGGCTTCGAGCGCGCCATCGTCCTTGACGATTTCCAGGCCCTTGGCTTCCATGACCGCCTGCGGGTCACCCTCACCGGCGATGACGCCGTCGAGGACCTTGCGGGCCAGCTTGTCGTTCAGCTTGCCGTCTGCGATGAGCTTTTCGAGTTCGGCAACCTGAGCCGGAGCCACGAGGGTTTCCGGTTCGACGTCCTGCTGCTTGGCCTGGCGGGCGATTTCACCGGTCCACCATTTGCGCGCACCCTGCGGCTTGGCACCGGCGGCGACGGTCGCTTCGATCGTTTCGAGCAGCCCGGCGTTGATGACATCGCGCATTTCGAGGTCGGAAAAGCCCCATTCGCCAATGAGACGACGACGCTTTGCCGTGGGCAGTTCGGGCTGTTCGGCGCGCAGCTGTTCAACCCATTCGCGCGACGGCACAACTGGCACGAGGTCCGGTTCCGGGAAGTAGCGGTAGTCATCGGAATCCGACTTTTCGCGACCGGGCGAGGTTTCACCGGTTTCGTCGTGGAAGTGGCGGGTTTCCTGCAGGATTGATTCGCCGGCATCAAGCAGTTCGGCCTGGCGGACGATCTCGTAGCGCACCGCACGCTCAATCGAGCGGAACGAGTTGACGTTCTTGGTTTCGGTGCGCGTGCCCAGTGGCGCATCCGGCGACTTGCGCAGCGACACGTTGATGTCGGCGCGCACGTTGCCCTGCTCCATGCGAGCTTCGGACACTCCGAGGGCGCGGAAGATGTCACGCAGTGTGCGCACGTAGGCGGCTGCGACTTCCGGTGCGCGTGCGCCGGTGCCCTCGATGGGACGGGTGACGATTTCGACCAGCGGAACACCCGCGCGGTTGTAGTCGACCAGCGAGTATTCGGCACCCTGGATACGGCCGGAACCGCCCACGTGGGTGTTCTTGCCGGCGTCTTCTTCCATGTGGGCGCGCTCAACCGGGACCGTGACGATTTCGCCGTCTTCGAGTTCAACTTCGACCGAACCGTCGTAGGCGATCGGTTCGTCAGACTGCGAGGTCTGGAAGTTCTTCGCGAGGTCCGGGTAGAAGTAGTTCTTGCGCGCAAAACGGCACGATTCGGCGATCTCGCAGCCCAGTGCCAGGCCAATCTTGATGGCCGATTCGACACCCTTTTCGTTGACCACCGGGAGCGATCCGGGAAGGCCGAGCGAGGTGGGGGTCACGTTGGCGTTTGCGGTGCCGCCGAAGGTGTTCGGGGCGGCGTCGAACATTTTGGTCTCGGTGCCGAGTTCAACGTGGACTTCGATGCCGAGGACCGGATCGTATTTAGATACGGCTTCTTCGTAGTTCATGTTTCCGCTCCTCAGTTCTTGTCCGCTGCGAGTGCGGGGATGTTGTCGAGCACACTGCCGCCGCGAGCTGCGTTCAGCGCGGCTTCGAAGCCCGAACCGATCTGGTACAGACGCTCATCGGCCCTGGCCGGTGCCAGCAGCTGCAGACCGACGGGCAGGCCGTCGTCTGCCAGGCCGGCCGGCAGGCTCATGGCGGGGATGCCCGCGAGGTTCGCGGGGATCGTGGTGACGTCTGACAGGTAGATCTCCATGGGGCTCAGGCGGTTTTCCGCACCGAATTCCCACGCGGTGTTCGGCGTGGTGGGTGCGATGAGCGCATCGACCTGTTCGAAGGCCTGGGCGAAGTCGCGCTGGATGAGGGTGCGCACCTTCTGCGCTGAGCCGTAGAACGCGTCGAAGAACCCTGCCGACAGGGCGTAGGTGCCCATGATGATGCGTCGCTTGACTTCCTTGCCGAAACCGGCGGCACGAGTGGCAGCCATCACGGTTTCAGCGGTGACGGGGCCTTCTTCGGGTTCGACCCGCAGGCCGAAGCGCATGCCGTCGTAGCGAGCCAAGTTCGACGACACTTCCGACGACATGAGGATGTAGTAGGCCTGCACCGCGTAGCCGAGGCTGGGCACGTCGATTTCGACGATTTCTGCACCCTGCTTCTGGGCTTCGTGGGCGGCGGCCTGGAACTGAGCGCGCACAGACTCTGAGGTGTCGTCGCTGAGCAGCTGGCGGATAACGCCCAGGCGCTTGCCCTTCAGCCCTTCTTCGGCACCGCGCTTGGCAGCTGCGAGGAAGTCCGGGACTTCGTCCGGCAGGGACGTCGAGTCCAGTGGGTCATGACCGGCCAGCATCTGGTGGAAGGCCGCGGTGTCGGCAACCGTGCGCGCCGACGGGCTCACGGTGTCCAGCGAGCTTGCCATGGCGATGATGCCGTAGCGGGAAACTGAACCGTAGGTGGGCTTCATGCCGACGGTGCCGGTGAAGGCAGCCGGCTGGCGGATGGACCCGCCGGTGTCGGTGCCCAGTGCCAGGGGCGTCTGGAATGCTGCCAGCGAGGCGAGCGCACCACCGGAAGAACCGCCGGGGATCCGGTCGAGGTTCCACGGGTTGCGGGTGGGGCCGAACGCCGAGTGTTCGGTGGACTGGCCCATGGCGAATTCGTCGAGGTTGGTCTTGCCGAGCATGGGCATGCCGGCGGCCTTCGTCTTTTCGTAGACGGTGGCGGAGTACGGCGGCACCCAGTCTTCGAGCATCTTCGAGGATGCGGTGGTGCGGATGCCTTCCGTGGCCACGAGGTCCTTGTGGGTGATTGGCACACCGGCCAGCAGCGGGAGGTCTTCGCCTGCCGCACGGCGACGGTCAACATCGGCCGCTGCCGCCAGAGCGGTGTCGGCGGTGACGGTGACGAAGGACTTGACCTGCGGTTCGACAGCTTCGATGCGGTCCAGGTGCGCCTGGGTCACTTCGGTCGAGCTGTATTCGCCGGCCTTGAGGCCTTCAGCGAGTTCGAGTGCGGAAAGCTGAGTCAGATCGGCCATGTCAGTCCTCCCCCAGAATCTGCGGCACGAGGAACTTGCTGTCTTCCTGCGCGGGAGCGCCGGAGAGAGCCTGTTCGGGGGTGAGCACGGGGCCCACGACGTCGGGGCGCAGGACGTTGGTCAGCGGGATGGGGTGGCTGGTGGCCGGGGTGTCTTCCCCTACTGCTTCCTTGACCTGCGCGACGGCCTCGATGATGGTGCCGAGGTCGTCAGCGAGTCCTGTGAGTTCTTCATCGCTCATGGCGATGCGCGACAGCTGCGCCAAGTGCGCAATCTGGTCGGATGTGATTGCGGATTCCTCCGACATCGTCACCCTTTCTGCTTGATATAACTGCTGGTCTGATTGTACTTCCGCTGACTCAGACGTCTTTTCCGGCCAGCAGCGCGTTGAACTGCTCTTCTGTCAGCACGGTGATGCCGAGCTCTTCTGCTTTTGCGAGCTTCGAACCGGCCTTTTCGCCGGCCAGAACGTAGTCGGTTTTCTTCGAGACCGAACTGGCGGCTTTGCCTCCGGCGACGATGATGGCCTCCTTCACGGAGTCCCGCGTGTAGCCTTCGAGCGAGCCCGTCGCCACGACCGTTTTGCCTTCCAGCGGCTTCGGCCCGGCTTCTTCGGCACTTTCGGCGACCTCGTCGGCCATTGACACCCCGGCGGCGGCCCAGCGGTCGACGATTTCTGCGTGCCAGTCGACTTCGAACCAGTCAAGGAGCGACTGGGCGATTGTCGTGCCCACACCTTCAACCTCGGTCAGAGCATCAAGGTCGGCGGCCCGCAGCGCTTCCATTGATCCGAAGTGAGCTGCCAGCGCCCGCGCGGCGGTGGGGCCCACGTGGCGGATGGACAGGGCAACGAGCACGCGCCACAGCGGCCTGTCTTTTGCCCCCTCGATTTCCTGGAGCATGCGCAGCGTGCCCGCAGACGGCTGAGCCGGGGTTTTGATCTGGCCCTTGTCCGGCCCTGAGGTGTAGTACTCGGGCTGGTTGTAGAAGTAGCGGATGCGCTTGATGTTGCCGGTGGGCACACCGTTCTTCTTTTCTTCGCGTTCAACCCACACATCGGCAAGGTCTTCGGCCTTGAGGTCGAACAGGCCTGCTTCTGAGCGCAGCGGGGGTTCGTCCGGGCTCAGGGGGTTGGTCAGTGCGAGCGAGGCTTCTTCGCCGAGGGCCTCGATGTCGAGTGCTGCCCGGGAAGCCAGATAGAACAGGCGGTTGGCCACCTGGGACGGGCAGGTCTGTGAGTTCGGGCACCGCAGGTCGCGGTCGCCTTCTTTCTGTTCGACCAGTTCCGTACCGCAGTCCGGGCAATGGGTGGGCATGTGCCATTCGACTTCTGTGCCGTCGCGGTTATCAACCACCGGCCCGAGGATTTCGGGGATGATGTCGCCGGCTTTGCGCAGGATAACGGTGTCGCCGATGAGCACACCCTTGCGTTTGACCTCGTAGCCGTTGTGCAGAGTGGCCTTTTCGACCGTCGAGCCGTCCACCAGGACGGGTTCCATAATGGCGAACGGGGTCACCCGGCCGGTGCGGCCCACCTGCACGCGGATGTCGAGCAGTTCTGTTGTGACTTCTTCTGGCGGGTACTTGTACGCGCACGCCCAGCGGGGTGCTCGCGATGTATAGCCCAGCTGTTCTTGCACCGCGAAGTCGTCGATTTTGATGACGATGCCGTCGATGTCGTGCAGGAGGTCGTGCCGGTGTTCGGCGTAGTGCTCGATGTAGGCATGCACGTCGTCTTCGGTTTCGCAGTGCTTGTAGTACTGCGAAATGGGCAGGCCCCACGAACCTAGAATGTCGTAGACCTCAGACTGACGCTTGGGCAGTTCCTGGCCCTCACCGGCCTCCCAGGCGGCAACACCGTGGACGAGCATGCGCAGCGGCCTCTGCGCTGTGACCTTGGGATCTTTTTGGCGCAGCGAACCAGCTGCGGCGTTGCGCGGATTGGCAAAGGGGTCCTTGCCGGCGTCAATGAGGCCCGCGTTGAGATCAGCGAAGTCTTTCAGCGGGAAGAAAACCTCCCCGCGGATTTCGACCTGCGCCGGCGGGGCGTCAGTGTCCAATTCCACCGGAATGTCTTTCAGCGTGCGGATGTTCGCCGTGATGTCTTCGCCGGTGTAGCCGTCACCGCGCGTGGCAGCGCGCACCAGTGTGCCGTCGCGGTAGAGCAGATTGCACGCCAGACCGTCGATCTTCACTTCCGACAGAAACTGCGTGCCGGCTGGAACGCTGCGCTTGACCCGGGCGAACCAGGCGTCGAGTTCTTCGACGGAGAAGACGTCGTCCAGTGAGTACATGCGGGCCACGTGGTCGACCGGCGCGAAGGCTTCTGTGTCAACGCCGCCGCCGACCTTCTGGGTGGGTGAATCTGCTGCAGCCAGTTCCGGGAAATCGGCTTCGAGCTGTTCGAGTTCGCGCATGAGCGCATCGAAGTCGGCATCCGGAATCGTGGGGGCGTCGTGGACGTAGTAGGCCTCGCGGTGTTCTTCGATTTCAGCGCGCAGCCGGGCAGCGCGTTCGGCTGCCTGTTCCGGTGAATAGGTGCTCATTCTTCTTCTTTCAGCGCGTTGTGAATATCCGTTGCGGCCTCCATGAGGCTGCGGCATGTGCCGGTGTCAGCCCGTGAGGGCAGCAGACCTGCAGAAGCCGGTTCAGCAAGGCCGGTCAGGACACCGAACTGGGCTGCCGAGGTGCGGCTCATGCCGATTCTCTGCCACGGCTCCCACACTAGCGCCAGGGTCTGACTTAACCGCGCCCGCTGGATGGTGTGCGGGAAGTTAAGCCACACCTCGTGCCCGGCATCAACCCATTCAGCCAGCCGCTCCCACCGGGCCAGACCGGCCGGAGAATCACCAGCCGCCACCTCGACAGCAGCCCCATCAGACCGAGCCGCTCCAGAGCCAGCCGGCAGATCGACAACAATCGACCGGGCACCGATGTCGAGCAGCTGATCAGCGTGCCGAATGTCCTTCCCGCCGATCCGCACGGTCGCAAGCTTCGGCACGTGCAGCAGCGGGCTCTCCCCGCACCTGGCCAGGAAGGACTGCAGTCCTGTGAACACTGCCTGCTCCGGCAGGGCGGGCAGGGTCCGGAACCCGGAGTCGGTCGGCACTGACCCGGTGAGGATCGGGTCCAGGTGCCTCTCCACAATCCGCACCCGAGGTGCCTGCCCGGTCCTGCGCTCCACCTCGGCAAGGTGCGCCTGGACAGCGAAAGCGTAAGCCTGCAGGACATCGCGCACGGCACCGAAGCCGGACAGCACGGGCGCCCCAGTCGGCAGTGTCATGTGGCGGATCAGGTGCCACGGCCCGGGCAGGGTGAGGAACGTGGGGCGTTCGTCGCAGTATTCTTCGACGGCGTCGAGGATTTGGGCGGTGTGAGAACGGCTGAGTCGCTGTTCGCGGCCCTCTCCCCTGGCCAGCCGCCAGCCGGCGGGGCTGAGGTCGACGGGCAGGTCGAGCATGCCCGCCGCCGGTGCCAGGAAGTCCAACGCCCAGCGGGTGCCGCCCTCGGCAGGCTGGGCGATCTGCGGGATGGCCGGCAGGCCTTCGCCAGATGCGCTGACGGCGGCGCTGAAAGCTTCACGCGGTTCGGTTCCGGCCCACACGCCGGTTGTGGCCGTCAGGTTCACCTGCCGCGTCCTCGCAGCTGCACCGGCGGGACGTCAACGGGGAAGCCCATGATGCGGCCGTAGAAGCTCAGTTCTTCTTCCAGCGAGGTGCGGATGGCCTCGGGATCACTGAAGCCGTGGGCTTCACTGGGGAAGAATCGTGCGGCGTAGGGCAGGTTTGCCTTTTCCAGTGCGTCGATGAGTGCGCGCGCTTGGTTCGGCGGGACGACGGCGTCTTTTTCGCCCTGGAACACGGCTACGGGTGCGCTGATGTCCTCAAGGCGGGCCAGCGGTGATGCTTTCCGCAGCGTTTCGGGATCCCCACCGCCCACGAGCCCATCCAGGTAGCGGGATTCGAAGTCGTGGGTGTCTTCGGCAAGCGAACGCAGGTCCACAACCCCGTAATACGAGCTTCCGCAGGCAAAGACGTCTGTTGTAGTCAGCGCCTGCAGCACCGTCAGGCCGCCGGCGGAACCGCCGCTGATGGCCACGCGGTCAGGGTCGATGAGGCCGTCTTCGGCCAAGCCCTGGGCGACAGTCACGGTGTCGGCAACGTCAAGCACGCCCCACTGGCCCTTGAGCGCTTCGCGGTACTGCCGTCCCATTCCGGTCGAGCCGCGGTAGTTGACGTCGATGACCGCAATCCCTCGGGACGTGAAGTACGCGTGGTGCAGCGTCACCCGCGGAACAACGCGCGAGGTCGGGCCGCCGTGTACAAACGCCACACACGGTGGGGCCTGTTCAGCACCGCCGCCGAGGTGGAGGTCACCGGTCGCACCGCGGTCGTCTTCCGCTGCACTGTCCGGCCTGCGCGGCGGGTACCAGACAGCTTGAATGCCGGAGTATTCGCGCACTTCGGCCCGCGGCAGGTATTCGGCGATAGCCGACCAGCTCTCCGGCAGCACGATCGACAGGGCCACCGGTTCGAGCTCACCTGAAGCGATGTCGAAGGTGTACAGGCCGTCAACCCGGTTACGTCCGCCTGCGCGGATGAGGGCGACGGTGTCGCGGAAGTCTTCGATTTCGGCCCAGTCGATGTCGGCTTCGAAATCCACGGGGCCGCTGCCCTGGTAGTCGGGGCGGCTGTCGGCCCACAAAAGCGCTGCAGTGCGCTGGGTCGAGATTCCGTCGCGCGCGGCGGTCGCCACGATCCGCTGCCCGCCGAGCACCGGCAGGTACCAGCGTGAACCCAGCGTCCAGAGAGGACCCCCGATCTCACCGGGGTCGTCAAGAACAGAGGCAACCTCCGCCTCGGGAGTTCCGGGAGTGCCGAGCGCACGATCCCGAAACACGCGCACATCCAAGCTCACCACGGACCACGAGCCGCGAGCGTCAGTGCTGACCGTCAGTGTGGAGCGGCTGAGCCATTCGGGCTGAAGAATCGACTGACGCTTCTCAGCACCCAGGATGGCCACGGGCGAACCCTGCGGTTTGAGGGTCTGCGGGTCGAGGTCAGCCAGCAACAGGCGGGTGGCATCCCACGGCATATCCGGGTGGTCCCAGCCGATGAACGCCAGGTGCTGTGCATCCGGGGACAGCCGCGGATACGCCACAAAGTGCGGGCGGTCCTCCCCCTTCCAGTCCGCGGGGAAAAGCGAGCGCACAGGGGTGTCTGCGCTCGGGTCGATGAGGACGATGTCTCGAACAACGTCGTGCGGGTGCGTGCCGCGGAACTCACGTACCGCGGTGAAAACAGGGGCTGACGAGGTGCCGGTCGGGGCAGCTGAGGGGATGCGGGCTGCCGTTATGTCACCAAAGAACACACTGCCGGCGGAATCATCTGTAAGCATCTGCGGGGCTGTGCCAGGGGTGACCGTGTAGAGGCGCTGCGAAACCCGGTCGACGAACACGATCGTGCCGTCGTCTGCGCAGTCCCACGCGCCGCCGCCGTATTCGTGAACGCGCGAACCTGCCGTCAGGTTCTCCGGCAGGATGTCGCGGGGTTGAGCCTCGCCTTCGCTGAAGAAAATGCCGACACCCTGCTGGCCTGCTCTGCGCTGGGAGAACAGCACACCGCCGGCAGCGAAGCGGGCTCGGTCGATGGGCCTGGTGCCGGCCGCTGCCAGTTCGGCGGTGATGGGCGAAGTGAGCGGCGAACCGGGTGATGCAGACTGGCCGGTCATGTCAGGCTGCCGTGCGGTCGATCGTGGCCTGGCCGAGCACCCGGGTGCCGTCGTAGACGACCATCGTCTGGCCGGGTGCGACACCGCTTAGGGGTTCGTCGACGCTGATGTGCATCAGCTGTCCGGCAGGCCGAGCCTGCGGAACGTTGAATTCGGTTTCCGGCGGATCCGGCAGATATTCGCCCATCCACATGCGGGCCGGTACCGGTTCAGCGTGGGCGCGGATCTGCACTTCGCATTCCATGGCCTGATCTTCGGAGCTGCCGGCACCTTCCGGCGGCTGACCGCACCACGTGGTGCGGATGCCCGTTAAGCGAGTGATGGAAAGGTCCGGCCTCTGGCCCACCGTGACGGTGTTCGTGCGGGTGTCGACGTCGACCACGTAGCGGGGTTTGCCGTCGGCGGTCGGCTTGTCGATTCCCAGACCCTTGCGCTGGCCGATGGTGTACGACTGTGCGCCGTCGTGTTCGCCCAGCACTTCGCCCTCTTTGTCTTTGATGAGACCGGGGCGCATGGGAATCTTGTCTGCCAGCCACGCTTTTGTGTTGCCGTCGGGGATGAAGCAGATGTCGTAGGAGTCGGGCTTGTTCGCCACGGGGAAGCCGCGTTCGGCAGCTTCGGCTCGAACATCGGCCTTGGCGGCACTGGCGCCAATGGGGAAATAGCAGTGGCGCAGCTGCTCTTCTGTCAGCACGCCCAGCACATAGGACTGGTCTTTGTTCATGTCCTGACCGCGGTGCAGCTGCGGGTGGCCGTCGACCCACTGGATTTCGGCGTAGTGGCCGGTGGCAATCGCGTCGAAGCCCAGGGCGAGCGCACGGTCGAGCAGGGCTGCGAACTTGATGCGCTCATTGCAGCGCATACACGGGTTGGGGGTGCGTCCCTGTGAGTATTCGGCGATGAAGTCATCGACGATGTCTTCTTTGAAGCGCTCGGAGAAGTCCCACACGTAGAACGGGATGTCGAGCATGCCGGCAACGCGGGCGGCATCGCGGGAGTCTTCGATGGTGCAGCAGCCGCGCGACCCCGTGCGCAGGGTTCCGGGCATACGCGACAGCGCCAAGTGCACGCCGACGACTTCGTGTCCGGCGTCTTTGGCTCGTGCGGCGGCGACAGCTGAGTCCACACCGCCTGACATGGCTGCCAGTACCTTCACGGTCCCTCCTTCGATTGGGCTGCTGGCTGTGAAAGCGCCCGCGATCTTACAGCGCCCTGCTGTTACAAAGCTCTGCTGTTACAGCGTTTGGGCCATTGATTCTATTCCGAACTGCGGCTCAGTCGGCTTGGCTCCAGTCGTAGGCGGAGTTCATGCCGGCTTTGCGTGCCTGCTCGACAACACCGGGCAGGACTTCGATGAGCTTGTCGACTTCTTCTTCTGTTGTTCCGTGGCCCAGTGTGAACCGCTGGGATGAGCGGGCCTCGTCTTCGCTGCGTCCGCAGGCCAGGAGTACGTGGCTGGGCCGGTTGACACCGGCACTGCAGGCCGAACCGGCCGAGGTGGCAAAACCTGCCGCGTCCAACAGGAACAGGAGGGAATCGGCTTCCGCTCCGGGGAAAGTGAAGTGGACGTTGCCCGGCAGCCGGTCTTCACGGTGGCCTGACAGGTGAGCATCCGGGACGCTGTCCTCGATACCGGCGATCAGCCGATCACGCAGACCAGACAGGCGCGGCGCCTCGTGAGCTATGTCCCCCGTTGCCTCCTGCGCGGCGGCGGCAAAAGCGGCAGCCCCTGCAACATCAAGGGTGCCCGAACGCAGCGAGCGCTCCTGGCCACCACCGTGCAGAACGGGGACCGCCTTGATGTCGCGCGACAGGATGAGAGCGCCGATGCCCACCGGGCCGCCGATCTTGTGGGCCGTGACAGTCATCGCGTCAACACCCAGATCGGCGAAGTTCAGCGGCAGCTGGCCGAATGCCTGCACCGCGTCAGTGTGGATGGGAACGCCCGCGGCCTTGGCGAGTGCTGCCGCTTCCTTGATCGGCTGGACAGTGCCGATTTCGTTGTTGGCGTACATGATCGACACGAGGGCCGTGCGGTCGCCGTGGTCGCGCAGCAGCTCCTCCAGGTGGTCGAGTTTGATGACGCCGTCGGTGTCAACGTCGACCAGAAGCACCTGCGCGCCTTGGGTTTCAAGCCAGCCGGCGGTGTCGAGGACGGCGTTGTGCTCAATCGGGGTGGTGATGATAATCGGGTGCGACAGTTCAGGGGCGGGTGTTGGCGCGCCCGTGCCTTCGGCCGGCACGCCGTTGCGATGCCAGAACAGACCCTTGATGGCCAGGTTGTCGGCTTCTGTGCCGCCTGAGGTGAGCACCACCTCGGCCGGGGTCGACGCGCCGACCGCCCCAGCCAGCACCTCGCGCGAATCCTCCAAGCGCAGGCGTGACTGCTGGCCCAGCGAATGCAGGGCCGATGGGTTGCCGATTTTCTGCAGTTCGTCGGTGTAGGCCTTCAGCGCGGTAGGGCGCATGGGCGATGTCGCTGCATAGTCGAAATAGGAACGCACACACCGAGTCTAACGACCGCGGCGATACACTCTAAGGCGTGATTGCGTTCCTGACCTATGCCCAATATGCGGCCGCCGGGCTGCTTGCCCTGTGGGGCACCATCCAGGCCCTGCGAAACCGTCCGGCACCGATCGCAATGATCTGGTGGGCAGGTGCAGTGCTTCTGCTGCTGATCGTTCAGCTGGTCACCAGCATTGTGCTTTTCGGGCAGACAAATGCCGACCCGCTGCTGTTCTTCGGGTACGTGCTGACCGCAATCATCCTCGTGCCGATAGCCGCGGTGTGGGGATACATTGAGCCCAGCAAATGGGGCCCGTGGGTGCTGGCCGCAGCCGGCGCCACCGTCATCGTCATGATTATTCGAATGGACCAGATCTGGCTGTGAACACGAACGCAAACGCTGACAACGCTGGAGTTTCCGGCACCAAGCCGCACGCATACTCTGCAATGCACTCCGGGCCAGGGCGCGCCCTGACCGCGGTGTACGGCATCTTTGCGCTGTCGGCATCCGCGCGGGCCGGTTACCAGCTTGTTTCGCACTTCGACCGTGCGCCGCTGGCCTACAGCCTGTCGGCGTTTTCGGCTGTTGTTTACATTGTCGCGACGGTCTGTTTGGCAATCGCCAACCGCACAGCCCACCGGATTGCTGTCGTTTCGGTGCTCATCGAACTTGTCGGAGTTATTGCCGTCGGCATCTTCAGCCTTGTTAGGCCGGAGCTCTTCCCCGAAGCCACCGTGTGGTCAGGCTTCGGCATCGGCTACGGCTTCGTTCCGCTGGTGCTGCCAGTGCTCGGCATCCTGTGGCTTATCCGCGTAGACCGCATCGCCCAGCAGTACGGGGCTTAAGCCGGCGGACCCGGCACCTCGAGCCAGAAGGCGCCTCGCCCCCAGAAGAGACCTCGGCCAGTCAGCCGGCACCTCGGCCAGCCAATCCACCAACAAAAACACCCGTTAGCAACAAATCCACGCCTTAGCCGCACCGAGACACCCCTTAGCCGGAATCTGCGCTTTAGCCGTAACTGCTAACGGGAGTTTTTGTTGCTACCCGGTGGTAACCAGGCTTAAGGGCGCGCCCCGACCGCCAAAACCAGCCTGAGCCAACCTAGGCCAGCGCGGCTCAGTCGCCGGAGCCTTCGTCCTTGCTCTTGCCTTCACCCTTGCCTTCGTCCTTGCCTTCGTCCTTGCCTTTGTCTTCGCCCTTGTCCTTGCCCCCACCCTTTGCGGAGGTCTGTTTGCCGGACAGTGGGAACCAGTCGGGGCTGGTGAGCTTGGTCTTGTCCTTGCTGGTTTCAATGAGGAACGGGATTGACGCTTCGATTTCTACGCGGTTGCCGTTCTTCTTCCCCGTGGTGATGGCGGAAACCTGTTTGGGGAGTGTGAAGTTGAAGTCGTCGGGCACCTCGAGTGTGATGGTGCACCGCATTTCCGCCATCGAAACAGCGCCGCCGCCCTCAGCTTTCACCGCGTACTTTTCGAAGTCGATTTCCGTGTACGGCTGGCAGCGTGATTCAACGCGCTTGAACGATTTGGTGTCTTTCGCGTACTCGTCAACGTAGTCGCGGTAGCCCTTGAAGCCGTCGCCGCTTAAGTCAAAGTCATCCAGCGAATCGCCGCCGCCGGATTTGCCCGCACCGCTGAGGTAGTCCTTGACCGCGGTGACGGTCTTGCCGAAATCGACGGCGTACTGTTTGCCTGCCTCAGCAACCTGGCCGTCTTCCAGTGCGAGGTTCGGCACCCGCTCGGGGTCGATGAAAAGTCCCTGCTGCACTGTCCATTCGCTGTTGGCGTCTTCACGCGTCACCAGGAGAGCCTGCGTGCCGGATTCGGCATCGTCAGCATTGGCGAAGGCAAAGAACCACAGCGGATACTCCGACTGCTTCGGCCCGCCTGCAACCACCTTGTCGAAGCCGACCGTGCCGAGTTTCTTCTTTTCGGCTTTCGCTACGAGAACTTCAGCTTTTGTGCGGTCGAGCATCGGTCCGCCCTGAATTTCATCCAGACCTTTGCCGTCATCAGCAAGCGCTTTCTGCAGTTTCTTCGTGTAGTCGGTGATGAACTCCGAACCATCGCCGGCACGCAGCGGCGCCTTCGCGTATTCGCTGGACTGCGGAACCGCAGGCCGGGCAATCGGCGGCGCGCCGGCACACGCGCTCAGCAGCCCCAGTCCCGCAAAGGCTGCCGTCATCAGGCTGAGTGCGCGCTTCATCGGGCTCCCTCCGCTGTCTTCTTCACATCTGCCGAGGTGCCGCCCGGCTTCCCGCCTTCTGGCACCTGAGCGTCCGGCTCCCCATCTGCTGCCGAGGTGCCGCCCGGCTCCTCGCCTTCTGGCACCCGGGTGCCGGGCGCCTCGGCATCTTGTTCGCCCGCACCGCGTCGGCGGCCCACCGCGACCTTCGGCTGGTCGTGCTTCCAGGACAGGAAAAGCCACACTGCAGCCGCGAAGGCCAGCACTGTGAAAGCCAGGCCGATGAGTGCCAGAGGAACAACACCGGGCGTGTCAACCGTGACGGTGATTTTGGCGTCAGCGAGGTCACCTTCAGGTGCGGCAACAACGACCATCTGCGGGTTGCTGTCGAGGCCAAGCCGCACCTTCGGCGATGTCCCGGTTTCCTGTGCAATCCACCAGTCGCGGCTTTCGGGATCAGTCGGCAGGGAGTCTCCCCCGGCTACGAACCTGTGCTCGATTTCGCCCGGCAGTTTGATCTTGGTGGCTTCGTCGTGCGCGGTGCCCGACAGGTAGCTGCGAGCGTCAACCCCGTTGGCGGTTCCGATGAACACGGGACTGTCGGATTCGACGCTGACCTCCGCCACAGCATTGGTCACGGGAATCAGCTGCTGGTCGATCATGACTGCCTGGCTGCGTTCGTCAGCGGTCATCGCCTCGGTGCGGGCCTGCCCGTCAAAGCCGACAACGGACAGTGCTGATGTCACCAGCACCAAGCCGAGAACTCCAACCAGCGCCAGCAGTCCGGCGCTCAGAAGCCGTGTCATCAGAACAGTGCGCGCATCAGACGGCCGCGGGCTTTGACGACGCGTGCGTCTTCAGCGCCGACGGCGTCGAACAGGTCCAGCAGGTGTACGCGGAGTTTTTCGCGGTCGTCGCCTGCGGTGGTTCCGATGAGCGTGATCAGTCGTGTGAATGCGTCTTCTACGTGGCCGCCTGCTACGTCGAGGTCGGCGCAGTCGATTGCCGCATCAACGGACGATGGGTTGTCAGCTGCGGCCTGTCGCACAGCGGCGAGGTCTTTGTCTCGGGTGCGGCGCAGCAGACCGACGCGGGCGATGCCGGCTTTCGCTTCGTCATCTGCCGGTGATTCGGCCAGTGCGTTCTTGTACACCTGTTCGGCACGGTCGAGGTCGCCGGCTTCCAGTGCTTCGAGCGCTTCGGGGTGGCGGGGACCCTGCTGCCCGGGAGCGCCTTTAACCCACGCGGTTTTGTGCAGTCCGGCCTGGCTCGCCGCCTGTGCGATCTGGTCAAACAGCTGGCGGATCTGCGCTTCGGGCTGCATACCCTGGAACAGCGGAACGGGCTGGCCCTTGATGACGGCGACAACCGTCGGCAGGGCCTGCACCTGGAATGCCTGCTGGATGGCGGGACTGGTGGCAACATCCACGAGTCCCAGCACTGCGCGACCAGCCTGGTCTTCAACGATCTTCTGCATGACGGGCAGGATCTGCTGGCTTTCGGGCTGCTGGCCGGAGTACAGCACGAGCACCACGGGCAGTTCCATCGACAGTCGGGCGGCCGATTCAAAGGTCTGCTCGTTCACTTCGAAGGCGAGTGCGGGAACTTCGACCTGGTTGGGGCCGGGTGCCTCGCTTGATTGTGCCGCACCGCCCGGTGCCGAAGCTGCCGAGGTGCCGTGTCCGCGAACCGCTGAAAGGTCCAGGCCTTCCTGGGCTCCTGGCTGGCCTTCCTGGGCTCCCGGCTGGCCGGGCTGGTTCGGCTGGCCGGCCTGCGGGCCTTCTGCCTGCTGGCCGTGTCCGGGGTGTTCGGGCTGCTGGGGAATAGTCATGTTCTCCTCGTCAGTTGTTGCCGCTGAGTTTGGCGTCGGACATGGCGGTTGAAACGCCGATCAGGCGCACCTTGCCTTCGCCCTTCTTGGGCACGACGAATGCGTAGACCTGTGTGTATTCGGTCTGCAGTGTGCGCTGGGTTTTGCTTTCGCCGACGACCTTGGCCTGCGGGTTGGGCACTGTGAGTTCGCCGGTTTGGCCCTCGCGCGTTTCGGGTGACAGGGAAAGAGTCTGCACTGCCGAGCCGATCACGATGGCCGATCCGTCGGTGGTCGACTGGGCTGCGATCTGCTTGCCGGGGCTGTACTCAACCTTGGCCGAGCCGTTGCCCTTTTCGATTTCCTTCTTGATCTTCTTGTACGTTTCGAGTTCCTGTTTGGCGAACGCGTCGTCTTCGAAGTCGCCCTTGCGCTTGGCCTTGTTGGGCTTCTGGAGTTTTTCAGCGTAGTTTTCGACGGTCTGCTTGGGCGTCATGACCAGGCCGTCCTGATCGGCCGCCAGGAGGCCTGAACCGACGCGCGCATCTTCGACTTCTGGGAATTCAGCGCCGGGCAGGAGCACGGTCAGCGCCCATAGGCGGTAGGGACTGCGGGGGTCCTGCTGGCTGAGCATGACCAGCTGGGTTTGGTCGTTTCCGCTGACGACTGCCGATGTGATCCGCGGCCAGGAGTCGGTTGCCGAGGTGAAGTTCACCTTGACATCGTCAAAGGCTGGGGCGGCCGGCAGCTTGGCCTTCTTATCCTTCTTCTTGATCTTGTAGGCGCCTTCGCGCTGCTGGTGGAAGCTGCCGTCGGCACGTTCGCCGAGTTTCTTCGTGTCGAGTTTGTCGTCGGCTTCCTTGATAGTCGTGTGGATGTCCTCCAGCACACGTTCAAGCTGTTCGTCGGTGACGGAGGCAGCCGGCGCGGTGGGAGTTTCCAACGGCTGCGGTTCGGGCAGTTCGGGTGCACCACAGCCTGCGAGCGCCAGGCCGGGAACGATCGCAAACGCCGAACCCATCTGGGCCAGACGGCGGCGGCGCTCACGGCGCGCTTGCTCGCGTTCTTTTTCGCGCTTCTTCGCTTTGGTGCCGGAAATGAACAGCAGGATGCCCAGAACAATGAGGATGAGTCCGATGACGATCAGCGGGGTCGACCACGCGTTGGTGGCGTCGTTCTGCCACGTAACCGAGACCTGCAGGTCAGTCTTTTCGCTGCTGCCGATCAAGAACGAGGTGTCGCCAGCCGGTTCGTCCCACGTGAAGGTCACCTGTTCGGGTTCGGTTGTGGAGTCTTCCCACAGGTCTGCTCCCGCGGGGTTGGGCACGCTGTCTTCTTCGCCGGCAACTTTTTCTGTGCGCAGCTCTTCTTGGGTTTTCAGCCCCGTGATGTCGAGGTAGGAGGCTTCGCCGAGCCACGCTTCGACGTTGGGCTTCGAGGCGTGGGCAACGGTAATGTCGCCGGTGCCCTTAACGGTTACCTGGGCTCCACCGGGATACAGGTTGAGAACTCCGGGCTCGATGACGGCCGCGGCGGAGCTTTCATCAGTCTGCGTGGTCGCCGTAATGTTTTCCGGCGGTGCCCACACGGTCTTCTGAAGAACTCCGACGACGCCGAGTACAGCGCCCAGGACGATCATCACGACTGCAGCAATTGAGCGCACGCGCTCCCCTTCGATCAGCTTGCGGTTCAACTGTCCATTCTACGTACCCGACAAAGCCGAGTTCTGGGCGGACTCTCAGCGGTCTGCTCACGCTCAGCGGGCTGTGTCAGACCGCACCGCTAATATGGGCGTCGTGGCTGTAGACAGAATTGTATGGATTGACTGCGAAATGACCGGCCTTGAGGTCGGCACGGACGAACTGATCGAAGTCGCGGCGATTGTCACCGACTTCGACCTCAAACCGCTTGACGACGGCATCGACATCGTCATCAAGCCGTCTGAGGCCGCGCGGAACAACATGAACGACTTCGTGACGAACATGCACCGCGAATCCGGGCTGATCGACGAACTCGACCAGGGCACCACGGTTGCCGACGCACAGAAGCACGTCTTGGACTACATCCGTTCGCACGTCCCGGTTTCCGGCAAGGCGCCGCTGGGCGGCAATTCAGTCGGCACTGACAAAATGTTCTTGCAGCAGCAGATGCCGGAACTCGTCGACTATCTGCACTACCGCATCATCGACGTCAGCTCGGTTAAGGAACTGGCCAAGCGCTGGTTCCCGTCGTCGTACTATTCCGCTCCTGCCAAGACAGGCAACCACCGGGCCCTTGGCGACATTCTCGATTCCATTGCCGAACTCGCCTACTACCGTCGTGCGGTGTTCACGGCAGACGCCCCGGATTCAACAGCTTCGGCCAAGATCGCATCGGAGATCACCTCCGAGTACTTCCCCACCGACTCAGCCGAAAGTGACCAGCCGAAGTCCCCAGGCACCTCGGCAGACAGCTGAACATGAGCACTACCGCCGCTCCCCTTCTGCCGACAAACGAAGGCAACGAAATCCCGCTGGGCAAGCGGGACTCCCGCTACCGTTTCTTCGAAATGATCCCGGCGCTCTTCAGCTACGGGAACCTCGCGGCTGTCGTCATCCTGTCGCTCATCAACCCCACGTGGGGTGCGCTGTGGGTGCTGGCAATCGTCGCCTACATGTTCATTCGGGGTGTGCGCGGTGCGATTGACCTTGTGCGCGGACTGCGGCGTTTTCGCCTGGCTGCCCGCGTGGACTGGAATGCACGCTTGCTGGACATTGCGCTGGTCTTGGACGGCAAACGAGTCCCGCCGACCCCACCGGGATCGTTCAGGGCAGCCCAGCATCGGCAGCTGCTGCGGCAGGTGCAGAAGAACCCCCAGAACTACCCGCACCCGGCCAGGGTGCAGCACGCAGTCATCATTGCGGCGTACAACGAACCGTACGAAGTCATCGAACCGACCATCCGCGGGCTGCTGTACACAACGACACCGGCGGATCACCTGCACATCTTCTTCGCCTACGAAGAGCGCGGTGGCCCGGACATGCAGCTGACGGCGCAGCGGCTGAAGGAAAAGTACGGCGCGAAGTTCGGCACCTACGAACTCGTTGAACACCCCCGCGATATCCCCGGTGAAATCACCGGCAAGGGCGGCAACATCACCTACGCCGGCCGGCGCACAGCCATGTGGGCGGAAGAAAACGGCTACGACCCTGCCGAAGTCATGGTCACCACTCTCGACTGTGACAACAAGCCGTACGAAAGCTACTTCGACTACGTCGCCTACGAATACATTCGGGCTGAAGACCGTCAGCGGGCGTCCTATCAGCCGATCGCGCTGTACCTGTCGAACATCTGGGATGCCCCCGCGGTCACCCGCGTGATCGCATCGGCCAACTGCTTCTTCAATCTCACACAGACGGTCCGGCCGTTTTCGCTGCGGAACTTCGCATCACATTCGCAGCCGCTCGATGCGCTTATCGACATGGACTTCTGGTCCACGCGCACCATCGTCGAAGACGGCCACCAGTTCTGGCGGTCGTACTTCCACTTCGACGGCAACTACCGGGTGATCCCGGTGCACGTGCCCATTTATCAGGACGCGGTGTTGGCGGGGAACCTGGGCCAGTCGATCAAAGCGCAGTTCAAACAGCTGTCCCGCTGGTCCTACGGAGCATCTGACGTTCCGTACGCCGTTAAAGGCTGGGCCAATTCGAAGCCCAAGTTCTTCCGCACGCTGTGTCAGTTCATCCTGCTGTTGGAAAGCCACGTCACGCTTGCCAGTGTTTCGCTCATCATCGCCGTAGGCGGTTGGGTGCCGTTCCTGGTGCTGCGTGCCACCGGCGAAAACGCACCGGAATTCACCAGCAACATGCCGTTCTTGGTCGGTGCCATCCAGCAGGTGGCCATGATCATGCTGCTCACATCGCTGCTGGTGTTCGTCAACCTGCTCCCACCCAGGCCTGTGCGCTATTCACGACTGCGCTCAGTGTCGATGCTCGCTCAGTGGCTGCTGTTCCCCTTTACGCTCATGATCTTCAATTCCTCAACAGCGCTCGTCTCTCAAGGCCGGCTGTTGTTCGGCAAATACCGCGAAAACTTCGAGGTCACAGAGAAGACGGTTGTGAAGTCCAACGTCGAACCTTCGGCACGTCAGATCAGCCTGCAGCGCATGGACATAGAAAACGACGGCCGCTGATCCTATGTGCTCAGCCCGTCACGCGCACGTGACTCTGCCGACCGGGCCCACCGTTGTCATCGCGCACGACGACCAGCTGGTCGGAGTTCACCACGTGCCCATCAAGCACAGTCCCGAACCGGAAGTTTTCGGGCGGGAGCTCAGCTCCGCCTCGGCAGCTGGTGATCCGGTCATCGGACTGGCACTTGAGCAGCTGCGTGAGTACTTTGCCGGGCAGCGGCAGACTTTCGATGTTCCTATTGCTCTGCACGGCACCGACAGTCAGAAGCGCATTTGGCAGCTGCTGCTGGACATTCCGTTTGGCGAACTGACCACGTACGGGCAGATTGCCCGGCAGCTGGGCAAACCGGGCATGGCACAGGCTGTTGGCGGCGCTGTGGGGCACAATCCCATCAGCATCATCGTGCCGTGCCACAGGGTGATGGGCGCCGACGGCGGTTTGGTCGGCTATGCCGGCGGGCTTGAGCGCAAGCGGATGCTGTTGGAACTTGAGGGGCACACGCCAGACCGCCCGCTGTTCTGAAGATCCGGTGCCGAGGTGCCGGGGCTCCCTGGTGCCGAGACTCCGGGATTTGGTGCTCCGCCTCGTCATTGTGCGCCAGGGGCGCACTCAGCCGCGCTGCTTCTGGTCTTTCTGTGAGCGGCGCAGGAACAGCCACGCCGCCACAATGATGGCCAAGCCCACGAGGATTGTCAGGCCACCCCACAGCAGGCTGCTGCTGCGAGCTTCAGCATTGTCCACGCCAGCCTGGCTGCCTTTCAGCGCGGAGTTGCGGCTGCCGTCTTCGGAAGACTCGGTCTGTTCGGCTTCAGGAGTGGGAACGGGGTCGTTGACCGCACCGCGGTTCTGTTCGGCATAGCCGCCAGAACCGGGGCTGGGGCTCTGCGGAACCCAGTTTGTGCCGCTGTTGCCGGTGTCCGGATAGCCGCCCTGCCGGCCAGAGCTGTCACTGTTGAAGCGGCCGTCGGGAGGCAGTGGACTACTGCCAGGCGGACCTGTGCGCGGCAGGCGCGGGTCGTCGGCTGGAGGATCCTCGGGTTCGTCCGGCTGCTCCGGGTCTGGTTTCTCAGTTAGCTTCTGAGTGGGTTTCGACGTGGGCTTGTCCGTCGGCTTTTCGGTTGGCTTATTCGTCGGAGTACCGGTCTGTTCGTCGCTAGGTTCGTCAGACGGCTGCGTCGTCGGGTTCTCCGTCGCTTCGTCGCTTGGCTCATCCGTGGGTGAAGTGTCCACCGAGTCGTCGGAGGGTTCGTCTGACGGCGAAGGGCTGTTATTGCCGTCAGGATCAGTGGGCTCGTACGGGGTGCCTGAAGTCGGGGGCGGATCGTTTTCCGGTTGTGAGGCTGCCGGGACAGAAACTGTAAACAGCAGGCCGGTGGCGGCAAAACAGCACAGCGCGACGGCTATCGCCGGGCGCTTGAACGTGATTCTCATGCCGCCTTCCGGTGTGTGCATCAGCGTTGTACGTGCTCAAATGTGCGTGCTCAGCTGTTTCGAACGTCTGACCGAAGTACGGCGCAACGCCCGTTATTACCCTTCGTGTGCTTGTGCGTAGCCTCTGATTGTATCGGATTCGCTGCGGACGACCGCGTATTCGCCGTCCGAATCGACGGCCATGAGGTTGTTGCTGGTTTCGTAGGCGGCGTCACCTGCGACGATTGCGGGGCTGCCTTCGACCACTGCGGGCGTGTATGTGCCGCGGGGTTCCCCGAAGCGCACATCTTCGCCTGCCTCGTCACGCACCAGCAGGCCGGTCTTCATGTCGAACAGGTAGGGACCGAATACTGCCAGGTGGAAGCCCTGCCCCCGTTCCCATTTGGCTTCGGAGATTCGGTTCGCCTGAGCTTCGACCGTTGACACGATCTTGCCTTGGCTGGTGTCGCTGACTACGACCTGCACAGAGGCGTCGGATTCTAGTTCAGTTCCGCTTTCGCCCCACACGGTGACGATTTTGCCGTGTCCGGCTGTCACCCACTTGAGGATTACGAGGTCGCGACCAGGTTTTTCGAGTGAGAACTTCTCCGTCAGGCCAGTGTCGGTGTCGGATACTGCGACGTCACCGTCGAAGGCGGCGGTGATGATCTTCCGACCGTCGAGCCCCATGGGGGTGAAGCCGGATTCGATGCCCACAACGGGGTGCACTTTGTCATCGTGGAAGTGGTACAGCTTTTCGTCTGCGACGATCATGGGTGATGTTCCGGCCAGCGAGATTTCGGCGTTCTTGGGAAGTTCGTACTTGTGGGTTTTGTCTTCACCGTCGAAGAGGACTTCTGCGGTATCACCTGAGCGCAGCAGGAGGGCTGGGCGGTTGTTGATTTTGGTCTCGGCGGCAATCTGAATATCGCCGTCCATGGTGATGTTTGTGCGTTTGCGGCCGGTTGCCGGGTCGTAGATGTCGACGGTTTGGTTTTTGACTACGACGATTCCGCGTTCGGATGCACTGACTGATGCCGCAGGGTCGACAGGGAGTTCCCACGCAGGTTCATTCTTGAATCCGGGAACGACGCTGTCTGATTTTTTGAGGCTCAGTTTGGGCTGTTCGGCTCCACCGGAGACATTTGCTGAGGTTTCTTCCAGCCCGCCGTCGGGTGCGCCGACGAATGATGGGATGACCCACAGAACGATGACCACGATCAGCATGACAGCCAACACGATTGACGGCACCAGCATGGATGGCCTGCGTTTGCGGCGGTCTTCGCGTGCGGTCCTTGTTGGTTTTGGTTCGTCAGAGAGCAGCCGGGTCAGCAGTGATCCGTTGCCCTGCCGGGTGCGGTGGCGCCTTGCGGCTCGCCTTGTGCCGTTTTCTTCCGAGGTGCCACCAGGCTCCTCCACCGGCCCGTCTGCCCTTGCTGGCCGGGGTGCGGAATCACCCTCCGGGGATCCCGCAGCCGAGGCGTATGGCACGGCTGATTCTGTGAAGGGTGCCGAGGTGTCCGCCTGATTTTCCAGCCCGCTCCCCTGGTCGGGAGCTTTTGATTCTTGCGCGCTTTCGACAGTGCGGTCTTCTCTGTTCTCTACTGCGTTCTGCGGCTGGATTATGGGAAGTTCGCTTGTTGCCACTGTTCCATCAGCCGCGATGACCACGGAATGTGAAGAATCACCGTCGGTGATCTGCACGAATATGGGGTGATCGTCGATTGCCGCTTCGTCGCGGACGGCCGCAAGTGCTGCGCCGAGGTCGCGGCACTGTTCCGAGGCGCCGTCGATCGTCAGCAGGACAGTTCTGTCCTCAGCAAAGCTGACGTCAGCGTGCTTCATCCTCGGGCTTTCTACTGGGGAGTCAAAGGGGATTGGTTCCAACCTGCCAGCGGGTGGGTGAACCGCTATTTCACCTGAGTGATTTTACGCCGCGCATATTGCAGTTCCCAGTTTGCACGGAAAACGTTATGGCTCGTTTATCTGCTGGTGAGAACGTGACTGTTCGCGGTGTGAATGCAGGGGTTCAGCAAGGCGCCTGTTGAGCTCGACGGAGTGAAACATGAGCCGATTTGGCCTTACGGCCGAGCGTGACTTACCATTGTCAATGCTGTCCAAGCGGCAGTGATGGTGGCTATAGCTCAGCTGGTAGAGCACCGCGTTGTGGTCGCGGGGGTCGCGGGTTCAAGTCCCGTTAGCCACCCCAGTCAATTCCCGGGCACCGTTCATATGGCGCCCGGGAATTTTTTTGTGGGTGAGGTTGGCAGCCTCGACAGGTGTGGCGGCTTATGCCTGCGGCGGTTGCGGAGGTTGAGGCGGCACCGGTCCCGAACCCTGAGGCGGACTCTGCCAAGGTTGAGGCGGCACCGGGCCTGCCCCTTGCGGTGGCATCGGACCTGAGCCCTGCGGAGGGTACGTCGGCACCGATCCCGAACCCTGAGGCGGCTGCCCCGGATACCCCTGAGTCTGCACCTGGCCCGTGTAAGGCCCGGATCCCGGATAGGCAGAAGTCTGCCCGTCATAGGGATACTGGCCGCTGACTACTGGCGCGGCAGGCTGCCCAGCGTTCTTCTTTTTGAGGAGCAGGAAGATGACGACGGCACCGATGATCAGCAGCAGCACCACGCCGATGATGACGAATACGAGCAGCCACGGGAAGCTGGGTGCTTCCGCATTGACAACGATAGTGTTCTGCCCGTAAGAGCGAAGGTCGTAGGTCACGGTGTTGCCGTTGACGCGACCGCCTTCGGCATCAATAATGTCGCCGGGAAAGGCCAGCGTCAGCTGTGCTTGAGTAACCGTTTCTGACGGGTCCACAGGGAATCCCAGATTTCCCAGAACCGTAGCCGAAACCGGATTTTCCATACTCATCGAGATCACGCCGCCGTCTTTTTCCAGCATGATGTCGGGACCAGGCACACCGTCGATGTCGAAGTCCTCGGCCACAACCTTGTCGAGAGTGATCATGATCCCGATTTCCGAACCGGTTTTGACTTTCTCGACGGTCGCCCCTTCCGGGATACTGTTCTGTAAGTCGCTGACCATCTCATCAGCGCGTTGATCGAGTTCGCTCTCACTCAGCACAGATGTGAAAATCGACTTTTCTTTTTCAAGACGAACAAGGTCAACACCCATCTGGTAGGTGCCGCTGACAAGCAAATCTTCGTCAATGTCGAGATTGATGTCCGCCTTTCCGGCGGCGACTCCCCCACATCCGGCAAGAACAAGTCCCATGATCAGAGCCAGGCTGATGGCCAGTGCTCTGGTGAGTTTCGGCTGCAGGTTCTGCATAGGGTTGCCTCCGGTTGGTTCCCTGCTTCACTTTGCGGCGTGTGTTTGAGCGTGATTCTAGCCGCAAACAGAGAGCTTGGGACGCGTATGCAAATATGACGATTTGTTACCGCTTCCGCCCGAAGTTTCTCCAGTTCCAGTATGTTGTCAGCAGGTTCAAGAGTTGCAGCTTTCAGTACCTGGCTGGCTGCACGGCAACCCTCTCCATCGAGCGGGGTGCCCCAGGGGAAGAACCGGCATGAGCAAACGTTCATGCAAGTCGATGGATCCCGTCGCGCAGACGCACCGGGATCCGGTAAGGAACATTCCCATGTCTACTCACCGTGGCAACACCGGCACAGGCACATCTGACAACGTCGACCCAACGGATGGTTGGGGCGAAGTCCCTGAAGCTGATCGCCCTCTGTGGTCTCGCTACATGCTCGACCATTGCCCTGCGTTCCCAGGGGCGACCATCATGAATTTCATTGCAGGCAGCGTCGTCAAGGGCGGCACGCGCGTCCCCCAATCTTGGAAAGACACAGCCGAAGAACTGCACAATGCCGGCTTCAGCCCGATCCAATACTTCCTACTCTCTGAGCTGCTGACGGGTGCGCGGAAGCAGGGCGAATTGCAGGAAACCGCACACGGCCATCTTTTCAAACAGTGGTTCGGCGACTATTTCCCGGATTTTCGACTCAACGCTGAAGCCTGGCGGCCATGGCTTGAGCGTCTGCACCAAGCGCAGTCGCCCCGCCGCGCACTCAGCCACGTGCTCCATGGATCGAACCTGCCGCCCTTGGGCACGGTGAGGTTCACTAAAGGAGGGAATACGCAGGTCGTTTCCGACTGATCAAGCGGAACACCCCAGCTAGCTTCGCCTGCGCCCTGCGGTTCAGCCGAATGTGTCAGCAGCGGGCGGCCGAGGCTTACCTCTGAGGAGGGTTGGGCGGCGTCGGTCCTGAACCGTGAGGTGGGTTCTGCGGCGGCTGCTGGCCCGGGTATCCCCGCGGTGGGTTCTGCCCGCCGTGGGGCACCTGGCCCGGGTTGGCCGACTGTTGCCCCTGCGGCGGATACGCCATTGAAGCACCCGGAGACGCTGGTGCTGGCCGCTGTTTTTTCTGCCTCTTGACTACGATCACGACGATCACTGCCCCAATGATGATCGGCAGAACGGTTCCGCCGATCAAAATGGCCATGAACATCCATGGGAAGCCGGTGGCAGCAAAGGGGCCGGAGGAGAGCGGCGCTGAGACGGCAATTGCAAAGTCGTCGTAGGTGAGCAGGTCGTAGGTCACGGTGTTGCCGTTGACCTCACCGCCGGTGTCGTGGTCAATGTTGCCTGGCAGAGTGAGTGTCATCTGCGCTTCTGTGAGCACTTCAGAGGGGTCTGCCGGCAGCCCGTGGTTGAGAAGAGCCTCCGGCTGGACGGGGTTCGCCAGACCTACCGAGATGAAGTCACTGTTGACGTTCACCAGAGCATCAGGGCCCTCGAGGCCGTCGATGTCGAATTCGCCGGACGGCACCTCGTCAAGAGTGATGTTCAGCCCCGCTTCGGACCCGGTGTCGATTTTCTCGACCGTCATCCCTTCTGGGGCGTCACTCTCCAGGTCATCGACCAGCCGGTCGAGTTGCTTACTGACTTCATCCTTGTCGAGCGAGGCGCCGGAAGCTGACAATTCCTCTTCAACGAGGGCGGTGTTAACCACCAACTTGTAAGTGCCTGTGAGACGCCCTTCCTTGTCAAAGCTCAAATCAATATTGAGCTTCCCCGCAGCAACGCCCTCGCAGCCGGCAAGAACAAAGCCCATAATCAGAATCAGGCCGACGGCAAATGTTCGGGTGAGTTTCTTCTGCAGATTCTGCATGGGTTGGCCCTCCGGAATGCGCCGGCGCCCTTCGCGCGGCGTGAATCTGGGCAAAAGTTTAGCCGGCGGCGCGAAGGTTGAGGGCTGAAATCTTCAGCTTTTGTCTAGACGCACTTACCGGCTTTTAGATGGGAGCCCCTGTGGTGAGATCCCCCTCGTCATTCTCACGAGGAGGAGCTCACCACGGCTTGCGAACCCCAGTGGTCACATCTCGACGACCATCTTGCCGGTGTTGCCGCCGGTGAAAAGCTCGAGGAATGCCTCAGGCATGGCTTCGATGCCGTGGCGGGTGGTCACGTCGTATTTGATGTCGCCGTTGAGGACAAGCGGAGCCATGCGCTCCTGGAATTCAGGGGCGGCGTCCAGATACTTGCCGAGCACGAATCCACGCAGAGTAAGGCACTTGCCGATGGCCAGTGCGAGGTTGCGCGGCCCCGAGGGTTTTTCGGTGTTGTTGTATTGCGCTATCGCGCCGCACATGGCGACGCGGCCGAACTCGTTCATGCGGGCAATGGCTGCTTCGAGGTGTTCTCCGCCGACGTTGTCGAAGTACAGGTCGATGCCTTCTGGCGCAGCTTCCTTGAGCTGTGCGGAAAGATTGCCTTCACGGTAGTTGATGGCGCTATCGAAGCCGAGCTCCATAAGCCGCTCAACCTTTTCGTCGGTGCCTGCCGATCCGATGACCTTCGATGCGCCGAGCTGGCGTGCGAACTGACCGACAGCCGAGCCGACTGCGCCGGCCGCGCCGGAAACGAACACGACATCGCCTTCCTTGATTTCGGCAATGCGGGTCAGACCAACGTAGGCGGTCAGACCGGTCAGGCCGAGGATGCCGAGGTAGGCGTGCGCGGGTGCCATGTCGAGGTCGACGGGCTTGGCAGCCGACTCATCGACGACGGCGACGTCCTGCCAGCCCAGCGAGTGGCTGACGGCGTCACCCACTTTGAACTTTTCGGAGCGGGATTCGCGGACGATGCCGACAGCGCCACCGGTCATCGGCTTGTCGATTTCGAAAGGTGGAATGTAGGACTTCACATCGTTCATCCGGCCGCGCATGTAGGGATCAACCGTGGTGACTTTGTTCTCTACGAGAATCTGGCCGTCGGAAAGCTCGGGAAGTTCCACCTCTTCGAGGCGGAAGTTGTCCATAGTTGGGGTGCCGGTGGGGCGGGAAGCCAGAACCCACTGCTTAGAAGTCGTCATGAAGAACTGCATCCTTTCGCCGATGAGGCTTCTGCCAAACCAACTGGGCCTCGATGCTTGTCACTTCTCGCCCAGTCCAGCACTGAAAAGCAGGCAAAAATTCCAAACGGAATAACAGCAGCTCCCATCTTTCGGTGGCGGTCTCTGCATCCGGAGGCTTCAGACGTCCAGGCCCGCCTGACGGTGCATTTCAACGAACGGGTCGAAGTAATAGCTGAAGTTGAACCTGTCTTCCTCGGTACCTTCTTCCTCAAGCACCTCAAGGAACTCGTTCCCGATCGCTACTGCTTCTGCCAGCAGTTCGTCATCTTCAATAATCACGCCAGCATCGACAACTGCACTATAAGCATCGTCAAAGAATAGAGACGGCTCTTGTTCGAACGGCGTATAAACTCGCCTGGGCTCACGTCCACGTGATTCGTCAGCAATCGCAAGCAGCGAATAAAAGACGCGATACATCGACTCGAGGTACCTATTGACGTCATCAAACTCTGACATCGGACCGCCCTCCCCACAGTAGGGACTTAGCTGCCCCTCGTTTCCGTAAACAAAAGCAATCCCGCACCCTGCGTGCTGTGGGGTTAATGTTCTCTTGAGCATTACGCACCTGTAGGCCGGTGCTTTAGCTGCAAGGACGCTGTGGTGAGGTCGTTACGGTATCAGTGTTTCGAGCAGGGCGGCTGCTCGCTTACGGTAGAAGCCTCCGTCGACAAGCACAGCTGTCGTGATTTCACGAAGCGGCATTCTGTGATCTCTCGCCCTGTGCATTTGCGGCCTCCACTGCATACGCGAAAACCTCAGTCGTCGGCACTCTCCTTATCGGTGGAGGGTCAACGGCTGAGGTTGATACGACTACAATAGTCGTGCCGCAGTCGACCAGTCAACCCTGCGCATGAAATACAGCCCCTCGCAACGATCGATGAGGCGGGAACGCATAGGCCTCAAACGAAAGAAACCGCCGCCCAGCGATGCTGGACGGCGGTCTTGGTGATTCGTACACCCCCCGGGACTCGAACCCGGAACCCACTGATTAAGAGTCAGTTGCTCTACCAATTGAGCTAGAGGTGCGCAACGAGAAACTACTATACACACTTCCTGCGGCGGTGGGAAATCGAAATCAACCCAAATCCGGCCTTTGTGACCAACCGCACAAGACCGAGCTGAGCGGCACCTCGTGCGATCAGGGAGGGCAGCCCCGACGCCAAACCAGCAGCCGCCCTAGCGGCTACAGGTACAGGCCGGTGCTGTCCTCGCCCGCGGTCTGCGAGATCGCGTGGATATCGCGTTCACGCAGAAGCGTGTACAGGGATCCGTCGAGTTCGACCTCGGCACGGTCTTCTGGGTCGAACAGGATGGTGTCGTGCAGGCTGACCTGGCGCACATTCGGGCCGGTAGCCACCACCGTGCCCCACGCCAGCCGCTTGCCCATAGCCGCAGTTGCGGGGATGACAATGCCAGCAGAGGATTTGCGCTCCCCCGCTTCCTTGTCAGGTTCCACGAGCAGACGGTCGTGGAGCATGCGGATGGGAAGCTCGCCGGCGGTTTCTGCCGCCGGCCGAGTACGCGACGTTTCAGACATACAGCGAATACTTGCCGATCAATGCCTGATCAGTACTTGCGCTGGCTGCGCACAATGCCCAGGGCGACAATCGCTGCAGCGCTGAGAACAAGGCCGCCGACGAGTGCGGCGGTGTCAGCGCGGACTGAACCGTCCGAGTTGACGGCGGCTCCCTTGACCCGGCCGGTTGCACGAGCGGCAATGGCCTTAGGGTGGACTTCGCCGATGAGGGTGTCGATGTTGGCAGCCAGGCGCTGTTCGCGCAGGCGGATGGATTCTTCGAGCTGTGCCTTCGAAGCGTTGTCGACAGTGATGTCCGAGGTGTAGACGTTGCTCACGCGCATTCCTTTTCTTCGGAAGTCTGCTTACTCCTCCGAGCTTACCGTGACCGACTGACACCAGGCGGCAGGTGGCAAGGCAGGTGGCAGAATGAAGTGCAGAACAAGGCTCCTAACGAAGGGAATGCAATGACCCGCCTAGAGATCGGCGACACCGCCCCAGATTTCACTCTGACTGATCACACGGGTGAGGACGTCACCCTGTCTGACCTGCGCGGCAAGCCCGTCATCGTCTACTTCTACCCGCGCGCCATGACTCCCGGCTGCACCACGCAGGCATGCGATTTCCGTGACAGCCTGTCGTCGTTGAAGTCTGCCGGCTACACCGTGCTGGGCGTTTCACCGGACAAACCGGAAAAGCTCGCCCAGTTTGTGGAAAAGGAAGGCCTGAACTTCAAGCTGCTGTCTGATCCGGACAAACAGGTCATGACCGAATGGGGTGCGTTCGGTGAAAAGAAGAACTACGGCAAGATCGTCCAGGGTGTCATCCGCTCCACGATCGTGCTGGATGAAGAAGGTGTTGTGAAGGTCGCCCAGTACAACGTACGTGCCAAGGGCCACGTGGAGCGTCTGCGCCGCGAACTCGGCATCGACTGACCAACCGGCAACAGCCGAGCCGCTTCCCCACCTCGGCAGCCGACCACCTCGGCACCTCGCCCCAATCCCGCGAACCCACCTCGAGCCCCACTGACCAAAGTCAGGGTCTTGTATGCTGGGTTCGCCCGCGCGAGTGGCGGAATTGGCAGACGCGCTGGATTTAGGTTCCAGTGTCTTCGGACGTAGGGGTTCAAGTCCCCTCTCGCGCACAGTGTGAAGTCCCGGGACATCGTTCACTCGATGTCCCGGGGTTTTCTATGCCCTGGTGCCGTTGATTGACGAGGTGCCGCCCACCCGGGCACCCGTACGCATGGGGAGACTCAGCTGGTCAGGCAAGACCGAGCTCGTCCACCACTTGCACGACACGGGCGCGCTGAGCCTCGGTAAGGCCCTGTATTGGCAACGGCAGGCACCCGTGAGGTGCTAGGCCCAGGTGTTCGGCGATCGCAGCGGTCACACGCAGACTGCCCCCAAACTCGGCAAACAAACCCCACAAGGATTCGAGCCGCTCCGATTCTGCCGCAGCCTCGCCCTCGCGGCCCTCTTGCGCGGCGTCGGTGATTGCGAGGGCAAGCTTGGGCAGTGTGCCGCCGATTACCGAGTACCAAGCATCACAGCCAGCATTCAGGCCGTTCGCGGCGACGGCGTCACCGGAAACCCCGATCGTGACGTGCTCCGGCACCATCGAACGGATCGCGGCGACGTGCTCCGTCGCTTATTTCGGGTCAGTAGGAACGCCGGGGATCTTGATCGACGCTATTCCCGGCAGGCCGGCAATGCGGGCGTAGAGGTCGCCGGTGAATATGTAGTGGGTGGTGCCGGGGCTGTCGTAGACGATCACCGGCAGTTCCGTGTGCTCGGTCACGGTGCGATACAGCTCGAACACGTCATCGTCGGTGAGGGGCTGATATGTCATCGGGGGTACCAGTACCCCCGAAGCTCCCGCCCGTTCTGCGGCATCGATATGGGCGAGGATATGTGAGGTGCGCAAGTCTCCGACACCGATGAACACCGGAGCCGATCCGGCATGCTCGACCGCGAGTGTCGCAACGCGGTCGCGCTCTTCCGGGGTGAGGTAGGCGTAAGAGCCGGTCGATCCGAGCGCGGTAATCGAATCCACCTCCGACGCAGCCAGCCGCTCGATGAGGTCCGTGAAGGCCTGTTCGTCGACGCGGTCGTTGTGGAGTGGGGTGAGGGGAAACACATGCGCAACCACGCGGTACCCGCCGATCCAACCTGGTTTATCACCGGCACTGACAGGGCATTGGACAGCTGCACGGCCATCATTGCCGCGACAGCCATAATCCACGGCGGCATACCCGTGCCGTGGCCTTTGGATGCAGCGTGCTGGTTACTCAGTCAGAAGCCTTTCACCTTTGGCGTCCAGGAGTTGTTCGATCTCGCGCATCTCAGCGGTTTGGATGTCAATCATTTGTTGGGCTAGGTCCACTAGAGGTTGGTAGCCGCCGTTGTCGATTTGGTCCTGGGTCATGGCAATGGCCCCTTGGTGGTGGAAATGCATCAGCTGGAGAAATCGGGTGTCTGCTTCCTCGCCCGCAAGTGTTTCCAGCTGGTCCAGCTGTTCTGGGGTGATCATGCCATTGGCAATGTGGGTGGCATGATGTGCCATCAGGTCGTGTTGGCCCCATTGCTCAGCCCAGCCGACCATGCTGTCGATTTCTTCTTGTTGGCCGACTTTGATCCGGTCGGCTAAGTCCGCGGTGGCTGCGCTGGTGCCCTCGGCGGTCAGGATGATCTCACTCATGTCCACGGCTTGTTGATGATGTGGTGTCATCATCGCCACAAAGTGCAGGTCCACCTCGTTGACTTCTGCGGGTTGATTGGCTCCGGCTGTCACTCCGACACCATCCCTATCGGTCTGAGGGGCGTTTGTGGCGTCTTGGTCTTGTCCGGCGCATGAGACCACACTGGCCCCCAGTACCGCAACGGCAATCAAGCCGGTGATGCGGCGCCGTAGTGGTGTTCCTGTCATGAATGGAGCCTTTCCACGAGTGAAGTATCTGACGTAGCGCCCAAGATAGGACTACCCCCTAAGGGTACCGTCGGGGCGTTGAGGCCGTGTCCGTTGTGTTCAAGGTGTCTTCCACGCAGCGCCCTGGGGTCGAGGCCCCGGTCCAGCTCAGGTTGGGAGCAGGTCAGTAGCCTGCTGACCTGCTTTTACTTATCGATCTGGTCCACTTGGGCAGTGGGCGCAGGAGGTTGAACGTCTGGCCGTGGTGGTTTTTAGGAGCGGACGAAGCGGGCGATGGCGTCGGCAGCTTCGGAAAGCTTTTCTTCGGCTGCTGGCCCGTCGGTTTGAGCTGCACGGACGACGCAGTGGCGCACATGGTCATCGAGTAGGCTCAGCGCGACGTTGTTCAGGGCTGAGGTGATGGAGCTGATTTGGGTGAGGATATCAATGCAGTAGGTCTCTTCATTGATCATGCGATGAATGCCGCGGGCTTGGCCTTCGATGCGTTTCAATCGGGCCAGGTAGCGGTCTTTGTCACTGATATAGCCGTGGTCAGCGGATTCGGAATGCGGGGCGTTGGTCATGGGTCTACTTTCGGGTTGCACCGGTGTTGTCACAGCAGCGTCTCATGTTAGGCGTCCAAGGTTTCGGGTGCCCTGTCCAGGGACCTGGCGACACTGGCAGCCGGGGTGAGATCCAAGCGGCGCAGCAGCTGGGCATTGAGGGCGACCACCACGGTGGAGGCCGACATCAGGATTGCCCCCACGCTCATCGGCAGGACAAACCCAATCGGGGCGAGCACCCCGGCGGCCAGGGGGACAGCGGCGATATTGTAGCCGGCAGCCCACCACAAGTTTTGTTTCATTTTCCGGTAGCTGGCCTGCGACAGTTCAAAGACCGACAGTACCGAGCGTGGATCTGATGAGGCCAGGATGACCCCGGCCGAGCCGATGGCCACATCGGTGCCGGCACCAATGGCGATCCCGACATCGGCCTGAGCCAAGGCTGGGGCGTCGTTGACGCCATCACCGACCATGGCCACTTTGCGGCCTTCGGCTTGCAGTTCGGCGACTTTCGCGGCTTTATCTTCGGGGCGGACCCCAGCAAAGACCCGGTCAATGCCTAATTCGTGGGCCACGGTGTCGGCCACGGCTTGGGCGTCTCCGGTGATCATCACGACTTGAACCCCATGGGCATGCAGGGCATCCACGGTGTCACGGGATTCGGGTCGGATTTCATCGGCGAGGCGCAGCGCGCCGATGATTTGACCATCGGCTAGGACGTGGAGAATGATGGCACCTTCGTCGCGCCATTGATCAGCAATCGCTAACTCATCTTGGGCGTGGTGGTCTAACAGGTAAGGGCCCCCGACTTCGATGACGGTGTCCTTGACGGTGGCTTTGACACCCACAGCCGGGGAAGAGGAAAAATCTGTGGCATCGGGTACGTCGAGGTCGCGGCTGCGGGCAGCGCCAACAATCGCGGTGGCTAAGGGGTGCTCGCTGTCGGTTTCGGCCGCCGCCGCCAACGCCAAGATGTCATCTTCGGTGTGGTCCCCGACCGGGTGGATCCCGGTGACGGTGGGCTCACCTTTGGTCAGGGTGCCGGTTTTATCGAACAGTACTGAATCCACGGTGCGCATCGATTCCAGCGCCAAGCGATCTTTGATCAACACCCCGCCACGGGCCGCACGTTCGGTGGCAATGGAGACCACCAACGGAATGGCGAGGCCCAAGGCGTGAGGACAGGCAATGACCAGCACGGTGATGGTGCGTACTACGGCGGCGTCGGGCATGCCCAGTATGGACCACACCAGCGCGGTAATTACCGCAGCCCCTAGGGCGAACCAGAACAACCAGCCTGCGGCGGTATCGGCGATGCGTTGGGCTTTGGATGAGGAGGCTTGGGCGTCGGCGACGAGTTTCTGGATCCCCGCCAGCGCGGTGTCATCTCCAATGGCGGTGACTTCGACCCGCAGGCCGGAATCTGTGGCCACAGTGCCGGCCACGACGTGGTCGTCCTGCCCGCGTCGGACGGTTTTGGATTCTCCGGTGACCATGGATTCATCCATGGAGGCACTACCATCGACGATCTGGCCATCAGCAGGGACTGCAGCACCTGGCCGGACAATGACGACATCTCCGACGACCAGCTCAGCTGGAGCGACCGTCACCACCTCGTCGCCGTCGATCTTCTCGGCTTCATCCGGCAGCAAGGCGGCCAGGGAGTCTAAAGCGGAGGTGGTTTGGGCCAGGGATCGCATCTCAATCCAGTGGCCTAACAACATAATGACCACCAGTAGGGCCAATTCCCACCAGAAGTTCAGCTCGTGATCCAAGATGCCCAGGGTTGCGCCCCAGGAGGCAAGAAACGCCACCGTAATGGCTAACCCGATAAGCAGCATCATGCCCGGCTGGCGGGCCCGGATCTCGGAGACGGACCCGGTCAAGAAGGGCTGACCGCCCCAGAAATAGATAATGGTGCCCAGAATTGGCGAGACCCACCACACCCAGGTCGCGTCAGGTAATTGATAACCCAGCAAATCGGCGAACATCGGATTGAATGCGACCACCGGGATGCCCAGGACCAGCATGATCCAAAACAACCGCCGGAACTGTCCGACATGGTCTCCGTGGTCCCCGTGGCCGTGACCGGCATGTCCACCGTGGTCCCCGTGGCCGGCATGGTGTTGGCCCTCCTGGCCGTGCCCGCCCGAGGCATGTTCATGATGCTCATGCCCACCGTGCCCCATGGCAGTTTCGTGGCTTGCGTGATGATCCGTGTGGGTGGCGGTGGCCTTAGCAGACTGGGGCTGGTCGTGAGCCGTATGGCCGTTGGGGTGGTGGTGTCCGTCGCGGTCGCGTGCAAACATGCAGGATTCCTTTCCGTGGAGGTGATCATGAAATGTTGCCGTGCCCGAAGATCCGGGCGATATCAATCGAGCGTGTAACGCCTCGTGAGGGCCTTTGGGTTCATCAGGCCGTTGGGTTGGGTGGTGGTTTCACGCTAGACACTCGACGCACGGTAACCCGCCGCATCGACCGCGGCTAGCACGGCAGCATCATCA
>NZ_KV786022.1:47696-78849 GCF_001806795.1 Brevibacterium sp. HMSC22B09 | reverse complement strand
TCAACCAACGTCCCCGGTTAGTACAGCTAAGGCGCAGATTCATTGCTAAAGCGTGGGGCAGTGTTGGGATGGCTGCCCCAGCAGTAGAACGAGGTGTAGTCCTCGTGGGCATAAGCCGCCCGTGACCTCCCGCCAAGGCACACTGCGCCGGCAAGCAAATGCTTGTCGGCGCAGTTGCGTTTGGGCGCGGGTGCGTTGGGTGCCAGCGCAAGCGTCGCCCGGCAGAAACACCCCTTAGCAACGGATCCACCCGTTAGCCGTGCGGAGACTCCCTTTGGCCGGGATCTGCGCTTTAGCAACCACTGCTAAGGGGTGTTTCTGTTGCTAAAGCGTGGGGCGGTGCCCAGCGCCAGCAGTAGAACGAGGTGGAGGCTCGGTCCCAGCCGGGGCGGTACCTCGTGATTTTCCTGAGGTGGGGCGGTGCCCAGCCCCGCAGGTGTTGGCCGAGCCGGGCACCCTTCGTACGGTAAAAACACCGGTTAGCAACAGATCCACCCGTTAGCCGTGGACAGACTCCCTTTGGCCGGGATCCACGCTTTAGCAACCACTGCTAAGGCGCAGATTCATTGCTAAAGAGTGGGGCAGGGCCGAAGAACAATCCAGCCGATTTCTGTACCTGAACAGTGTTCAGGTACGATGCTCCTCATGACTTCCACCAACGTTTCCGCGCCGCAGACCGGCGCCCGCGGGCAGGGCATTTCTGCCGGCCTGTCCGTTGCCCTTGTCGCCGTGTTTGCGGCGCTCATCTGGGTGTTCGCACTCGTGCCGCCGATCCCGGTTGGCCCAGTCGGCGTCCCGATCACCCTGCAGACCCTCATGCTGGCCTTCACCGGCATGGTGCTGGGCCCCACCCGCGGCTTCATCGCCGTGCTGCTCTACCTGGCCCTGGGCTTCCTGGGTCTTCCCGTGTTCTCAGGCGGACGAGGCGGAATCGGCGTTCTCGCCGGACCCTCGGCTGGCTTCATTCTGGGCTTCCCGTTCTACACGCTGCTGTCCGGCTGGGCTGCTCGCTTTGCCTACCGCCGTTTCTCCGGTGCAGGACGAGTCGTCATGATGATCCTCGGATCCCTGCTGACCGCATCGGTGCTTCTGCACTTCATGGGCATTGCCGGCATGTCGATCAACGGCGGTATCCCGTTCGGCGCCGCCACGGTTGCCGACATGGCCTACTGGCCCGGTGACGTCATCAAGACCACCGTTGCAGCACTCCTTGCCGTCATGGTCCTGCGGGCCTTCCCGGTTCTCGCACGCCGCTGATCTCACACGACGTTCATGGCCAAAATTGTCTTCGACGGCGCCCACGCCGCTGTTCTTGATTCCGCAGAGAGCGGTCCAGAGCGCCAATGGCGCACCCTGGCAGGCCCTTTCACCTGCGAAATCAATGAGCAGCGCGTGGCCGTCATCGGCGCCAACGGTTCGGGCAAGTCCACGTTCCTGCGGATGATCAACGGCCTGACCCAGCCAACGTGGGGCAGGGTCGCCGTTGACGGCAAGGACACCGTCGATGACGGGCGCGCGGTTCGCCAGAACGTCGGCTTCGTGTTCACCGACCCGGCCGCTCAGCTGGTCATGCCGACCGTCATCGAAGACATCGAACTCTCGCTCCGACGTATAAAGAACAAACGCGAAAGGCGCGAACGATCGCTTGCCGTACTCGACGAACTCGGCCTGACCGGACTAGCCGACCGTTCGGTGTACGAACTCTCCGGCGGACAGCGCCAGCTGGTGGCACTCGCCTCCGTCCTCACGGTTGAACCCAGTGTCCTGCTGATGGACGAACCGACAACCCTGCTCGACCTGACAAACCGCACACTCCTGCGCGACACCCTCGACGAACTTGCCGAAAACCGTGGCGTGCAGATCATCACCACCACCCACGACCTCGAATTCGCAGCCGATGCCGAACGCGCACTCGTCATTGACGACGGCGCCATTGCATTCGACGGTCCCGCTGACCAGGCAATCGCCCACTACCGCGAAGCCGCCGTCAAAGCCGCCCGCAGCACCCGTAGCCGCAACACCCCGCACAACCCCGACCCGCACGGCGATGACTGACGAACACAAGGGGAGTGGCGCCTCGTCAGCAAGTGGCGCCTCGTCAGCCAGTGCTGACCGGGCGCACGCAGCCAGCCCAGCCGCCTCAACCATCCCAACCCACCAGCCCCGCATGGTCCCACAGTCGGCCATGCCGAAGCCGCGCACGGTTCAGCGGCGTCGCGGTGAGTTCCTCGGCGTGCGCTGGCCGATTCCCGGCTGGCTGCACCGCACACCGGCGTGGGCCAAAGTGATCGCCCTGGTGCTCACCAGTCTGCCCGTGATCGTCGTGCGCGACGCATGGGTCAACGGGGCGGTGTTCGTGCTCATCGTGCTCATTGCACTCACCGCGCGCCTGCCGCTGGGCAGAATCATCCTGCCGCTGCTGCGCATGTGGCCTGTCATGCTGCTTCTGGTGGTCGGCAACCTCATCTTCACCGACGTGCCCACCGCCGCCCGAGTCGCCACAGCCATGCTCGCCGGTGTCATCGGCGCGTCCGTGCTGATCCTGACCACCAGCATCAGCGAACTGCTGCTTGTCTTCACTGCAGCAGCCAAGCCCTTGGGGTGGGTGGGCGTGCGCCCTGAAACCGTGGGCCTGGCGGCAGCGCTCACCATCCGCAGCGTGTCCTACATTGCCGACCTCGTGGGGCTTGCCGCAGACTCCGCCCGCGCTCGCGGGCTCGAAAGATCACTCCGGGCGCGCTCCGTGCCGGTCGTGCTCGGCACCGTGCGCTACGCCATCGACACCGGAGCCGCCCTCGAGGCGCGCGGCCTGGTCGAAGAGCCGGGCGGCACCTCGAGAGAGTAGACCGGAACTTCCGGGACCGGGGCCTAGGCCCCGGAACTCACGAGGTGCCGGGCCGGGAAACGCACCTCAGCACACCGCCGAGGTGCCAGTCACCGGGCGTGCGCCAGGTTTTCGTGAGCGGCGATCGCCTGAGCGTAGTAGCCGATCAGCTGCGAGCACACTCCGCGCCACGTGCGGGACTCGACTTCGGCCCGAGCAGCCTGCGCAAAGGCGCGGCGCTTGGCATCGTCACCCAGCAGATCCAGAGCGCGATCGCGCAGACCAGCAACATCGCCCGGAGCGTAGAGCCAACCGGTGCGCGAATGGTCAACCAGATCCAGCGGGCCGCCGCGCGCCGGCGCGACCACCGGAACGCCGGAAGCCATGGCCTCCTGAATCGTCTGGCAGAACGTTTCAAACTCACCCGGCGCAATGCACAGGTCAAAGCCTGCAACAGCGCGAGCCAGAGCCTCACCGCCGAGAAAGCCCGTGAAGTGCGCGTTCGGCAGTTCGGCCCGCAGGCGGCCCATAAGCGGACCTTCGCCGATGATGACGATCTTGGTGTCCGGCACATCGGCCAGCACCCGCAGGTTCTCCACCTGCTTTTCCGCGGCCAGCCGGCCCAAGTAGCCGATGATCTTCTTCCCACCGGCCACCGACTGTCGCCATTCCTCGCACCTGCGGTCCGGGTGGAAGCGGGCAGCGTCGACACCTCGGGCCCACTTGGCAATCCGGTCAACACCGTGCGATTCCAGCTGTTCAATCGTCGGGGTAGACGGGGCGAGCGTCATGGTGGCGCGGTTGTGAATATTGCGCACGTGACCCCACAGCATGGACTCCACTCCGGTCAGTCCGTAGCGAGCCGCGTAGGCCGGCACTTCGGTCTGATAGACCGCGACCGACGGGATGTTGAGCTCCTGGCAGGCCTGCACCGCACGCCAGCCCAACAGGAACGGGGAGGCGATGTGCACAACATCGGGCGCGAAATCAGCCAGGATGCGGCGAATGCGAGCCACGCCGCCGGGCGCTACACGCAGCCTTTTGTAAGCGGGGAACGCCAGTGAGGGAACGTAGACAATCGGCACGCCCATGTACTCACGCGGACCGCCCATCCGGGTGCCCGGAGCAATGACGAGGGCTTCGTAGCCGCGTTCGGTGATGTGCTCAATCGCCTTGAGGAGACTTCCGACAACACCATTCATCTGGGGCAGAAAAGTTTCAGCAACAATCGCAACTCTCACAGTTTGAGGATCGTCCACACAGGTGGCCCCCGAGGTACGCCCAGAACACTCGAAGGTGAACTTTCGGCCACCATTCCGGCGAGTTCTTTCCGGCGCCTGGTGCTGCCGATAGCATGAGTGAAGCCCGCACGGCAGGCCAGACGGCAGACAATGGAGGCGCAATGGCGGAGATCATCCTCGTGACCGTTGTCGTTGTCCTGTGCCTGGGTCTGGCCTACCTCCTGTACACCCGAGGTTCGCAGCTGCGGTTGGCGCTTGACCTCGTGAGTGAAGCCCGACGGCAGCTGGACCAGGTGCGCACCGATCGGCACGCTCTCGTTCCTGAGTTTCTGCGCATGGCGACCGCTCATTCGGAGCAGGACGAGCACCACCAAAAAGCTGTGCAGGATGCCCTGCGGAGGGCCAAAACCGTCAAAGACGCTTCCGAAATCGGCCAGGCTGAAGAGCGTTTGACGCACGCGATCGATGCGCTTGCCATTGGACTTATTGAAGTCGACCGGCACCGCCAGAGCCTGGGCGCGGCAATCGACCTGCACGCGCAGATGCGGATCATCGAAGGTCGGATCGTCTCCGGAATCCGCTACTACAACCTGGCGGTTGCCAAATACACCGCGCAGCGGCGCCAGCCGACGGCTGTTGTCCTGCGGGCCGCCTTTCCGATGCTTCTGCCCATGGAGTACCAAGACGTCGAAGCGGAGCCCGTCGTAGAGTTTCGTTCGTGAGGTTTCGACTCGATCTTGGCTATGACGGCACCAACTTCCACGGGTGGGGAGTGCAGCCGCGGCTGCGCACGGTCCAGGGGACACTGGAAGAGGCGCTCGCTTTGGTCTGCCGCACCCCCGTGCGCACTGTTGTAGCCGGACGCACCGATGCGGGAGTGCACGCCCGCCGACAGGTTGTTCACCTGGACCTGGGTGAAGAAGAGATCGCCGCGCTCGTGGGGCAGCGCCGGGTTGATCGGGACGGCAATCCGCGCACACCTGAATATGCCTTGGTCAGCCGCCTGCGCGGTGCGCTGACCCGGTTGGACGCCCACGATGTCGTTATTCACGGGGCCTCGGCGGTCTCAGATGATTTCGATGCGCGCTTCTCGGCAGAGTGGCGGTCGTATTCGTATCGGCTGGCTGATGACGATTCGTTCTTCGACCCACTGCTGGCAGCCGCGACGGTCCGTCACAAGGGTGTTCTTGATGCCTGCGCCATGGCGCAAGCCGCTGCTGGGCTGCTGGGCCTGCACGACTTCCTGCCGTTCTGCAAACCCCGCCCGGATTCGACGACAATCCGCACGCTGCAGCAGATCTCGGTCGGCCGCGATGCCGACGGGGTGATTGTCTTCCGCCTGCGGGCCGATGCCTTCTGTCACCATATGGTCCGCGCGATCGTCGGCGGCCTCATTCGGGTGGGCACGGGCGCGTGGTCGGCTGAGCGTCCGGCTGAGCTTCTTGAGTACGCCAACTCACGAGGTGAAAGCCCGGAACCGCTCTACATCGCCCCCGGGGCGGGGCTTGTGATGGAAGAGGTGGGCTATCCGCCGGAAGCAGAGTGGGCTGCGCGGGCTGAGCAGACCCGGGCCCGGCGAAACTCGGCTGAGCTGGGCAAAAGCTAGTGGGCGACGCGGCCTCTTTACGAACAATCCATATGGAATTCATGCAAAAGTCCCCAAAAAGATCTCAGATTTGTAACACTGTGCTCAGACCTTTTTCAGAAACGCGCGAACAGCGCTGAATCAGAAGCTTAAGGACTGAACATGCTCAAAGCACGCCGTGCGCTGTACGGAGGCGCTGCCGCCGCCGTACTCGTCGCACCTCTCGGCGCAATGCCGGTTTTTGCAGAAGCCCCGGAGGGCACCAAGCTCCAGGTGCTGGGAATCACTGACTTCCACGGACGTATTGCCGACCCGGACGGTCAGGCAATGGCCTCGACGGTGGAAAACGAACGGGCGAAGGCTGAGGGCAGCTCGGTTCTGCTGTCCGCTGGTGACAACATCGGTGCAAGCACCTACGTTTCGTCGTCTCAGAAAGACGAGCCCACGATTGACTACCTCAACGCTCTGGGGCTCGACGCCTCGGCAATGGGCAACCACGAATATGACCGTGGCTTCAAAGACTTCAGCGAGCGCGTGCTGGCAGGCGAACACAAGGCGGAGTTCCCGCACCTGGCCGCGAACGTCTACAAGAAGGGCACCAAGGAGCTTTCGGACGGCGTCAAGGACTACGAAATCATCGAAAAGGACGGCATCAAGATTGCCGTCATCGGTGTTGTGACGCAGGAAACCGCAACACTTGTCAGCCCTTCGGGAATCGACATGCTTGACTTCGGCAAGACTGCCGAAGCCGTCGAGCGCACCTCGAAGAAGATTGCCGAACTGCCGGAGGGTGAAGCCCCGGACGTCACGATCGTCCAGGCTCACGTCGGTATGAACGGATCGGCTGAGGGCGACAGCTGCGATGCTGCTCTCGGCAAGAGCAAGGAAGTCAAGGGCATCCTCGATGCTGCTGATGATTCCGTTGACGCATTCTTCCTGGGCCACACCCACGTTCCGGTCAACTGCACCTACAAGAAGGGCGAGAACACCGTCCCCGTCATGCAGGCTGGCCAGTACGGCAAGAACGTCGCCGCGGTCAACCTGACCTCGAAGGGCGATGGCAGCTGGACCATCGACAGCCAGGAAATCATCGACACCAAGGGCCAGGAAGCTTCGACAGAGGTCATCGGCAAGACCGGCGAAATCATCAAGGCGGCTACCGAAAAGTCGAATGAAATCGGCAAGGAAGTCGCCGGTGAAATCGACGAAGACATCACGCGCGCTTTTAAAGACGACGGCCAGGAAGACCGCGGTGCTGAATCGACGCTCGGCAACCTCGTTGCTGACGCACTCAACGAAGACACCGGCCTGACCCAGCTGGAGAAGTCAGACTTCGCCATTACTAACCCGGGCGGTCTGCGCACCGACCTGAAGGTTGATGACATCTTCAACGGCGAAAAGCCGGGCGAAGTCACAGTTGCTGAACTCAACGAGGTCCTTCCCTTCGCCAACGACCACGGAGTTGTGTCGCTCAAGGGCTCGGACGTCATCCAGCTGTTCGAACAGCAGTGGCAGCCTGATGGCGCTTCGCGTCCGTTCCTGCACCTGGGCATTTCCAAGGAACTCGAAGTCATCTACGACTCCACGGCTGAACGCGGCAAGCACGTTGTATCCGTCAAGGTCAACGGCGAAGACATCGACCCGAACAAGACCTACAGGGTGGCCACCCTGTCCTTCCTGGCAGCCGGTGGTGACAACTTCACCGCTTTCGCCAACGGCAAGTTCGAACAGTCCGGTCTGACCGACTTCGAAATCTGGGAAGCCTACTTCAACGCCCGCCAGGATGAGGGCAAGAAGGTGAAGGCCGACAAGGACGAACGCCAGGCTGATGCCGCGCTGGACGTCATGAAGAACGGTGACCTCGAAGTCTCCATCAAGCACCCGTCGAACAAGGACGACGCCTTCGAAATCAAGGCCGGCACCACCGAAGAAATCAGCGTTCAGTTCAACGCCAAGAAGAAGATCGAGGGCCCGCTGCAGATGACCCTCGACCTGCCGAAGGGTGTTTCGGTTGACCTCGGCAAGCACGCCGTCAAGGACAAGAAGAACGTTGCACAGTTCGACTCGGTGCCTGAAGGCAAGTCCGAAGTGAAGTTCAAGGTGACCGCCTCGAAGGACGCCGGCAAGAAGGACGAACCGAAGGCCGGCGGCAAGGTTGACGGTGCCGAAGCTGCGAGCGAAGGCAAGGCAGACGAAGGTAAGGCCGAGCCGGTGAAGGGTCCGAAGATGACCGCCACCCTCATTGCTGCTCCGAACGCCGGATGGTGGGACAACAACCCGCTGCCCATCGGCGGCAAGGTTGAAATCCCCGTGAACGTCCTTCCTGCCGACGCGCCTGCTGAGGACGAACAGCCCGAAGATGGCGGCAAGGACAAGCCTGAGGCCGGTGACAAGGACAAGTCCGAAGCCGGTGACAAGGCAAAGCCTGAAGCTGGTGACAAGAAGCCGGGCGCAGCTGCTAACAAGCCGCTGCCGCGTACGGGTACTGAAGTCGGCCTGGCTGCTGCTGCGGCAGTTGCGCTGCTGCTGACCGGTGCTGGTGCACTTGTCCTCACACGCCGCAAGAACGCAGACGTGAACTGAACTGAGATTCTCGAAGCTCTGAAGTTCTAAGACGTAAACGCTTCGGCGGGCAGATCCCACAGGGGAGCTGCCCGCCGAAGCGTTTCTGTGTTCGAAGTCCGTGTGCCTGCACACCCTTCGAACAGAACCCAAACAAGAAGATCAGGCCGACCTCCACCTCGTGAGAGCAGTCCAGCGCACGCGCTCAACCTCACACGACCCCCGTTTTGCAAAGGTGCGCGCTTCCGGGCTAACATTGACAGTCGCTGTACGTCAGATACACACGCCGCAGACCTCTAGTCGCGTTGCAGGATAAGCGGGAAATGTATACGCGTACCGTGCACCTCAAGCAAGTCAAGTACTGCTGAACAAGACTCACGACCTTGTCAGGCAGACGTGTGTGGCTTGGAAGCTAGAGACGAAAAGAAGGCAACTTTTGCGTACGTACACACCAAAGCCCGGCGATGTCGAGCGCCAGTGGCACGTCATCGACGCCACTGACGTCGTTCTCGGTCGCCTTGCTTCGCAGGCAGCTCGTCTGCTGCGCGGCAAGCACAAGGTGGAATTCGCACCTCACATCGACACGGGTGACTTTGTCATCATCATCAACGCGGACAAGATTGTGCTGACCGGCGACAAGCTGGAAAAGAAGCGCGCCTACCGCCACTCCAACTACCCGGGTGGTCTCAAGAGCCTCAGCTACGAAGAGCTCCTTGAGAAGTTCCCCGAGCGTGCAGTGGAGCAGGCTGTTGCAGGCATGATCCCCAAGAACCGCCTCGGCCGTGCCCAGATGCGCAAGCTGAAGGTGTACGCAGGTGCTGAGCACCCGCACGCCTCGCAGAACCCGCAGAAGTACGAAATCAGCCAGGTCGCGCAGTAAGCGCCCAAGGCTCAGTTAACCGAGGAGAATCGTGGCTGACAACCAGAACCTGAACGAGGACGTCGAAATGACGTCGTACTCGACCGAAACCCCGGCTTCGGCTGGTCTCGGCGAATCCGTGGCCGGTGGCCGCGGCGAATCGCTCACCGCTCCCGGCCAGGGCGTTGGCCGTCGCAAGCGCGCTGTCGCTCGCGTCCGCCTGGTCCCCGGCACCGGTGAATGGAAGATCAACGGTCGTGACCTTGAAGCCTACTTCCCGAACAAGATGCACCAGCAGCTCGTTCGCGAACCCTTCCGCCTGCTTGACCTCGAAGGCCGTTTTGACGTCTTCGTGCGCATTGCCGGTGGTGGCCCCTCCGGCCAGGCCGGCGCTGTCCGCCTGGGCATCGCCCGTTCGCTGAACGAAATCGACCGTGAAAACAACCGTCCTGAACTGAAGAAGGCCGGTTACCTCACGCGTGACGCTCGCGTTCCCGAACGCAAGAAGGCTGGTCTCAAGAAGGCTCGCAAGGCTCCGCAGTTCTCCAAGCGCTGATCTTCGCCCGCCAGGGCAGATCCGGCTTGGGGCACGCAGTGCCTGCTCCAAAGGTCCGTGTACCGCAAGGTGCGCGGGCCTTTTGGCGTTGCGGGGGACTTGTTCGGTTTTCTGTTTGTTGTCCGTGCAGGTAGGCGGACATCGGGCCCGAAACCGGACAACTCCGTGTCATTTCCGGCGCACTTGAGTGCCTTCAGCTGTGGACCAGACGCTCCCGATTCCGTGCTTAAGTTTAGAAATACGCGTCCGACCTCGATGTTTACTCAGGCCGTTCGGGTTTAGCTGCTTTTAAACAGATGACCTGTTTGTCCACAGCTGCGCGGTCTGGTCTTTCCCAGGGGTTCGTCGACCAGCAGTCTGGGACGCATGAACAATGTCTTTGTGGTCAGTGCCCTTCCTGCTGGTGCAATGGCGCATCAGGCAGCTCGTGCAGTTGGATGCTGTCTCAGTAGATTGGCCAGGGGTGTTTATGCCGTCGAGCGATTGTGCGAACAAGAGGCACACAGAGCTTTTGCGTGTTTTGTAGACCGACCTGAACTGTTGTCCGACGAGGGCTCGTCAGTCTATTTGCGGAAGCTAGCCCATCATGCGGGTTGGGCGGTGGCCTTTGGGCATTCAGGTCAGGCGATCTTGAGTCACGCTACCGCGGCTGTGCTTTGGGGCATGGAACTGCCCACTGATCCTCCAGCGCGCTTACAGACAAGCGGTCCGGAACGACCTTTCTCACGGACTCACCGAATACACCGCCAACGAGCAATTCCTGCTGAGCACATTACTTCGCCGGTGAGCGCTCTGCCTGAGCTACGAGCAGTGAGTGCAGATTGGACGATGTTCGACCTGCTCCGGGATGTCGGCGGAGCCGAGGGCTTTGCCATCGCCGATCGACACATTCGCTTCCGGGCTCATGGGCGGGCCTCGGGTGTGCCTTCCGCCGATCGGTTCCATGTCGTCATTGATGAGTTGGCTGAAGTATTTCGCCAGTTTGAGGAGTGCTCGGCGGGCAGGCGGACGGTCACCATGTTGAGTTGGCTTAAAGAGATGCGCGGATTGTCGGAATCCGCAGGTGAGGCACTTGCCTACTTTCGTTTTTATGAGCTGGGTTTCAGGTGCTGTCCGGAGGACTCGCGGTGGAAAATAGCGCAGCAAGTGTCGTTCCCCCTGCCCGGTGAGTCATACCGGCCGCGGGTGGATTTCTTTTTGGAGCACTGGGGTTTGATTGTCGAGTTCGACGGGTGGGCTAAGTACCAAGACCCGAATGGCAGTGTGCCGCCGGAGGTCTACCGAAAAGAAAAACGCCGTGAAGAACAGCTTCGGCGCATGGGCTACAGGTTTCTGCGCATCGAATGGCGGGATGTCATTGTTCCGGGACGACTGGCGAGTTTGCTGCGGCAAGTCGGCGTGGTGCTGCCCTAGCTTGCGACTTGTTCGGGTTTCGGCCTCTTATCCGCGCAGCTGCACGCGTAATAGTCCCAAACCAAGACATCTAGCCATATCAGAAGCGTTGCGTTCCCGAACGCAAGAAGGCTGGGCTCAAGAAGGCTTTCAAGACCCTCGCACTTCGGTGCGGGGGTCTTGTGCTTTCCGGGCACGAGGTGCCGCTGGGCCCGCGTCGTGTTCTCACCACACGCCGTGCCCTTCTGACTGGGTGGCCAGTTCCATAAACGTAGAATGAATGCGATTCAAAACAGGAGGTTCTATGAGCAGGCTTTTCGGTACGGACGGCGTTCGCGGTCTGGCCAACAAGGACATCACGGCTCGACTCGCTCTCCAGTTGGGTGTTGCAGGAAGTCGAGTTCTCGGCAGGCCCGAACAGCGCTACGGCACGGACAGCAAGCGCCCGTTCGCGATTGTCGGTCGTGACACCCGCATCAGCGGTGACTACCTGGCATCAGCAATTTCCGGCGGTATCGCCTCGACCGGTGTTGACGTGTGGAACGCAGGTGTTCTGCCCACCCCGGGTGTCGCGCACGCCGTGAAGGAAACCGGCGCTGACTTCGGTGTAGTGCTCTCAGCCAGCCACAACCCCATGCCGGACAACGGCATCAAATTCTTCGGCCCCGGCGGCACCAAACTCGACGATGCTGCGGAAGACGAAATCCTTGAACTGTTCGACGCCGACTGGGATCGTCCCACCGGCGCGGACGTCGGCCGCATCAAGCCGTACGCGGCAGCGGCAGACGAATTCACCGAACACCTCGTATCGACTCTGGGTGACACACCCACTCCGCTGCAGGGACTGCGCGTGGTCGTCGACTGCGCTAACGGTGCCGCATCCGTCGTCGGCCCTGCGGCACTGCGTCAGGCCGGTGCCGACGTCACGGTCATTGCCGCAAGTCCGGATGGCCTCAACATCAACGACGGTGTCGGCTCTACCCACCTGGGTCCGCTGCAGAAGGCCGTTGTCGACAACGGAGCTGACCTCGGCGTTGCGTTTGACGGTGACGCTGACCGCTGCCTGGCGGTTGATGCGCTCGGTCGCGAAGTCAACGGCGACCAGATCATGGGCATCCTGGCGCTTGGCATGAAGGAAGCCGGCACCCTGAAGAACGACACACTGGTCACCACCGTCATGTCGAACCTGGGCCTCAAGCTCGCCATGGAGAAGGCCGGCATCGCGGACGTGCAGACGAAGGTCGGCGACCGCTACGTGCTTGAAGGCATGCTGGCCGGCGGGCACGTGCTCGGCGGTGAACAGTCCGGTCACGTGCTCATGCTCGACCACGGCACCACCGGCGATGGCGTGCTGACAGCCCTTCACCTGATCAACCGTGTGGCCTCAACCAGTCGCACACTGGCCGACCTCGCAGCGGAAATCCCGCAGCTGCCGCAGGTGCTCATCAACGTCCGCGGAGTCGACAAGACCCGCACGGACGACCCTGCTGTTCAGGCAGAAGTTGCCGCCGTCGAATCCGAACTCGGCAAGAGCGGCCGCGTCCTGCTGCGAGCTTCGGGCACCGAACCGGTTATCCGTGTGATGGTCGAGGCCGAAACCGAAGCCGAAGCGCAGAAGCAGGCGGAACGCCTGGCCGACTGCGTCAAGCAGCACCTTGCCCTCTGACCGCGTTCAGTTCTCCGCACCGGGACCGCTCAGCAGTGCGGTACCTCGCCCGAGTGCCCCGGCGCCTCGGCCGGCGGCCCCGGTGGTGAGCGCACAGTGAAGAAGAGCGCAGACAACACGAAGGTCCTCTACGGGCGCATGGCGGCAGGCCTGGCCGCTGCGGCCTCGACAGCGGTGGGCACCGTCGTCATTGTCGGCTTGAGCCTCGTGGCCCGAGCGACGTCGGGTTCGTCTGGCCTGTGGTGGATGTTCGGTGTGCTGACTTCGTCCTTCGCGGTGCTCGGCGGCATTGCCACGGTTGGGGCGTTCCTCACCGGCCTTGTGCGGGCGGGCTACGTGGCTGATTCCGGCAAACCTGCTCGGTGGAGTGCAATGACGGCCCTGTTCATTGCCTTTGCCACCCCGGTGATTCTGTACGTGTTCACCGGCCCGTGGCTGACAAACGGGCTGATCGTCGCAGTCTCAACGTTTCTGTGCTCAGCAGTCGGAGCGCTCATCTTCCTGTTGGTATGGCCGCTCCTGCTGCGGGCAGGCACAGTCACCTCAATCGATGTGTGAGCGATGTCGGAGCTGATCCTCGCGGCTACACATTCACACGCTTCAGCTGAGGAAAGCGATCTTCCCAAAGATCGCGTACACGGGAATCCAAGCTCAGGTGTGGCCATACCCGCAGCAGTCTGTCCTTGTTGATCAGCTGTGCTTGGATTTCAGCGGTGCCTTCTGCAAGCAGAGCCTGGTAAGCCAAGCGCACCCCGCCGGGATCAGTCACGTCAATATCGCCGTCGTCCACCCAGCGAACCCAGATGGGCAGGCGTATGGTGCCCTGCGGCGGCCCTTTCAAGTCATCGAGACTGTCAACGACCTCGTACGGTTTCAGATCCCGGAACCGCACTCGTTCCATGACTGCTCCCTTCGGCTGTTCATCCTTTCAGCCTACCGTTTTCTCCAACTCGCAGCTTCAAGATTCTCTGCCAGGAAATGACCGCGGGCTGCTCTAGTCTCCCGAGGTGCCGCCGGCTGAGTCTTCTGACTCTTCTTGGTCTGCGAACTGGGTTGTGTACAGCTGCGCGTACCGGCCGTTCTGCGCCAGAAGTTCGCTGTGGGTACCGCGCTCAACAGCCCGGCCGCCCTCAATGACGATGATCTGATCGGCACTACGCACCGTCGACAGGCGGTGGGCGATGACCAACGCGGTCCTGCCGGTCATGGCTTCGTTCAAGGCGTGCTGCACAGCTGCCTCGTTCGTTGAATCGAGAGCACTCGTAGCTTCATCGAGCACCACCACAGCAGGTTCGGCCAACAGGAGACGAGCAATTGTCAGCCGCTGGCGTTCACCGCCGGACAGCCGGTAGCCGCGCTCACCGATCACGGTGTCGAGCCCATCGGGCAGGGCGTCGATAACCGGCCACAGGCGTGCGCGTTCCAGAGCGGAACGCAGCTCATCATCCGTTGCATCAGGTTTGGCGATCGTCAGATTGTCGCGAATCGACTCGTGGAACAGGTGGCCGTCCTGCGTGACCATGCCGACGGTCGATTTCAGCGCGTCAAAGCTCAAATCGCGGACATCCACACCGGACAGTTCAACAGCGCCTTCTGTCACGTCATACAGCCTGGGCAGCAGAGATGCGATCGTCGACTTTCCAGCACCGGATGAACCCACGAGGGCGACCGTGTGACCAGCCGGAACGGAAATGTTCAGTCCGTGCAGCACCTCGGACGACTCCCGGCCGTCAAGAACCGGGACCTCTTCAAGAGAGGCGAGAGACACCTCGGCGGCAGTGGGGTAGCGGAATGAAATGTCACGGTACTCAACAGAGACAGGGCCAGCCGGCAGAGGCTTGGGGGATTCCGGTTCCTGCACGGTGGAGCGCAGATCAAGAATCTCGAACACCCGCTGGAACGACACGATTGCAGACGTGATGTCCATGCGCGCATTCGCCAGCATCGTCAGCGGTGTGTACAGGCGGGTCAGCAGCAGCGCGAGTGTGACAACCTTGCCCGCATCGAGCGAACCGGCCACCGCCTGCATACCGCCGACCCCGTAGACCAGCGCCAAAGCCAGAGCGGACACAAGTGTGAGAGCGGCCAGGAACGTCACCTGCAGCATGGCGGTGCGCACACCGATATCGCGCACCCTGCCCGCGCGGTCAGCAAACTCCGCCGACTCCTTCTGCGGGCTGCCGAACAGCTTGACCAGGGTCGCACCACCAGCGGAGAACCGCTCCGTCATGCGGGTCGACATGGCCGCGTTGAGATCCGCCGCCTGAAACTGCAGCGACGCCAAACGGCCGGCAATGAAACGGGCAGGCACCAAGAAAATCGGCAGGAGCAGCACCGACAGCACCGTCCCCTGCCACGAAATCGCAACCATGACACCGACCGTCAGCGCAAGCGACACAATGTTCGTCACAACCCCGGACAGCGTGTTGGAAAAAGCTCGCTGCGCACCCATAACGTCGTTGTTGAGCCGGGAGATCAGCGCACCCGTGCGGGTCCGGTTGAAAAACGCCACCGGCAGAGTCTGCACGTGATCAAAAACCGCGGTGCGCAGATCAAAGATCAGGCCTTCGCCAATGCGGGCCGAAAGATAGCGCGACACAATCGTCAATGCCGCATCGGCCAGCGCCAGCACACCCATGAGAACTGCGATGCCGACAATCAGATTCACTGGCCCACCAGCGGTAATGGCATTGACCACCCGGCCTGCCAACACCGGGGTGGCCACAGCAACACCGGCTGATACTGCCGAGAGCAGAATGAACAGGACCAGTTTGGTCTTGTGCCGAGCCGCAAAACCGCCGATGCGCCGCAGGGCAGCCCGATCAACCTCCGGGGCCTCACGCCCCTTGGTGCGCTGACTGGCTGTCGTCCTGTGCAGAATCGCCATGGGGGAGTAGTTCGACACAATGCTCCTTTCACCACGCTCCCAGACCCGAACGACGACAGGAGGGAGCACAGGAAGTCTAGCCCCGCCTCGTCATATGGAGCTTTATGACGAAAAGCGCGTGAAAGCTGTCCGCAGAGTGAGAAACTTGCCGATAACATACGCACACTCGTCAGAAGGACTGAACATATGAAACTGCGCATCGCAGCTATTGCCGCCGCCGCAAGCCTGATCCTCACCGGCTGCGGTGCAGGCGGAGGAAACCAGGAAGTCGGCCAGAAAGACGGCGACATCACCAAGCTGACCGTTGGAGTTTCCCCGGTCCCGCACGGTGACATCCTGCGCTACGTCGACGAAAACCTGGCAGAAGAAGCCGGCCTCGACATCGAGGTCAAGGAGTACACCGACTACGCGCTGCCCAACCGTGCGCTCGTCGACGGTGACCTCGACGCCAACTACTTCCAGCACAAGCCGTACCTGGACGAAGAAGTCGAAGGCCAGGGCTACAAGCTCTACGCATTCGAAGGCGTGCACATCGAACCGATCGCGCTGTTCTCCAAGAAGGTGAAGTCGGTTGACGAACTGCCCGAGGGCGGCACCGTCGGCATCAACAACGACCCCGCCAACCAGGGCCGTGCTCTTGACATGCTGGCCAAGGAAGGCGTCATCACGCTGGCTGACGGCAAGGACGCAACCACCGCCACGATCAAGGACATCCAGGACAACCCGAAGAACCTCGAATTCAAGGAAGCCGATGCAGCACAGCTGGCACGCACCCTTGAAGACACCGACGCTTCGATCATCAACGGCAACAACGCCCTGGAAGCAGGACTGTCGCCCACCGAAGACTCGATCCTCGTGGAATCGGCTGAAGACAACCCCTACGCGAACTTCCTCGCCGTCCGCGAAGGCGACGAAGACAACGAAGCCATCAAGAAGCTCGACGAACTCCTGCACTCAGAAGAAGTGAAGAAGTTCATCGAAGACAAGTGGACCGACGGCGCGGTGATCCCCGCCTTCTGATTCACACACCTCTGAGGAGTAAGCCCCTCAGAGGACTTCAAAACCACACGGGCTTCGGCCCACCAGACGCCGGGTTCAGCAGTGCGGACTGACTACAGTTTGCGCAGCTGGATCCGGCGTACTGAATGGTCGGCCGATTTCGTCAGAATCAGATCGGCCCGGCCACGCGACGGAGCGACGTTCTCCCGCAGGTTGGGAGCGTTGATCGAATCCCAGATTTCGCCGGCAAGGGTGAGCGCTTCGTCTTCCGTCAGCTCCGAATAGCGGTGGAAGTATGAATCCGGCTGGGTGAAAGCGCCCGACTTCAGTTCCATGAACCTGTCGATGTACCACTGGCGAATATCACCGGCTGCTGCGTCAACATAGACGGAAAAGTCGAAGTAGTCGCTGACAGACATGCCCACTTTGCCGTCGGCACGCGGCCTGGGCGGCTGCAGAACGTTGAGCCCTTCGACAATGAGCACATCTGGAGAGCGGACCGTGATTTCAGCACCCGGAACAATGTCATAGGTGTGGTGCGAATAGACGGGAGCGCGTGCTTCTTCTGCACCGGACTTGACCTTGGACAGGAAACGCATAAGCGCCCGTCGGTCATAGGACTCCGGGAATCCCTTTCGCGACGTCAGACCACGGCGGGCAAGTTCTGCATTGGGAAACAGGAACCCATCCGTGGTGACGAGCTCAACCTTCGGGGTGTCCGGCCAGCGGGCCATCATCTCACGCAGAACACGCGCCGTTGTGGACTTTCCGACGGCCACCGAACCGGCCACACCGATGACAAACGGAATGTGCTGCGGGGCAGGGTCGTGACCGCTGGCGCGCAGCGGGGCGAAGAACTCCCGCGTGAGCCTGTGCTTTTTGCGGCGGGCGGAAACGTACAGGTTGAGCAGACGCGACAGCGGCAGATAGATCTCTTCGATCTCGGTGGTGTCCATGCGCTCACCCTTACCGCGCAGACGCTCCACATCGGCCGCCGTCAACGGCAGGGGAGTGGCCTGAGCGAGTTCGGACCACGTGGTGCGGTCAAAACTCCAAAACGGCGAGGCGATGGACTGCCCGCTCTGCTTCTGGTGCGGGCGCAGGCCCGCGAGCAGGCGAGCGGGATCGAGGTCGCTGGATCGAACGAACGGTGTGGCGTCGTTGTGTTCCATAGGTGCTGCAGATCCTCGTTTCGCTCAGCATTCACTCAGGCGGCGAAATCCAGCTTACGGCACCACCGCGCGGTAATATTGAAGTCTATGTGTGGAATTGTTGGATTCGTCGGAAACCCGAACGCCCAGATCACCGCTGAAGACGTCACCGTCGGAGGCCTTAAGCGAATGGAGTACCGCGGCTACGATTCCGCGGGCGTCGCATTCGTAACCGAGGATGGCCAGCTGGCCTCAGCGAAGAAAGCCGGAAAGCTCGACAACCTCAAAAATGAGCTTGCCGAACACCCCCTGCCGAAAGCCGCAACCGGGATCGGCCACACCCGCTGGGCTACCCACGGTGCGCCGACTGATGAAAACGCCCACCCCCACCTGGCTGACGACGGTCGCCTGGCGCTCATCCACAACGGCATCGTCGAAAACTACGCCTCACTCAAAGAGCGCCTGCTGAAAGACGGCGTCGAATTCGCATCCGAAACCGACACGGAAGTCGCAGCGCACCAGCTGGCCAAGAACTACCGCGAAACCGGTGACCTCACCGAGGCCATGCGACGGACCTCCAACCAGCTCGAAGGTGCCTTCACCCTGCTGGCCGTCCACGCTGACAAGCCCGGAACGGTTGTCGCCGCCCGCCGCAATTCGCCGCTGGTCATCGGCCTAGGTGACGATGCGAACTACCTGGGATCGGACGTTGCGGCCTTCATCGACTACACCCGCCGCGCCGTTGAGATCGGCCAGGACGAAGTCGTGACCATCACCGCTGACTCCGTCGACATCATGGACTTCGACGGCAACCCGGTCGAAGGCACCGAATACGAAATCGACTGGGACCCGGCAACCGTGGACAAGGGCGGCTTCACGTCGTTTATGGAAAAGGAAATCCACGACCAGCCGCAGGCAGTCGCCGACACACTCTTGGGCCGCTTCGACACGGAAGGCCGCCTCACGCTGGATGAGATGCGGATTGACGAATCCGTGCTGAAGTCCGTCGACAAGATCATCGTCGTAGCCTGCGGTACAGCCGCCTACGCCGGTCAGGTCGCCAAGTACGCGATCGAACACTGGTGCCGCATCCCGGTTGAGGTCGAACTGGCCCACGAATTCCGCTACCGCGACCCGATCGTGTCCGAAAAGACCCTCGTGGTGGCGATTTCGCAGTCCGGCGAAACGATGGACACCATCATGGCGCTGCGCCACGCCCGCCACCAGGGTGCGAAGGTCGTTGCCATCTGCAACACCTACGGTTCGACGATTCCGCGTGAATCCGACGCTGTGCTCTACACGCACGCCGGCCCGGAAATCGCTGTGGCATCCACCAAGGCGTTCCTGTCCCAGATTGTGGCCTGCTACCTGCTGGGCCTCTACCTGGCGCAGCTGCGCGGCAACAAGTACCGCGACGAAATCCAGCTGATTCTGGACGAACTGCAGAACATCCCCAGCAAGGTCCAGCAGCTCCTGGACGACGACTCCCAGCAGATCACGGACCTGGCCAAGCGCCTGGCAGACACCCCGTCCGTGTTGTTCCTCGGCCGTCACGTCGGCTTCCCCGTGGCCATGGAGGGTGCGCTCAAACTCAAGGAGCTCGCCTACATCCACGCGGAAGGCTTCGCAGCCGGAGAACTCAAGCACGGGCCCATTGCGCTCATCGACGAGGGCCAGGTTGTCATCATCATCGTGCCCAGCCGCTTCGGCCGCGATTCGCTGCACGCCAAGGTGGTCTCCAATATTCAGGAGGTCCGGGCACGCGGAGCCAACACGATCGTCATTGCAGAACAGGGTGACGAGGCGGTGCGCGAGTACGCTTCCGAAGTCATCTACGTGCCCAACACCACCACGCTGCTGGCGCCCTTGCTGACCACGGTGCCGCTGCAGATCTTCGCGATGGAGCTGGCTCAGGCCAAGGGCCTGGACGTCGACCAGCCGCGCAACCTCGCGAAATCGGTCACGGTCGAATAAGAGTCGAATAAAGCGGCCCAAGGCCGGTCGCACACGAGACCAGTAAGGAGAGAGCAGTCGTGGGCATCATCGGCATCGGCGTTGACATTGCCGACGTTCCCCGGTTCCAGGAGCACATTGAGCGGGTGCCCGAACTTCTGGACCGCCTGCTCACTCCGGCTGAACAGCTGAAGAAGAACGGCAAGCGGCGCAGCCCCGAAAGCCTCGCCGCCCGCTTTTCGGCAAAAGAGGCGCTGGTCAAGGCTCTGCAGTTCCCGCAGATCATTCCGTGGCAGGAGGCCGAGGTGGTCTCGGCTTTTTCCGGTGCCCCGTCTTTCCGGTTGAGCGGCTGGGTGCTCGAGATGTTCCGCCAGCGCGGCGGTGAGCACGTGCATCTGTCGATCACGCACGACGGCGACCGCACCATCACCTACGTCATTGTCGAAGGCAGCGGACCGTCACTGTCTCCGCCCGTCGACCAGCCGGCACCTCCCGTGCCCGGAACGGCAGAACACGATCGCGCGCTCGCCCAGTTCTGCGCCGATGTCGCAGCCAGGCGCGAAGAGCGCAACCGGATGCGCGAGGAAGCCCGCCGGAAGAATCTCAGCTGAACCAGCCGCGGCCCCTCCGCAGCATTCTCAGCCCGAACAGAACAGGAATCACGATGCCCCGCCCCGCGTACACCGGTGAGCAGATCCGCCAGGCCGAAGCCCCTCTGCTGAAAGCCGGTGAAGGCGACAGGCTCATGCGCCGGGCCGCAGGCCAACTGGCTGCCGTGTGCCGCCGGGTTCTGCGTTTGGGCGGCGGCACCGTCTACGGTCGCCGCGTGGCTGTTCTCACCGGGCCCGGCAACAACGGCGGGGACGCTCTGTTTGCGGCTGCCGACCTTGCCCGCCGAGGTGCCGCCGTCACCCTGGTGCACACCATCGGGACCCCTCATGCGGACGGGCTGGCCGCTGCCGTCAGCGCCGGCTGCCGGCGGGTTGACATTGCCCAGGCGCCTAGCCACCTGGGTGCCGCCGATCTTGTGATCGACGGTGTTTTCGGCACGGGTGCGAAACCGCAGCTGCCAGAGGACCTTGTGCAGCTCATCCGCGTGTGGCAGGCCAGTTCGGCTCGCGCAGAAGGGCAGATCACGGTGGCAGTTGACGTGCCCACCGGCATTGACGCTTCAACAGGCCGCAGTGCCCAGGCCGCCGTGCAGGCCGACTGGACCGTGACGTTCGGCGGGCTCAAAACCGGCTTGTTCACGGGTGCCGGCGCGCGGGCCTCTGGCCGTGTGGTTCTTGCACCCATCGGCCTGGATTTTTCGGACACCGTGCCGGATGCGTGGGTGTACAAACGCAGTGACCTGCGCGAACTCGTGAAAGCGCCGACAGGTGAGGATCACAAATACACCCGAGGTGTCGTCGGCATCTGTGCTGGTTCCGCTGACTATCCGGGGGCTGCTGTTCTGTGCACGAACGCGGCAGTGGCCGCCGGTGCCGGAATGGTGCGCATCACCGGCGATGAACGGCTGCGCTCAGCTGTCACGTCCCATGTCCCAGAAGCCGTAGCGGCTGACGGTCGTTTGCAGGTGTGGGCCGTCGGCCCCGGAAGTCCCAGCGAAGACAGAATGGCCGCGGCGTTCGTAAGCGGTGAGCCCGTCATCGCCGACGCCGGAGCACTTGATCACCTGCCCGACCGCTTGCCGGCAGGCAGCATCATCACGCCCCACGCCGGTGAACTCGAAAGGCTGCTCACAGTACGCGGCCACAGCGTGCAGCGCAGCCAGATCGAAGAAGACCAGCTGTACTGGGCCCGCACTGCCGCCCGCGAACTCGACGTGGTCGTTCTGCTCAAAGGCCACCGCACCGTCGTCGCAGAACCCGACGGCACTGTCCACCTGCCGTCGGCCGGTTCAGCGAACCTCGCAACAGCAGGCTCCGGTGACGTTCTCACGGGGGTGCTCGCAGCGCTCCTGGCAGAAAGAGCGGCAGCCAAGGGGCGCCTCGAGCCCGGTGTGACAGCCGTGACCGCGGCAGCCGCGGTCCTGCTCCACGGGAGGGCGGGCAAGTCCGCCACACACGCTTCCGGTCTGCCGCGAGCAGTGGAGCAGGCTGTGCTGAAAGCACGTGCGCGTTAGGATCAAGGCGTGTCCCCAACGTCATCTGATCTCCTGCCAACAACAGCTTACGGTCCGTCGCTGCTGAAAGCGCTCATCGACCGTGACGCCATCCGCACCAACCTCGCAGTGCTGCGAGAACACGCGGGCGAAGCCGATGTCATCCCAGTCGTCAAAGCCGACGCCTACGGTCACGGCATCACAAATGTTGTTCCCGTGCTTGTCGAAGCCGGTATTCGCCGAATCGGCACCGCCACCGTGCCCGAAGCCCTGCAGGTGCGCGACCTTCTGGAGCAGCTCGCCGCCGACGGGCTCGAAGGTGCCGCTGCCACTGTTGTTCTGTGCTGGCTTATGCCTATCGGCGTGGACTTCGCTGGGCTCGCCCAGAAGAACATTGAGGTGGGCATCAGTGCGGCCGAACAGCTGCCGTTCATCGTCGAAGCCGCCCGGAAGAGTACGGACAACCCGCTGCGCATCCACATCAAGATCGACTCCGGGCTGGGTCGCGGTGGGATGACCGAGCGCCAGTTCGACGGCTTTCTGCGTAAGCTGGCCCAGCTGGACGACGATGTTCGCGCCGGTCTGAAGATTGTTGGCGCCATGACTCACCTGGCGGTTGCCGATGAGCCGGGCAGCGAATTCACCGATCACCAGTACAGTATCTTCACCGAGGAGATCTCGAAGCTGCGCGGTTTCCTCCTGTCGCAACCGGACCTGGGACACCCGGACGAACTCATCGTCCACGCCTCGAATTCACCGGCAGCACTGACAATCGGCACCGGACCGGACACTCTGACCGCACACGCCGTGCGGACAGGTCTGGCCGTCTACGGGCTCAGCCCCTTTGCCGGCAGCACTCCGGAAAGCCTGGGTCTGCGCCCGGCCATGATGCTGAAATCGCAGGTCATAGCGCTTAAGGACGTCGCCCGCGGCAGCCATGCCAGCTACGGACTGACCTACACGTGCGAAGCAGACACCCGCTTTGCGCTGGTGGCCGGCGGCTACGCCGACGGTCTGCCTCGTTCGGCATCCAACGCCGCGCGCGTGTTCATAGGCGGCCGCCAGTACCGGCAGGTGGGCCGCATCGCCATGGACCAGATTGTGGTGGAAGTCGGCTTGGACTCCGACGTGAGTGTTGGCGACGAAGTAACCATCTTCGGCCCCGGCGATTCCGGCGAGCCCACCGCAGCCGACTGGGGTGCATGGGGTGGAACCATCAACTACGAAATCGTCACCGGAATCGGCAGCCGCGTTGAGCGGGTGCTGGCGGGCCGGGCGGTCGGAGAGCCGAGCGAAAGCGGGGAAACCGCGTGAGCCGCATCGACATCGAGCTGCGCAATCAGGCCCGCACGGCTGAACTCGCAGCGGCACTCGCACCCCAGCTGCGGGCGGGGGACCTCATCATCCTCACCGGCGGCCTTGGGGCGGGCAAGACCACGTTCACCCAGTCGCTTGCCGCGCACCTCAACGTGCGCGGGCGCGTGTCCTCACCGACCTTCATCATCGCCCGCGAACACCCGTCGGTCGGCGACGGTCCGGGGCTCGTCCACGTTGACGCCTACCGGTTAGAAGACGCCGCGGAACTTGATGACCTCGACCTCGACTCCGAACAGGACGAAGTCGTCACCGTCGTCGAATGGGGCGCCGGCATGGCTGAATCACTGGCCGACGACTACCTGGAGATCACCCTGACCCGGCCGGACTCCGCCGACCCGGAATCCGGTCAGCGCACAGCGACCCTGCAGGGCTTCGGTGGGTCCTGGACGAGCCGTTTGGCGCGTGTGAAGGAGGCAATGCAGTGACCGCCCACAACCCCAGCACAACCCCGCGTGCTGGCGCGAAACAGCCGGTTGTCGTCGCGCTCGATACATCGTCCGCGGCCTCCGTCGCGGTTGTCGCCGATGACCGTGTTGACGCCGAATGGGCGCAGTCACGCGCTCGCCGTCACGCTGAACTTCTGGGCCCGGCACTTACTGATGTGCTGAAGCAGGCGCCTGAACCCGAACTCGTGGCCGTCGGCGTGGGGCCCGCACCGTTCACCGGTATGCGCGCAGGCATCGCCTCGGGCCTCGGCCTTGCCGTGGGCCGCGGCCTGCGGACAGTGGGCGTTCGCTCGCACGACGGTTTGGCGCTCGCGGTGTACGAACAGCTGCGCGCTGACGGTGAAGACGTTGACGGCGTGCGGATCCTGGTTGCCTCGGACGCTCGCCGCCGCGAGGTCTACTGGGCTGAATACGCAGGACTCGACGAGGACGGCCTGCCGATCCTTGCCGCAGGTCCCGACGTCGCCAAACCCGCCGACCTCGCCGAACTCAAGGGGCTCGGGCCAGTTGACAGCAGCGAGCCGAGCCCAACAGAATCAAGTCCCACGGAACCGGGCTCGACAGAGCCGACCGTCCTCCGCATCGGCGCTGGTTTTGAGCTCTACGCTGACGTGCTCGGCGCACCCGATCCGCGCTTCCCAACTGAAGCGCTCGCGGCTGACATCGCCTGGATCGCCGCCCGCACGGAAGCCGCCGGGCGCGAACAGCTGGAGCCCATCCCGCTGTACCTTCGCGAACCTGACGCCAAACCGCTGCCCGGCCGCTGACCGCACCGCACCTGACCGGCCAACACGCAAACACCCAGCAGCTATGACCGTCACACTGAGCCCCCTTCAGTGGTGGGACATTCCCACCGCCGCCGCAATGGACCGCGAAATCTTCGGCCCGGACGCCTGGAGCGAAGACTTCTTCTGGACGCAGGCGGCAAGCCCAACGGTGTTCCTCATTGCCGCGCACACCGAGCAGGGCCTGGCCGGTTTCGCCGGCCTGAGTATCAGCGGCAAAGAAGCTGAGATCCTCACAATCGCCACCCACCCGAACATCCGGGGTCGAGGTGCCGGTCGCCTCCTCCTGGAATCCCTCCTGGATACTGCCCGTACCCGTGGGGTCGAGGCGGTGTACCTCGACGTGCGCAGTGACAACACTGCTGCTCTGGGGCTGTACGAGGCGTTCGGCTTTGCTGTTCTGAACACCCGGCCCGGCTATTACACGGGCGCTGACGCGCTGGTTATGCGGGCGTCGTTGCTAGGCTTGTGAGCATGATTTCGGCATCCATCACACAGTGGGAAGACGGCACAGACCTTGTGCTCGAAACAGCTATCAGCGCCGACCTCCACACCGTGTGGAAGCGCATCACCAGTCCTATGGAATGTGCGCTGTGGTTCGCCCCCTTCCATCCAGTCCAAGACGACGACGCTGATCAGGGAGAGGGCACCTCGGAAGCCAGTGGTGCCGCGGAGGTGAGCGACGGCGCGGAAGCCGGCGGCGCCTCGGATGTCAGCGCAATCGAGTTCGACTTTGAGGGAAGCCCCCTGACGGCCCACGTGCTGTCCTGCGTCGAAGACGACCACGTGCTGGTGGAACTCGGCGGGCTTGGCCGCATCAGCGTGCGCCTGTCAGAAGCTGCACCCGGCCAGGCCGGCGCACAGCCAAGCGATCACCCCAGCGTGACCGTGACAGCCGCCCACACCTACGCATCTGACGAAGAAGCGGCCCAGCTCATCCCGCAGGTCGGCCCGGTGTGGGATACGCACCTGCGCCTGTTGGCCGGCACTTTTGCTGCCGCCGATCTCACCGGATCTGAAAGCGAAGCCGCACTCTACGCCCGCTATACCCAGCTGGCAGTCGACGAATTCGGCGCCGAAACCGTCCAGACCGGCTCCGCGCAGGCTCCGGAAGGCGATGACGGCGACGATGACTGAGCCGCTCATCCTGGGCATTGAGACCTCGTGCGATGAAACCGGGGTCGGCATTGTCCGCGGCAGCACCCTGTTGGCGAACACGGTGGCGTCGTCGATGGACGAACACGTGCGCTTCGGCGGGGTGGTCCCGGAAGTCGCATCGCGCGCCCACGTGCAGGCTTTCGCTCCGACGCTCACCCAGGCCCTGGAAACCGCAGGTGTGACGCTCGATGATATTGACGCGCTGTGCGTCACCGCGGGACCCGGTCTGTCCGGTGCGCTCATGGTGGGAGTCAGCGCGGCTAAGGGGCTCGCGGCCGCCACCGGCAAACCCCTGTACGGGCTGAACCACCTGGCCGGTCACGTGGCAGCGGCAACCTTGGACACTTCCTCTGACGAGGCGGAGCCCGGCTCCGGTCTTGAACTGCCGACTATCGCTCTGCTCGTGTCGGGTGGGCACACGGAAATCCTCAAGATCACCGACCTGGTGGACGGGATTGAGCTTCTGGGCTCCACAATCGACGATGCTGCGGGCGAGGCTTTCGACAAGACGGCCCGCCTGCTTGGTCTTGACTATCCGGGTGGGCCGAACATTTCAAAGGCCGCCGCGGGTGGTTTTGATGACGGCGTTCCGGGTGACCCGACGGCTGTGAAGTTCCCGCGCGGACTCATGACGGCCAAAGACCTGCGCGACCCCGAACGTCGTTACGCGTTTTCGTTCTCCGGTCTGAAGACCGCGGCGCTGCGGGCTGTTGAAGCCGAGAAGGCCAAGCCTGAATCCCAGCGCGTGCGCCTGGCTGACATCGCCGCGTCCTTTGAAGAGGCCGTGGTCGACGTGTTGGTGCGCAAAACCCTTCTGGCCTGCGAAGACACCGGCATCAACCGGGTGCTGCTGGGCGGGGGAGTTGCCGCCAACCGCCGTCTGCGCGACAAGCTGAGCCAGCGGTGCGCGGATGAGGGCATTTCCCTGCTCATCCCGCCGCTGAGCCTGTGCACCGACAACGGGGCGATGATGGCAGCGCTCGGTGCACACGTGGTAGCCCGCGGAAAACAGCCCTCAGCACCGGATTTCGGTGTGACAAGTTCATTGGAGGTTGACCAGGTTGCCGTCTGAAGGTCCTGCCAGCGCTCGCGACTCACGCCCACCGGAAGAACACCTGCGGCAGCAGCGCCGCGCCGGTGACGGCTGGGTGGAAACACCGCAGGGACGCTTCTGGGGTCTGTTCGGCGCAGCCGGTCTGCTCATCCACGATCCCGACCGCGGAGTTCTGCTGCAGCACCGCGCCGTGTGGTCAGCCCAGGGCGGCACGTGGGGAATTCCCGGCGGTGCGCTCGACGAAGGCGAAACACCTAAGCAGGGTGCGATCCGCGAATGCTGGGAAGAAACCGGTGTGCCCGGCCCGGACGGTGAGGGCATCACGGTCATCGGCGAGTATCGGGTGGACAAAGACGGCTGGGCCTACACGACGGTCATCACGCAGGTCACGCAGAGGCTTGAGGCTCACGTGGCGGATGCCGAAAGCATTGAACTGCGCTGGGTGCCTCTAGACGAGGTCGCCGACTACGAACTCCACCCCGGTTTTGCTGCCGCATGGCCAGACCTGGTGCAGGTGCTGCGCCAGAACGCGGCTGAGCAAGGTTGACACTCAGTTCAGCTTCAGGCTCAGCCTGAACTGACCGGCCAACCGGCGGGCCTACCAACCGGCCGGCGGGCCTACCAGCCAGCCGGTTTTCCGGCCCGCATTTCCTCAACCAGAAGACCGGCAACGTCTTCCATACGGCCGGTTTCTTCAAACAGCTTCTTCTGCCGCTGGTAGGAGGCTCCCACACGCGCGAACGACAGCATCGATTCCAGCTCAGCCGAGCACCCGAGTTCCTCAGCGATCGGGGCCAGTCGCTCCACCTCGTCAGCTATGACGTCCGTGACCAGACGTTCGTCGCAGGCGGCGTTTTCGATGATGATCGTGTCCATGCCGTAGCGAGCGGAGCGCCACTTGTTTTCGCGGTGGAACCAGTCCGGCATGAAGTTGAGCTCTTCGCCGCGGTCCAGGCGCTGCGACATGTCGTGAACCAGGCACTGCACGAAGGCCGTCACGGCCGCCAGCTCCGCCATGGTCGGGATGCCGTCGCACACGCGGATCTCGACGGTTCCCCAACCCGGTGCCGGGCGGATGTCCCAGCGGATTTCGTTGATGGAATCGACCACGCCGGTGTGCAGCATGTCGCCGATGTAGTCCTCGTATTCGTCCCAGTTCTTCAGCTGGAACGGCAGGCCGGCCGTGGGCAGCTGCTGGAAGAGCATGGCGCGGTTAGAGACGTAGTGCGTGTCGTGGCCGGCCCAGAAGGGGCTGGATGCGCTGACGGCCTCCAGGTGCGGGACATAGGCCATGAGAGCGCGGACAATCGGCATGACGTGATCGCGATTGGCAATGCCCACGTGGGTGTGCACGCCGAAGATCAGCATCTGCCGGCCCCACCACTGGGTGCGGTTGACCAGCTCTTCGTAGCGGTAGGCCGGTGTGACTTCTTGTTCCCACCAGGGGGAGAAGGGGTGGGTTCCGGCGGACAGAACATCAAGCCCACGAGGCGCCAGGATGCTTCGCAGGTAATCGAGAGACTCGCTCAGATCGGCCGTGATGCCGGCAACGTCAGTCTGCACCCCGCTGACGATTTCGACGGTGTTCGTGAGCATTTCGCCCACGATCTTGCCCTGGAGGTGATCCGTGCCCTCTGCTTTGAGCGCCTCGAGGATTTCAGGGGCGCGGGATGCCAAAGAGAAGTCTTCGGCATCGACGATCGCGAGTTCCCATTCCGCTCCCAGTGTCGACTGAGGGGACGAGGCAAAAGAAAGCATGCGGACATCCTAATCTAACCAGCAGGTAACGCTGGTTTTCTGTGCGCTGGGCGGACAGGCTGTCCTGTCGTGCGGTTGGTGAAGTGAGCGCCAGCCTTTGGCGCGCTTGGAGAGCAGGTGGATTGGCAGCCCTTCAGCCTTTGGCGACTGGGCGGGATTCATCGGCCGACCACCCGGACCAGCTGGGGGAGTACAGGGAAGCCCGCACCCCGATCTGCTCGAGCGCCAAGATGTTGCTGCACGCCGTCACGCCAGAACCGCAGTAGGCAGCCACCGCACCGTTGTCCGCGCCGAGATCCGCGAACTGGGCTGCGAGTTCCTCCTTCGGCAGCAGTGCACCGTCGCGGTAGTTCTCGGTGGCCGGGCGATTGAGAGCGCCGGGAATGTGGCCTGCCCGCGGGTCCATGGAGTCATCTTCGCCGCGGAAGCGCGCCGATGGGCGCGCGTCGATGAGCGTGCCCAGTGCCGCTGTTGCCGCGGCCTGGTCGGCATCGACGGTCGGCATTTGCCCGGTTGTGATCGTGATGTCTGACGGTGTTGGCTGCGGGGTTTCGGTTGAAAGCTCACCGCCGGCGGCCTTCCAAGCGTTCAGCCCTCCATCGAGCACGCGCACATCCTGCAGGCCCGCCCAACGCAGAATCCACCAGCCGCGAGCGGCACCTAAGGAGCTGTTGTCGTCGTACACAACGACAGTGGAATCAGGAGTGATGCCCCACGCTCGGATGGTCTCCTGCAGGTCGGCTGGGGCCGGCAGCGGGTGGCGGCCCAGAGTCGGGTCATCCGATGTTCCCGACAGCTGAGTGTCAAGGTCGGCGTACAGGGCGCCGGGAATGTGTCCGGCCGCGTAGTCGTCAGCCCCGTTGGGCTTCGGCAGGGTCCAACGGACGTCGAGGATGACGGTACGGCTTGCGGCATCTGCGTCAGCAAGAGCGGCTTTGAGCGCATCGGCGGTGATGAGCGACATACGGCAATCCTTTGTTCATACGGACAACAGCCAGTCCCACTAGACTCTCACAGATGCGCGCGCTTAGATTCATTTCCGCACTGACCGTAAGCGTCCTGGTTCTTGCAGGGTGTTCGGGGCAGGGCCAGCCCACCTCGCCGACCCCAGCGGAGCCGAGCACGGCAGAAGAGACAGCCTCCGCCTCGTCAGGGGTCGGTGAAGAGGACCGGCAGCAAGCCCGCGAGATCGTCCAGAAGATGAGCGCCGACCAGCTGGTCGGCGCGACGATCATGGGCACGTATGACGGTGTGGACCCCGCGGTTGCCGGGCAGATGGTCAAGAAGAACAGCCTGGCCGGGGTGATCGTCATGGGCTACAACCTGCCGGACGGTGCTGGGCCCGAGGACGTGAAGGATTACACGGGTGCTTTGCGGGAAGCTGCGGGGGAGCGTGCGTGGCCCGTGCAGCTGAGCGTTGACCAGGAAGGCGGGCCGGTGGCCAGGCTGAAATCTGCCGCTTACAGCTTTCCGCCTCTTATGGCTTTCGGAGCGGCTGGAGACGCTGAACTGACCCAGGGTGCGATGGAAGCGCAGGGTGCGCAGTTGGCTGATTTGGGATTCACGATCAACTGGGCGCCGGTTGCTGATGTCACGGTCGGACAGAAAGACCCAGCAGTCAATGTTCGTGCGGCAGGCGGCAGCCAGGAGACTGTTGTCGGTGCGGTTGAACCGGCCGTCAAGGGGTACCTGGCGGCTGGTATTGGATCGAGCGCCAAGCACTTTCCGGGCCACGGGCAGCTGACAGTTGATTCGCATGTTGATCTGCCCGAATCGAAGAAAACTCTTGAGGAATACAGCGACACCGAATGGGAGCCGTTCGAAGCGGCAATCGAAGCCGGTGTGCCTTCTGTTTTGGTGGGGCACATGCGGGTTGCCGGGGCCGGTGACAAACCGGCTTCGCTCAACCCTGAGGTGTATGAAGCGCTGCGGGATGAGCTTGGCTTTGATGGGGTTGCGGTGACCGATGGGCTCAACATGGGAGCCATTACGAAGGGTGTTCCCGCAGGTCAGGAGACTGTTGAAGCGCTGAAAGCCGGGGCGGACCTCGCGCTCATGCCACCTGATCTGGATGCTGCTGTGCAGGCCGTGAAGAAGGCAGTGGATTCGGGCGATCTGTCTGAAAAGGACATGCGAGCCAAGGCTGAGCGCGTTGTTGCCATGAGTCTGTGGCAGGAACGGGCTGCTGATGAGGCTGGTTCTGGTGAGGGTGCTGGCGGTGGCGCTGGTGGCGACGGCGGTGACGGCGGCGGTGACGGCGGCGATGGCGACGGCGGCCAGAAGCAGGCGGATGATGTTTTCAACGAGGTCGGCCGCGAATCACTCACTGTTCTGGCCGGAAGCTGTTCAGCCGAACCGGTACAAAGCGTGTCGATTTCCGGCCCGCCGGCTGCTGCCGAGGCGCTGGAGAAAGCCCTGAAGGAACAAGGCATTGAGGCCGGTGGCGGTACGAGCGTGAAGTTGGTTGACGGAACTGAAAGTTCGTCCGGTGGTGCGGATGTTGTTATCGGTATGGGTGGGCCGTGGAAGGTCGCTTCGGCTGCTGGAAACGCGGACACCGTGCTGGTCACGTACGCCGACACCGAATACGCCATGAACGCCGTTGCCGACTATCTGGCAGGCGAACTGGAGGCATCCGCGCAGATGCCAATCACACTTTTAGGCGTAAAACCGCCCAAGTGCGGCTAGCCGCGTCCGTCCACCCGCGGGCAGCCAGCCCGGAGTTGCCAGTCAGTTCGGCCCTCCACCTCGTGCTCCTCCAACTGGCGCAGATTCACGCTTTAATGCAGGTTTGCG
>NZ_KV786022.1:47312-47676 GCF_001806795.1 Brevibacterium sp. HMSC22B09 | reverse complement strand
ATTTGCGCGTGAAACTGTATTAGTGCGCAAATGTGGCGTGGTGGGTTGCGCGCCCTCACTTAGCCGCCTGCAGCCGGCCCAGAGTTGCCAGTCAGTCCGGCCCTCCACCTCGTGCTCCTCCAACCGGCGCAGATTCACGCTTTAATGCAGAGTCACGCTTTGTTGCGGCGCATTTGCGCGTGAGTTTGCATTAGAGCGCAAATCTGGGGCGGTCTGGCTGGTTGCGGTGCCTTCCTCCAGCAGCTAGCCCAGAGTTGCCAGTCAGTCCGGCCTTCCACCTCGTGCCTCTCCAACCGCGCAGACTCACGCTTTAGTGCAGTTTTGCGCGGTGTTGCGGCGCATTTGCGCGTGAAACTGTATTAGT
>NZ_KV786022.1:0-47292 GCF_001806795.1 Brevibacterium sp. HMSC22B09 | reverse complement strand
GCCAGTCAGTCCGGCCTTCCACCTCGTGCCCCTCCCAGCCGGCCTAGATTCACGCTTTAATGCAGTTTTGCGCGGTGTTGCGGCGCATTAGCGCGTGAGTCTGCATTAGCGCGCAAATCTGGCGTCGCCTGGCTGCCGGCAGCCCCCCCCCCGGCAGCCGGCCCAGAGTTGCCAGTTAGTCCGGCTTTCCACCTCGTGCCCTGTCTCCGGCTTAGATTCACGCTTTAATGCAGTTTTGCGCTGTGTTGCAGCGCATTTGCGCGCAAGTTTGCATTACCGCGCAAATCTGGCGTCGCCTGGCTGCCGGCCTCGGCTTCCCGCAGCAACGTTGCGTCACTTGCTGACGAGGTGGAGCTCCGGTGTTCGCGTCTGTTTAGTTTGGTTGGGGTTGTGTTGGGTAGGGCTGCGGTGGCCAGCATCTTTTCGCCCTGCCACCGGCGCAGATTCACGCTTTAATGCAGAGTCACGCGTTGTTGCGGCGCATTAGCGCGTGAGTTTGCATTAAAGCGTAAGTCTGGAGTGGCCTGAGTACGGCGCATTTGCGCGTGAAACTGCATTAGCGCGCAAGTCTGCGCCGGCGACCTCAATCTTCGTGGGCGAGGATGGCGCAGCGCTGCGTACCGGCTCGGGTGAAGATGACAACAGCAGACTTGGCCGGCTGACCTTTCTTAGCCGGCCTCAGCTTCAGCTGGCGGCGGACCTGAGCAGGGTCGATGTCCATGCCGCGCTTCTTGATGACCACCTGATTGATCCCGCGATCCGCCAGCGCGCCCCGCACGGCTTTGATCCCGGCGGGCAGAACATCCTCCACCCGGTACTGTGAAACCGCCTGGGCAACAGGTCCTTCAGCAGGACGATCGCCGGACAGATACGCAATCGACTCATGAATTCTGTGCGCACCCAGTGGCCCGCACAGAGCCTGCACCAGGCCGGACCTAATGACAGCCCCGTCTGGCTCGAACAGGTAGTCGCCAACAGCGGCGACTGGCACCTCGTCCGTTGGCAGATCAGCTTCCGTCACCGTCAGAGAGCCTTCGTCACCCATGATGAGGGCAGCTCGTCCCTCACGTTCCTGGGCGCGGCCGTGGAACAGCGCAACCTCAACAACATCGCCCCGGTGCGAGACCCACTGCGCCTCCCAACCGTCCGGCACAAGACTGTGGTCCAAAGCGGGACCGAGTTTGACGCCGACACTCGGCACGCGCCGGGCAGCCGCAAACGCCCAGGACAGACTCGGCGAAAAAGCCTCCGGATCAGATAGACGGAACGCCGAACCATCAGCGTTCGTCCCACTGCGCCGCGCCGGATCCAACCACAGCGCATCAGCGCGAGCAAGATCAAAATCCTCCGCGCGGGCGTGCTCGGCAACCGCATCAAACGGCCGCAGGTTGTATGCGGCAAGCGCGGCGGTGACCTCGTCAGCATCACACGCATACACGGACGCCTCGCCCACACCGGCAAAAGCCAGAGCATCCGCCCCGATTCCGCAGCCGAGGTCCGCAATCAGCCCAGGCCCACCCCGGTGCATCCGCTTGGCGTGCATCGCAGCAACCGGCAGACGGGTGGCCTGTCCCAGCCCATCGCGGGTGAACAGCATCGAATCGGCAAACGGCCCGAACTTGGCACGCGCCTCAACCCGTAGCTGCGCCTGAGTCATGACAGCCGCCGCAACCTCCGGCGTGAGCCCCTGCTTGCGCAGCCTCTGCTGCGTCTGCATTTCCTCGGCACGGCTGTACTCAATCGAGTCGAGAACAGCCAGCACATCCGGGTTGAGCAGGGCAGCGGCAGTCTGAGGATCCATGCCCTCGAGCCTATAGGCTAGGAGCGTGACTACCCTCCTGACCGCCCGCACTGTGCGCGAGATCGCCGCGGAACTGGGCCTGCGCCCCACCAAACAGCGCGGCCAGAACTTCGTGATCGACCCCAACACGGTGCGCATGATCGTCGCCGAAGCACAGTTGGAACCCGGCATCACCGTTGCCGAGGTGGGGCCCGGCTTGGGCTCGCTCACTCTGGGGCTCTTGGAGGCGGGTCACCCGGTGGTCGCCGTCGAACTCGATGAGCTTTTGGCTTCGCGTCTGCCGCGGACAGTAGAAGAACTCCACGGTCCTGACGCCGCGTTTGACCTGGTGGTCGGCGACGCCCTGCACGTCACCGAACTGCCCGCCGAACCGCGGGCACTCGTGGCGAACCTGCCGTACAACGTGGCCGTTCCAGTGCTTCTGCACTTCCTGGCGCAGTTCCCTTCTATCGACAATGTGCTCGTCATGGTGCAGGCAGAAGTCGCGGACCGGCTGGCAGCCCGCCCGGGCAACAGGGTGTACGGCGTGCCCAGCCTCAAAGCCCAGTGGTACGGAACCGTAACCCGAGGCTCTGACATAGGGAAGAACATCTTCTGGCCCGCACCGAACATCGGATCGGGACTCGTGCGGATCGTCCGCCACACCCAGCCGCTGCCGGGAGCCGACCAGGTTGAACGGGACCGTGTCTTCACACTCATCGACGCGGCCTTCGCGCAACGGCGCAAAACCCTGCGCGCTGCCCTCAGCGGTGTATTCGGCGGGGGAGAAGCCTCACAGAAGGTTCTCGAAGCCGCCGGCATCAGCCCGCAGGCACGCGGCGAAACCCTCGCGATCGAAGACTTCATTGCGCTCGCCCGCGCCGAAGCAGCCGAAGCACAGGCTTGACAAAAACCCCGTCCCACCTGACAAATCCGCTTCAGCCGATAGTGTGGACTCAAGCAATCAGAGGAGCCACATGATCCGGGCCACCGCTCACGGCAAAGTCAATGCAATGCTCGGCGTCGGCGAGGCAGGCGACGATGGCTACCACGACCTCGTCACCGTCTTCCACGCCCTCAATGTGCGCGAAACCATCGCACTGACAGAAGCCGACGACCCCGCCAACCCGAAGGTGACAGTGGCAGGCCCCTACGCCTCGTCATCCATTCCCTGTGATGACCGGAACCTGGCCCGGAAGGCCGTGAGCGCTCTCGCGCAGGCGACCGACACCCATGTCCCCGTCGACATTGCCATCGACAAGAACGTGCCGGTTGCCGGCGGTATGGGCGGTGGTTCTGCCGACGCTGCAGCAGCGCTCGTGGCCTACGCCGCGTGGATCGGCCTGGACGACCCGCAGCTGCTCCACGACACAGCAGCGACTCTCGGAGCGGACGTCCCGTTTGCCCTCATGGGCGGCACCGCGATCGGCACCGGCCGAGGTGACGAGCTCGCCACCGTCATGTCCGATGCGCAGTTCCACTGGGTGCTGGCAACCTCGGCAAGCGAACTGTCAACACCCAAGGTCTACGGTCGGCTCGATCAGATGCGCGCCGAGGGTCGCGCACCGGGCCCGACTCTCGATGCGGAAGCCGCGGTCGCCGCTTTCGTCTCCGGGGATCCGCACCAGCTGGCCGAGGCACTCCACAACGACCTCGAAGCCGCCGCCTGCGACATGCTTCCCCAACTGCGCGAGGTGCTGGAAACCGGCCGTGAAGCCGAGGCTCTCGGGGGACTCGTGTCCGGTTCGGGGCCGACGGTCGCATTCCTCGTCGAAGACGACACTCACGCACTCGATCTTGCGGTCATGCTCGAAGCCAGCACGTCCGTGCGCAATGTTGTGCGCACATCGGGCCCTGCGCAGGGAGCCCACGTAGTTGAAGACTGAGAGCTGAGGATTACGGTTCGCGTGGGGCTGTGCCTCGCCTCAGACTGTGTCTGCTCGAACACTGAACCTGCCCGCTGAACAAAGCCCGCGACCAATAGACTGAGACGACGGCTGAAACGCCTCAGCCGCTGACTGCAGGAAGGACGCGCCGTGGCACATCTGATCGGAGCCGAAGACATTTCGCTGGACTATCCCACGAAAACTGTCTTCGATTCGCTCACCATCGGTGTCCACGAAGGCGACCGAATCGGCATCGTCGGCCGCAACGGCGACGGCAAATCAACGCTCATGGCGCTGCTGACCGGTCAGATGGAACCCGATTCCGGTCGCGTGACACAGCGCGGCGGTCTGCGCGTGGGAGTCCTCACCCAGACCGACAACCTCAACCCTGATGACACCGTCGGCACAGCAATCGTGGGCGACCGCCCGGAATACGAATGGGCCTCGGATGCCAACATCCGCGACATCATTGCAGGCCTCGTGGGCGACCTTGACTGGGACCGGAAAGTCTCTGCCCTCTCAGGCGGACAGCGCAGGCGCGTAGCGCTCGCCGCACTGTTGGTCGGCGACTGGGATGTTCTCGCACTCGACGAACCGACCAACCACCTCGACGTTGAGGGTATTGCCTGGCTGGCCGGGCACCTCAACAAACGCTGGCCCAAGAACTCAGGCGGACTCATGGTGGTCACCCACGACAGGTGGTTCCTCGATGAGGTCAGCACCGACACGTGGGAAGTCCACGACGGTACGGTCGACCAGTTTGAGGGCGGCTACGCGGCCTATGTCCTGCAGCGGGTCGAACGTGACCGTCTTGCCGCGGCGGCAGAAGCCAAGCGTCAAAACCTCATGCGCAAAGAACTCGCTTGGCTGCGCCGGGGTGCTCCCGCCCGCACCTCCAAACCGAAGTTCCGCGTTGAGGCAGCCAACCAGCTCATCGCAGACGTTCCGCCGGTGCGCGACTCACTCGAACTCAAACGCCTCGCGGTGTCCCGCCTGGGCAAGGACGTCGTCGACCTTGAAGACGTGGCCTTCGCCTACCCGGACGGCTACGTGCTCACGAATGTCACGTGGCGGATCGCCCCGGGTGAGCGCACGGGAATCCTGGGCCGCAACGGCTCTGGCAAATCAACGCTCCTGGGGCTGATAGCCGGCAGCCTGCAGCCAACCGACGGGCGAATCAAACGCGGCAAAACCGTCAAACTCGGCGTGCTCGACCAGCAGTTCTCCCAGCTTGCCGACATCGGCCGCGACCGTGTGCGCGAAGTGCTGGCGCGGACCAAGACGAGCTTCGAAATCGACGGCAAAGACCACACCCCGGCACAGCTTCTGGAGCGCCTGGGCTTCCAGCGGGCACACCTGTCCTCCTACGTTGAAGATCTCTCCGGCGGACAGAAGAAGCGCCTCCAGCTGCTGCTGTTGCTGCTGGACGAACCCAACGTCATCCTGCTGGACGAACCGACCAACGACGTCGATGCCGACATGCTCGCCGCCATGGAAGACCTCATGGACTCCTGGCCGGGCACGCTCATCGTCGTGTCCCACGACCGCTACCTCATTGAGCGCGTCACCGACCAGCAGTACGCCATCCTTGACGGCACACTGCGCCACGTGCCCGGCGGAATCGACGAATACCTGAAGCTGGCAGCTGAACTTGACGGTTCCGATGACGACGCAAACGGCAGCCGAACTTCCAAGAGCCAGGGGAGCGGCGCCTCGGGAGCTTCAGAAAGCAGCGGCCTGACCGGTGCCGAGAGGCACGCCAAGCGCAAAGAAGTCGGCGCGATCGAACGCCGGCTCGAACGGGTCAACGGCGAAATCGAGAAGGTGCTCGAACGGCTCGGCGAACACGACCAGACCGACTTCGAAGGCCTGCAGGCGCTCGGTGAAGAGCTGCGCGGACACCGCGAAGAAGCCGAACAGCTTGAAGAGCGCTGGCTCGAACTGTCTGACCTGCTCGAAAACAGCTGAACAGACCGCGCGGCCCCCAGCAAAGCGGGTCAGCCGCCCCCTGCCAAGCCGCCCCGCACCACACGAGTCAAAGCCAACCCCGTGTCAGCCGAAAGTATGACTCCGGTCTAGCCGAAGCACCGATGGAATCGCCCCGTGTTTTCGGTGAACTGGAAGCATGGAACGACACGGCTTTGCAGACAGAATCACATCCAAGAAGGGTTCGTGGCTCACGCTCATCATCGGGCTCGTGGTGATGGGAGTGCTGTTCGGCGTTTTCGGTTCGGCGAAAGCACCCGAAGCCAGCGAACAGGCCCCGCCCGAATCCGAATCCCAACGGGCCCAGGTCCTGCTCGACGAATTTCCCGGCGCGGACGAACAGTCCGTGCTCATTGTGGCCACCACGCGCGACGGCGGGGAAATCACCGACGGCCAGAAGAGTGCGCTGAAAGATCTCGCCGGCACGCTGAACGAAACCACCGCATCCAATGACGGTGAGGCCTCAGACCCTATCCTCAGCGAAGACGGCGAAGCGGCTGTGCTCCTCGTGCCGATCACGACCGGCGAATCCAACACCGCGAACGCCGAAGTCATCGGGGACTTGCGCAGCACAGTCGCCGAACACGGCCCGACTGACCTCAAACTGGAAGTCACCGGCGGACCGGCCTTCGGCGCGGATGTTGCAGCCGCCTTCGACGGTGCGGACTTCACGCTGCTGGCGGTGACGATTGCGATCGTCGCCGTTCTGCTGATCGTCACGTACCGTTCGCCCATCCTGTGGCTGGTGCCGCTGATCGCGGTCGGCCTGGCCGATGGTCTCGCGGGCCGTCTCACCGCGGCTGCCGGCCAAGCGTGGAACCTGCAGTTTGATGCCGGCATCATCAGCGTGCTCGTCTTCGGTGCGGGCACGAACTATGCGCTGCTGATCATTTCGCGCTACCGCGAAGAGCTGCTGCGCCACACCGATCACCGCGCAGCCCTGGCGGTCGCCTGGAAGCACACGGTCGGTGCGATTCTCGCCTCGAACCTCACGGTTGTGCTGTCCCTGTTGACCCTGGTGCTGGCCGTCATTCCCGGCACGCACGGCCTGGGCATCACCTCGGCAATCGGTCTGCTGACCGCTCTGGCCGGTGTTCTTCTTTTGCTGCCGCCGATGCTCGCCATCGTCGGACGAGGCGCCTTCTGGCCCTCGATCCCGCGCTCCGGGACCAAGGGGCGTCGGGATGGGGTGTGGCGCCGTGTAGCGACCGCTGTTGTGCGCCGTCCGCTGGTGTCAGCCGGTGCTGGCATCGCCCTGCTGGCCATCATGGCCTCCGGCCTGTTCGGTGTGAAGGTCGGGCTTGACCAGCTGGATCGCTTCCGCGTGCAGTCGGAGTCCGCCGCCGGTTTGGAAACACTGTCGGACCATTTCCCGCCGGGGGAGGCTCAGCCGATCCTCATCGTGGCAAACGAAGACAAAGCTGACGACGTCGTAGCAGCGGTGGAAGACCGCGATGGAATCGTCCGCGCCGGTGAAATCGACACGCACAATGGTCTGTCGAAGATCATGGTGACCAGCGACTACAGCCCGAGCACGGATAAGAGCCTCGCCCAGATTGATGATCTGCGTGACGCAGTCGGCGCGGTTGACGGGGCGGATGCCCTCGTCGGGGGACAGGTTGCAGCGGATGTGGATGCGCGTGCGGGCAACGCCCAGGACTTCGCACTCATCGTCCCGCTGATTCTCGGAGTGACGCTCATCGTGCTGTTCTTCGTGGCCCGCTCCGCGCTCGCCCCGTTCGTTCTGTTGGCGATCAACGCCGCCAGTGCGCTCGCCGCGATCGGTGCGGGTTGGGTTCTCAGCCGCGTGGTCCTCGGCAGCGAGGCGCTCGACCTGCAGGTTCCGCTTCTGTCGTTCCTGTTCCTTGTGGCACTCGGCATTGACTACACCATCTTCCTGGTGCACCGCGCCCGCCGCGAGGCCGCTGAGCACGGCACCGCGAAGGGGATGGTCGAAGCGGTCACTCACACCGGTGGGGTCATTACGAGCGCGGGCATTGTCCTCGCCGCTGTTTTCGCCGCTCTTGGCGTGCTGCCGCTGGTCACCCTGGGTCAGCTGGGCCTGATCGTGGGAATCGGCGTGCTGATCGACACGCTGCTGGTGCGCACTGTCATTGTCCCGGCCGTGTTCACCCTGATCGGCGACAAGATCTGGTGGCCCAGCAAACCGCACTCCCAAGCTGCCGAGGTGGAAGCTGCCGCTTGATCCTGTGCCTCCTGGTCCGCTGGGGCAAGGGATAGAACTGGGGTCCGCACCTGTTGGTGCGGACCCCCAGCTGTTGGATGAATATGAGCTGTCGGCTCCTTGGGATTGAGTCCCGGTGCCGGCAGTTGGTCAGAGGATGCGGTCGCGCAGAGATTCGTAGAGGGACCGGTTGGCGTCTTCGAGCTTCTGCGTCAGTTCGAGGGCCCCTTCTGTTTTGCCTTCGTCGGCGAAAGCTGCCGCGTAGATTTGACCGACCGAACTGTAGAAGTCTGTAACGAGCTGCGCGGCATCTGCCGTGTAGCTGACTGCGATCCGACGCTTGTCGGCCGTGTCGCGTTCGCGCACCAGCAGACGGCGGGAGACCAGACGCTCAAGAATAGAGGTCAGGGTTGAAGCCGAAAGCGCTAGGCGTTCGCTGATGAAGCCGGGAGTGACGGTGGTGCGTTCGTCTGTCGCGTGGATGATCTCGGTCAGGACGGTGAAGTCAACGAGGTTGAGGCCGTGACGACGCGCGAAATGCGCCTGCGCGGTGCGGATGAGATTGGTCTGCGCCATATTGGCGTGAACCAGATGCGCAAGTTCCGCATTGAAGTCAGAGTCCGATGGGAACTGCTCTTTTCCGGCAGTGTCGAACAGGCGGTTAAGGGATTCCGGAAGCATGGGCCTCATCCTAATTGGGGAAGCTCGGTGATTTCTGAAAGCTTGTCCGTCTTTTGGGATTCAAAGAGCCTTGGAATCGGTGTTGATCAGTGAAAACGCCGAGAACTCGGGGGGTGCTATTTCGGATAGCGAGATGCGAGTGTGCTGAAGATCACGCCCCGTTGACTCTTGCAATACCGGGCGTGCTGTGTCTCCGGCTAGGTGCTGAGCATCCCCTCACGAAATCCTGGGTGTTCTTCCAGTATTCTTGAAGGCGTAATATCACTGCATGCATCACGCGTGGGCTGTTCAGAAAGCTGTGCTTAGAGAGCTTCGATCGATCCCCCGCACGGTGCGTCGTTCTAAGGAAGTGACTGTGAAGCGCAAATTCCTCGCTCCTGCCGTCGCCGTTTTCGCGACCGCAGCTCTCGCTCTTTCCGCCTGTGGCGAAGCCCCCGAAGGCGGCGCCGACGCCGAGAAGTCTGACTTCAAGGCATGCATCATCTCTGACGAAGGCGGTTGGGATGACAAGTCGTTCAACCAGTCGTCGAAGGACGGCTTCGACCGCGCCGTGAAGGACTTCGGCCTGCAGGAAGCAGTCGCCGAATCCAAGGACAAGTCGGACTACTCGCAGAACGTCGACACCATGGTGCAGAACGGCTGCAACATCATCTACGGCGTGGGTTACAACCTCGCTGCTGAGCTCGGCAAATCGGCCGCACAGAACAGCGACATCGAATACGCGCTCGTCGACTCCTACTTCGCGGACGAAAACGGCGAAACCGTCGAATACGACAACGCCAAGCCGCTGGTGTTCAACACCGCTGAAGCCGCTTACCTCGCAGGCTACGTTGCCGCCGGCACCTCGAAGACCGGCAAGGTTGCAACCTTCGGCGGTATGCAGATTCCGTCCGTGTCGATCTTCATGGACGGCTTCGCTGACGGTGTGGACCGCTACAACAAGGACCACGACGGCAAGGTTGAGCTGCTCGGCTGGGACAAGGAGAAGCAGAAGGGCTCGTTCGTCGGAAACTTCTCGGACCAGGGTCAGGGTCAGGCTCTGACCGACCAGTTCATTTCGCAGGGCGCTGACATCGTCATGCCCGTGGCAGGCCCCGTCGGCCTCGGCGCTGCTGAGTCCGCCAAGAAGCACGGCGATGTTTCGCTTGTGTGGGTTGACGCTGACGGCTACGAAACCACCGAGTACGGCGACCTCATGCTGACTTCGGTGCTCAAGGAAATGTCGAACGCCGTCTACGACAGCGCCAAGGAAGCCTCCGAAGACAAGTTCACCGGCGAACCCTACGTGGGCGACCTCAAGAACGAAGGCGTGTCGATCGCTCCGTTCCACGACCACGAAGACAAGGTTTCGGACGAAGTCAAGCAGGGTGTCGAGAAGATCAAGCAGGAGATCATCGACGGCAAGACCAAGGTCGAAACCGAGAACGCTCCCAAGTGACCTTGCGCTGAGCGCAGGTCTCTGAAATGAGACACCGGTCCCGGCATGGAAGTGCGACTGCCGCCGTGCAGTTAGAATCTTCCTGCCGGGACCGTGCCTGTCCACACGTATTGAGGAGTAATCAGTGAAACTCACCCTCGAGGGAATCACGAAGAAGTTCGGTGAATTCACCGCCAACGATTCGATTGACCTCGTCGTCGAACCAGGTGAAATCCACGCACTTCTGGGCGAGAACGGTGCGGGCAAATCGACACTCATGAACGTCCTCTACGGACTGTATGAGCCCACGGCTGGCCGCATCCTCATCGACGATAAACCCGTGTCTTTTTCGGGTCCGGGTGACGCTGTTGCGGCAGGCATCGGCATGGTGCACCAGCACTTCATGCTTATTCCCGTCTTCACGGTCGCGGAATCTGTGGCCCTGGGCTACGAGCCGACCAAGTCGCTCGGCCTTCTGGACCTCAAGCAGGCCCGGGAGAAAGTCAAGGAGATCTCGGCTCGCTTCGGCTTTGACATCGACCCGGACGCCTACATCGAAGATCTCCCCGTCGGCGCTCAGCAGCGCGTCGAGATCATCAAAGCGCTGTCCCGCGACGCAAAGGTGCTCATCCTCGACGAACCAACAGCGGTGCTGACCCCGCACGAAACCGATGAGCTCATCGAAATCATGCGCCAGCTCAAAGAGCGTGGAACCTCGATCGTGTTCATCACCCACAAACTTCGCGAAGTCCGCGCCGTTGCGGACTCCATCACCGTCATCCGCCGCGGTAAGGTCGTTGGCGAAGTCAGCCCCGAATCCTCAGAAGCCGAGCTCGCCTCGGCCATGGTCGGCCGCGAAGTGAACCTCAAATCCGACAAGACTCCTGCCGAACCCGGTGACGTCGCACTCAAGGTCACGGACCTGACGGTGCTGGACAAGAACAACCTGCCCGCACTCAACAATGTGTCGCTTGACGTGCGCCGCGGCGAAATCCTGGCGATCGCCGGTGTCGACGGCAACGGCCAGACCGAACTTGCCGAAGCGATCATCGGCCTGGAAACTCCAGCGGCCGGAACGATCGAGCTCGACGGTGTAAACCTCGAATCCTCATCGATCAAAGCCAGGCTCAACAAGGGCATCGGCTTCGTTCCCGAAGATCGTTCGACCGACGGCATCGTGGCCGGGTTCTCGATTGAAGAGAACATGATTCTCGACTGGTACGACCAGAAACCCTACGCCAACGGACTGGCCCTCAACCCGGCTGCCATCCGCTCAGCCGCACTGGAAAAGGTTGAACAGTTCGACATCCGCTGCGGATCAGTCCAGGACCAGATATCCACTCTTTCCGGCGGTAACCAGCAGAAAGTTGTTCTGTCGCGCGAAATGGGGCGCGACCTGCGCCTGCTCGTGGCCAGCCAGCCCACCCGCGGTTTGGACGTCGGCTCCATCGAGTTCGTCCACAAGCGGATCATCGAAGAGCGTGACAACGGCACCCCGTGCGTCATCGTGTCAACAGAACTCGACGAAGTGCTCAACCTTGCCGACCGGATCGCCGTGATGTACCGCGGTCAGATCATCGGCACCGTGCCCGGCGACACATCGCGTGACGTTCTGGGCCTCATGATGGCCGGTGTGCCCGAAGAAGAAGCCAACGCCCGCGTTGCCGACGGTTCGGCTGTGACAGAGGTCGGCCAGGCAGCCCAGGAGGACATCGTATGAATCAGAAGACCACTGCCGGCAGCACTGCCCGGGGCAGTGCGCGTCAGAGCATCATCCGCGGACTGCTGTCGGGCAGCTGGCTGGTGTCGGTCCTGGCGATTGTCATCGCCCTGGTCGCCGGCGCCGTGCTCATCATCCTGGCCGATTCTGACGTTCAGCGGGCAGCCGGCTACATCTTCGCCCGCCCCAGCGACTTCTTCTACTACGCGTTCCACTCGGTTCTCGAAGCCTATTCGGCTCTCTTCCGAGGTGCCGTGTTCGACTGGAACGCGAACTCCTTTGTGCGCTCCGTGCGCCCGCTGACCGAATCGCTGGTGTCGGGAACCCCGCTGATCCTCACCGCGCTCGGCATTGCGTTGGCCTTCCGCTCCGGACTGTTCAACATCGGTGGTCAGGGTCAGGTGATCCTGGGTGCGGTCTTCGGCGGTTACCTGGGCTACGCGATGCACCTGCCGGTTGTTCTCCACATGATCGTGGCGCTCGTCGGCGGTATGCTCGCCGGCGCCATCTGGGCATCCATTGCCGGTGTGCTTAAGGCCAAGACCGGCGCGAACGAAGTGATCGTGACGATCATGCTCAACTCGATCGCGCTGTACCTCATGGCCTACCTGCTCAAACAGGAGTGGTACAAGCACAAAGAAGGGTCGATCCCGCTGACGGCGAACATCGATTCGACCGCGCACTTCTTCAAGATCCTGCCGGATCCGTTCCGCCTGCACATCGGCTTCATCATCGCGATCCTCGCCACTGTCATCATCTGGTGGCTGCTGGAGCGCTCCACCATCGGCTTCGAAATGCGCATGGTCGGACAGAACCCGGCCGCAGCTCGCACCGCGGGCATTTCAGTGTCGAAGGTGACGATCGTCGTCATGGCCATTGCCGGTGCGCTGGCCGGTGCCGGCGGCGCCAACCAGGTGCTGGCAACAGAAGGCAACGTCGGCGGCGGCATCGCCGGAACCATCGGCTTCGACGCCATCACGGTCGCTCTTCTGGGCCGTTCTCGCCCAATCGGCGTGTTCTTCGCCGGCATCCTCTTCGGCGGCTTCAAAGCCGGCGGCTACCTCATGCAGGCCCAGACCGGCACGCCGATTGACATCGTGCTCGTCGTGCAGTCGATCATCGTCCTGCTCATTGCGGCACCCCCGCTGGTCAGGGCCATCTTCCGCCTGCCGGAGCCCATTGAGAAGCGCCGTGAAGACACGAAGTCGAGCGGCACCTCGACAGGTGCAGCGGCGGCAGACTCGGCCGACGCGAAGGCCGAAAGCACAGAAGCGGCAAACGCCGCACAGACCACAGCAGCCGCTGCCAAGGGCGGGGAGGAACGATGAGCACACAGACCAGCGTTCACAGCACCCAGAAGCTAGCACCGCGGGACTGGAAGTTCCCGGTTGTCTACGGTGTCCTGGCCTTCATCGCCCTGGTGGCCTTCGGCTTCGCTGCCGAAAGCGGCCGCAAGGCCACGTTCCAGCTTGGCCAGCAGGGCGACTTCTTCCACATCCCGAACATCACCGTCGATGCCAAAACCACCGGCATTGTGCTGGGTCTGCTGCTTGTAATCCTGGCCGGAGTGTCGTTCTGGGGTCAGCTCAAGCGCATCACAATCGGCAACTGGCTTCCCGTTGCCGTCGGCGTGCTGTTCGTCATCGCGTTCCTCGCCTGGTCGGGTGCCGGATCCGGCGTGATCCCCGCAACCTCGCTGCTCGCTGGTGCACTCGCCCTGTCGGTTCCGCTGATCTTCGGTGCCATGTGCGGCCTGGTAGGCGAACGTGCCGGCATCATCAACATCGCAATTGAAGGCCAGCTGCTGGCCGGTGCGTTTGTTGCAGCAGTCGTCGCCTCGCTTGTCGGCAACCCCTACGTAGGTCTTATCGCCGCACCGATCGGCGGTGTGCTCGTGGCAATCGTCCTGGTGTTCTTCGCGGTGCGCTACTGGGTCGATCAGATCATCATCGGTGTTGTCCTCAACGTCCTCGTAGTCGGTCTGACCAGCTTCTTCTTTTCGACCGTCCTGTCGGACAATCCGGAACAGTGGAACCGCTCCATGCGCCTTCCAGCGTTGCCCGTGCCCGTGCTGTCGGACATTCCGATCATCGGGCCGGTGCTGTTCAACCAGAACATCCTCGTGTACCTCATGTACATCCTCGTGGCCGTTCTGCAGATCGCGCTGTTCAACTCCAAGTGGGGTCTGCGCCTGCGCGCTATCGGCGAACACCCGCGCGCAGCTGACACCGTCGGCATCAACGTCAACCGCGGCCGCGTGCTCAACACCATCATGGCCGGCGCAATCGCCGGCCTGGGCGGCGCGTTCTTCACCGTCGGCTCGGGCCTGGCATTCGGCAAGGAAATGACCGCCGGACAGGGCTACATCGCCCTGGCCGCCATGATCCTCGGCAAGTGGAACCCGCGCGGTGCGCTCATGGCCGCGCTGCTGTTCGGGTTCGCCAAGAACCTCGGCAATTCGCTGTCGGCCATCGGCTCGCCCATCCCGCCGGACCTGCTGCTCATGCTGCCGTACATCGTCACAATCTTCGCCGTGGCAGGATTCGTCGGCAAAGTCCGCGCACCGGCCGCCGAAGGCATTCCCTACTCCAAGCAGTGATGCACATGCCAGCACAGGCAAGCGGCACCTCGTCAGAAACCGGCGACAGCCGGCCCGGCACTATGCCGGGCGGTGTGGCCGAACACGTGTGGGAGGACCTGCGCGAACAGGCCCGCCAGGCCATGCGGAACGCCTACGCGCCGTACTCCGGCTACCCGGTCGGAGTGGCAGCGCTCGTGGACGACGGCCGCGTGATTACCGGATGCAATGTCGAGAACGCCTCGTACGGACTGGGCCTGTGTGCCGAATGCGGACTCGTGTCGCAGCTGGCAGCCACCGGGGGAGGGAAGCTCGTCGCGTTCAGCTGCTGTGACGGCGAAGGCAAAAAGCTTGTGCCGTGCGGTCGCTGCCGGCAGCTGCTGTACGAATTCGGCGGCCCCGACCTCCTGCTGGACATGCCCAGCGGCATCCAACCGCTGTCCGTCGTGCTGCCCGAAGCATTCGGGCCCGACCACCTGGAAACGACAACCACCCAACCGCAACCCTGAGGAGCGTGCGACGTGGAAAAGTTCGACGCCGTAGACATCATCATCGCCAAGCGCGACGGCAAATCCCTGACCGACGAACAGATCGACTGGACAATCGACGCCTACACCCGCGGTGTCATCGCTGACGAACAGATGTCGGCCCTCGGCATGGCGATCTTCCTCAACGGCATGGAATCCCGCGAAATCACGCACTGGACGCAGGCCATGATCAACTCCGGGCAGACGCTGGACTTCTCCAGCCTGTCAGTGCCCACCACGGACAAGCACTCCACCGGCGGTGTGGGCGACAAGATCACGCTGCCGCTGGCCCCGCTGGTTGCAGTGTTCGATGTAGCTGTGCCTCAGCTGTCCGGCCGCGGCCTCGGCCACACCGGCGGCACGCTGGATAAACTCGAAGCGATTCCCGGCTGGCACGGAGCGATTTCCACCGAGGGCATTGTGCAGCAGTTGGACGAGGTCGGCGCCATCATCTGCGAAACCACAGAAGGCCTGGCACCTGCAGACAAGAAGCTGTACGCGCTGCGTGACATCACCGGGATTGTCGACACGATTCCGCTCATTGCATCGTCGATCATGTCGAAGAAGATCGCGGAAGGCACAGAAGCTCTCGTCCTGGACGTCAAAACGGGTTCCGGTGCGTTCATGAAGGACCGCCAGAAGGCTGAAGAGCTTGCCCGCACCATGGTTGAACTCGGCAAGGTTGCCGGCACCGCAACATCCGCGTTCATCACCGACATGGACACTCCGCTGGGGCTCGCCGTTGGCAATGCGATCGAAGTTGAGGAAAGCGTCGAGGTGCTGGCCGGCGGCGGCCCGGCCGACGTCGTTGAACTCACTGTCGCACTGGCGCAGGAAATGCTGGCACTGGTCGGCAAGACAGACGTTGACGTTGCCGCAGCGCTCAAGGACGGACGCGCCATGGACAAGTGGCGCCAGATGATCAGCGCACAGGGCGGCGACCCGGACGCGAAGCTGCCGATGGGCCGCGAAAGCCACGTTGTCACGGCTGCCGAATCCGGTGTTCTCACCCGTCTTGACGCTCTTTCGGTCGGCCAGGCATCGTGGCGGCTGGGAGCAGGCCGCGCCCGTCCGGGTGACGCTGTTCAGGCCGGTGCGGGCATCCGCCTGCACGCCAAGCCCGGTGACGCCGTGGAAGCCGGCGCGCCGCTCATGACTCTCTACACCGATGAAGCTCAGCGCTTCGACCGAGCCCTCGAAAGCCTCGAGGGGGCAACTGTGATCGCCCCGGCAGGAAGCCCGGAAGCGACAGAGGCTGCCGAATCCACCTCGGTCATCTTCGACCACATCAAGTGAACTCAAGGAGCATTATGAAGAAGACCGATGTCGCAGCGATGATCGACCACACGCTGCTCAAGCCCGAATCCACCCCGGAAGACTTTGCCGCGCTCGTTGAGGAAGCCAAGAGCCTCGGCGTGCTTGCGGTGTGCGTGTCGCCGTCGGCTCTGCCGCTGAAGGACACGGGCGACCTTGTGATCGCCACTGTCTGCGGGTTCCCCTCCGGTGCTGTCGCACCCCAGATCAAGGCTGCCGAGGCGGCGCTGGCTGTCGAACAGGGCGCTCAGGAAGTCGACATGGTCATCAACATCGGTGCGGCCAAGGCCGGCCTGTGGGATGACGTGGAAGCTGACATCCGCGGTGTTGTTGAAGCAGTTGCAGATGCTGCCAAGAAGGCCGGGCGCGATGCTCTGGTCAAGGTCATCATCGAATCCGCAGCGCTTGAAGACGACGAAATCGTCGCCGCCTGCGAAGCCTCGGTGCGGGCCGGCGCCCATTTCGTGAAGACCTCCACCGGCTTCCACCCGGCTGGCGGAGCTTCGGCACACGCCGTGGCCATCATGCGCAAGACCGTCGGCGACGCCCTGGGCGTTAAAGCCTCCGGCGGCATCCGATCGGCAGAAGCTGCACGCGAAATGATCGAAGCCGGCGCATCCCGCCTGGGACTGTCCGGTTCCGCCGCAGTGCTGGAAGGCTTCGAAGACTGAGGTTTTGGCTTCGGTTCTAGATTGACTCGGCTGCGGGGTGTTTTGCCTGCAGACTGCACGGAAACACGCGTAAGCCTGAAAACACCCCTTAGCCGCAAAAACTCCCAATAGCAACAAATCCACCCGCTAGCCGCACGGCTAACGGGTGGATTTGCTCTTTCGCGGTGTCTTGGCCGGTGTGCCGAGGTTCGGCGGCCGGATCTGTGGTCTGCCAGCGAGCGCTTTTACAGCCCCAGGCATGCGCCGAGTGCGGCTGAGAGCGCGGACAGGCGCTGGCGGCATTCTGCAACCGCGGTACCCACGTCCTCGGGGGAATCGAAGCCATCAGCCGGTGCGACCGTCTCCAGGTAGCACTTGAGCTTCGGTTCGGTTCCCGACGGACGGATGATGATCCGGTCACCGCCTTCCAAGCGCAGTTTGATGCCGTTGGTGGGCGGCAGTTCATCGCTCCCGGCGGCAAGGTCGATGACCTCAACTACATCCAGCCCGGCAAGTTCAGCAGGCGGAGTGCCGCGGAGCGAATCAACGGCCGCGGCGATCTTGTCGACGTCCTCAAAGCGGAAGGTCAGCGGGGCGGTGAGGAAAACACCGTCGCGCTGGCGAATGTCATCCAGCTGATCTTCAACGGTCAGTCCCGTGCTCTTGAGCTTGGAGACCAGACCGGCGAAGACGACGGCCGCACTGATGCCGTCCTTGTCGCGCACAGCCTCAGGGTCGACGCAGTAGCCGAGCGCTTCCTCGTAGCCGTACACCAGGCCGGGTACGCGGGTGATCCACTTGAAACCGGTCAGCGTTTCCCGGTGCGCAATGCCGCGGTTGGCCGCCAACTGGGCAACAGCGGTTGAGGACACGATCGAGTTCGCCATGACGCACGTTTCGCCCATTGCCTGGCGTGAGCGCACGGTTCCGGCCATGAATTCGGCCAGCAGGAGCCCCACCTCGTCACCGGAAAGCTGGCGGTAGCCGCTTTCCTCCCGGGGATCCGGGATTGCGGCCGATACGCGGTCGGCATCCGGGTCATTCGCGATGATGAGGTCTGCCCCGACCTCGCGCGCCTTGGCGAAGGCGAGGTCGAGCGCACCGGGTTCTTCCGGGTTGGGGAATGCGACGGTGGGGAAATCGGGGTCGGGCTGGTGCTGCTGGTCGACTACGTGAACATCCGTGAAGCCGGCCTGTTCAAGAACACGCAGCGCTGTCTGGCCGCCCACACCGTGCATGGCGGTGTAGACGATTGTCAGCGGTTCAGTTTGGCGGGCACCGGCCATGTCGGTGAATTCGGCAAGCCGGTCGGTGTAGGCCTCGAGCACCTCGTCGCCCAGTTCCGTCCAGCCGGTGTCCGGCAGGTCCATGCCGCCGACAGACGGCACCTCGGCGATTTTGCCGGCAATGAACGCGTCGAAAGGTTCGACGATCTGCGCGCCGGCACCTGCCGTGAGCGCTTCGAGCTCAGCGTCGGTGAGTTCGCGTCCGTCGGCGTCTGCGGCAGCGCGAGCCGAACCGATGAGGGGCCGCTCGCCAAGGTAGACCTTGTAGCCGTTGTCTTGGGGCGGGTTGTGGCTGGCGGTAACCATGACGCCGGCGTCGGTGCCCAGGTGCTTGACTGCGAAGGCCAACAGCGGTGTGGGCAGCTGTGCCGGTAAGAGCATGGCGTGGCCGCCGGCCTGGGTGACGACGGCGGCGGTGATGCGGGCGAAGTCAGCCGATCCGTGGCGGGCATCGCAGCCGATGGCCACGGTGAAGCCCTCACCGACAACATCGCGCAGAGCCGCCGCGAGTCCTGCGGCCGCGCGGGTGACGACGGCGGCGTTCATGCGGCTGGGGCCGGGCCCGATTTCGCCGCGCAGGCCGGCCGTGCCGAACTGCAGGAGGCCCTGGAAGCCTTCGGTGATGTCGGCGATTGCGCGGTCGGCAGCTTCGCCAGGTTCGCCCGTGGCTGCATCCAGCTGCTTCTGCAGGGCTTTCGCGGTGACGGGGTTGGGGTCGTCAGCGATCCAAGCTTTGACGATTTCGGGGTCGAAGCCATCTGTGAAGCGGTCGGCGATCATGGCTCAGCGCTCCTGTCGGGGCAGTTCGGCCATCGTGCTGACAGCTTCGGCCAGCAGGGCTGAGATGCGCGGTCCTGCGGCCTGGCCGGCTTCGATGACTTCGGCGTGCGACAGGGGAGTGGCGGATACTCCGGCACCGAGGTTGGTCACCAGCGAAATGCCCACGACTTCCAGCCCGGCGGCACGGGCTGCGATTGCTTCGAGGGCGGTCGACATGCCGACGAGGTCAGCTCCGAGAGTGCGGGCCATGCGGACTTCCGCCGGGGTTTCGTAGTGCGGTCCGGGGAACTGTGCGTAGACGCCGTCTTTGAGTTCGGGGTCGACAGCGCGCAGAACGTCGCGCAGGCGCGGGGAGTAGAGGTCCGTCAGGTCAACGAAGTTTGCACCTTCGAGCGGGCTGACGGCGGTGAGGTTGAGGTGGTCGCTGATGATGACCGGGGTGCCGGGGGCGAACTCTTCTGAGGTTGAGCCGCAGCCGTTGGTCAGCACGAGCTTGTCGGCGCCGGCAGCCGCTGCGGTGCGGACTCCGTGGGCGACTGCGCGTACGCCGCGGCCTTCGTAGTAGTGGGTGCGCGCACCCAGGACGAGGGCGACTTTGTCGCTGTTCTTCAGGCGGATGGAGCGCAGGGTGCCGCCGTGGCCGGCAACGACCGAGGCGTGGAATCCGGGGACTTCTGCCGCCGGGGTTTCGGCGATCGTGTCGCCCAGCAGGTCCGCTGCGCTTCCCCAGCCGGAGCCGAGAACCAGTGCGATGTCGTGTTTGTCGACACCGGCTGCCGAGTTGATGACCGCTGCGGCCTTTTCGGCCGTTTCCATGGGGTTGTCCGTCATCTGAGCCTCCGTGGGCGAGGTATTCGAAGTCATGTCATAACGGTATCGGAATGCGCTTCCGTCAGGCACTGCGAGACACCGCGGGGCTGGTCACATCTGCCGGGGCCGGGCGTTGGGGTGGGCGGGCCTAAAATGGTGGGGTCAGCTGCCTTGGAAGGACTTTGTATGCGCATCCGCCCTTTTGTCGACGGTGACGATCTCAAGCTCAACACGATCCTTGGTGATCCGCAGAACCCTGCCGCCCACATGGCGCGTTCGCTTTTCCGCGCGGATGCTGATGTTCCTGTCAGCCGGGCTGTTGTTGCCGAAGCGGCCGATGATGTGCTGGTCGGTGCTGCTGCGGTGGCACAGTCGCCGGCCCACCCTACGCGTGCGTGGGCACATGTTGAGGTCGCCTCAACTGATGAACGACGAGGTGTCGGTTCGGCTCTGTTGAGCGCCGCACGCGAGGCCGTTGTTGGCACGGATCTGGAGGGGCTGCCGTTGCGGGCTCGGGTGGAGCCGGGCACGCCGGGAGCGCAGGCCGCCGCAGCCTGGGGCTTTTCGCCGCTGTTTCGCACCAGGGTGGTACGCATTGAGGCTGCCGGTTTGGGTGGTTTGGGTGCTGACCGGTTGGAGGATTTCGAGGTGACCGCCACCGGTTCTGTCGCGCTGACTCAGGCGTTCGGCAGTTGGTATGCGGGCGTTAATCGCGCTGACCGTCCGGCTGAAATGACGATTGGTCAGGTCAATCAGCGTTTTCTGTCTGAGGCAACCGGCGCACACGGGGCTGCGCTTATGCGCCGCGATGGTCAGATCACGGCTTTTGCAGTGTCGTTCCCCGCGATTGACGACGGTGAGGACGGGGCGACCGAGCTGACCGTCGGCGCTGTTTATGACGGCGATGCTGGCGAGGCGGGGTCGGCTGATTCTCCTGAATTCCAGGCTGCCCTGGAGGACACGGGCGCTCTCATTGCGCGTCTGTCGACTGACACCCCGGTTGTGGTCGAGGTAACGGACGAAATGCCGGTGCTCTCAACGCTCATTGATGGTCTGGTGGAGGCCGGCAAAGCACGCGTGCTCTACGAGTACGACACGGTTGCCACCAGCTGACTGTCATAGCGATGGTCCTTCCTGCAGCTGTATCGGTATTGCGGCAGTCCGCGTGATGAACCATGCTATCCCCGGTGGGGCGACGGGCAGGTGTCGCAGACCGAGGTTTTCCAGTTCGGCTCGAGCTCTGGCGCCCACGATGATTCTGGGGCCCAAAGCGCTCGCTTGGGCGGCGGGCGATCCATAGGGCAGCTGTTCATGCAGACCCCACCCAAGCACTGCCCTTTCTGCCGTCATTGCCGGCGCGATGTCACCCGGGAGTGCATCGGCCGCACTGAGCTGTGTGAAGACTTCAGGCTGTCCGGCGGCAGTAAGACGCGCGGCAGTGTTCTGCCGCACTTCTGCTGGACCGATGATGCTCAGCACGTGGCCGTGCTCTTCTGCGTCCCACACAACAGGCTCGCCGCAAGGACCGTAGCCGAGAGCACCAGGAGTCGGGGTGCGCCCGATACCCCACGGCAGCGGGGGAGCGGGGGCAGCAAAAGCACCCGCAGACTCCGCAGTGCTCGCGCCGTCAGCACCACCCGTCCCCTCCGTGTAGGCGACCTGCACATCGACCCCGTCAGGCCCAATGACATCGGCGTCCCACTGAGACAAGCCCTCATCTGCACGCGCTTTTCCGCAGTCGGTGTGTGGGGCAATGAGAACAGCCCGTCCCGAGGCAGGGAAGCCGTCGAAACGGTGATTGCTGAGTCCCAGAAACACCGTGTCCCCATCGGAGGCCGGTGGGAAGAAAAGCCGTCGGCTGATCGATGCGCCGACTTTTGAGCTCAGTGTCCTGCGGTCACACACGATGACGGCCGAGGTGTCACTCAGCAGCGCTTCGAGACGCATGAGAATGTGCGGCTGAGACGTCAGGTGTTCGAAGTCGTCAATGAACACTCGCGGACGTCCACCAGACGCAACCGTCTGCTCTACCCTGCCGAGCGCATATTCCACCAGCCACGCATCAGCGTGATTGACCACCAACAGTCCTGACCGACAGCACGAAGGCCCATCCCGCGTGAACAGAACACTGTCCGGAGACTGAGCTCTCGCATTGCCCCGAGCCTCCTTGCTGACCTCAGAAAACACGCGGGCAAGCAGCCACAGCAAAGATGACTTACCCGTGCGCGGCCCGCCGACGATCGCTGTGCTGAGGTCCGCCTGGGGCATCCAGTCCACAACGGTCTGCCGGTCGGGCAGATCAATGAGTCCCACCGGCCCCGATCCGTTCAGCGGCAAAACCTCAGGCAGAGTTTCTGGGGTGATTCGCCGGGTGTTCCTCGGCCGTGCTGTCTGCAGCAATTGCTGCAGGATCGGCACCGGCGGTGCCTCGACCTCAATACTGCACGCACCCGAGGCGGAACCGGGTTCGCGCTCGCCAGTGTCGAGCCGGCGCCAGCTCACCTGGGCAGACGCGTCAGCGGGAATGTCCAGACTGGCCGCGCGGAACATATCGCTGCGGTGACCGGTGGATATGCAGCCCATCCCGGGCCGGTCCGGAGGGAAGTCAGCAGCAACAGGAGAATCGAGCACTTCGAGCGAGTCAGAAGCATCCCGTACGCGCATGCAGATGCGCAGAGCGATGTTTGTGCGCATGCGCGATGTGATGACTCCGGAAGGCTTCTGCGTGGCCAGCACTATGTGGATGCCAAGCGACCGTCCCAAGGCCGTGAGGGATTCCAGCGCTTCAACACCGGGTGGAAAGTCAGCCGTCAGCACCTGGAACTCGTCAATCACAACAACGATCCGCGGAAGCAGCGGCCCGGCTTCAGTCTGATTGTGGGCGTCAATGTCGGGGCATCCGGAGGCTTTGAGCACGCCTTCGCGATAGCGGACCTCCGCCTGAACGCTGCGCAGAGTGCGCAGGGCTGAACGCAGGTCCAGATTGTCCGAACTCGATTCAACGTGCGGCAGCCCAGCCAGGGACGAGAACGCCGCTCCGCCCTTGAAGTCCATGAGGATCAACCGCAGCTCATCCGGCCGTCGGCTGCGGCACAGAGCGGCAATCCACGTCTGCAGGAGGACTGACTTTCCGCTTCCCGTGGTGCCGGCAACAAGCGCGTGGGGACCATCAGTGAACAGATCAGCGGAAACCGGGCCGTCCGGGCCCAGGCCGATGGGCACCTCGGCCCGCGTGCACTGGGAGGCCAAGTCGTCGAAACTGACCGGTTCCGACCATGCCTCGTCCGTGCCAGACGTGTGCGGGCACAAGCTGAGGAACCTTCCGGTGGACATGCGCGCGGGATTGATCGCGCCGGGCTCCGGCATCGTCGCAGGTGATGAGGCAGCTTGCACGATCCGCGCATTGCGGGCAGACGCTTCAACCACAACCGACTTCTTGGCGTCAGCGCCGGCTACGGCAATCCGGTCGTGGTCAACCGTGATGGCTACAGCCGCCTCGCTGTCGACACAGTTGTCTCCATACACGCAGGGGCAGACGGGCAAAACAGTCAGCAGTTCCGGGGTGCGTCGGGCTGCGGCACGGCCGTGGACAACAATCGCGGCAGCACTGAGTGGGGCGCACAGAGCCCGGACAATCGGCACGGCCTCAGCACCGCAGAGGACAACCGAGTGTTCCCGAAGGTCGATGTTGATGGGCGCCTGGGCCTGAATTCTGCGTGTGGCAGCATCGATCGGCAGCACGGTTCTGCCCTCGAGTGTCTGGCACGCGGCACGGTAGTCGTCATCCCACGATTCATCCGGTTCGGGTGGTTCGGCGACCGTCGCGGGAAGGAGAACTGTCCCGTAGCCGATGCACACCGTCAGCCGGTCACGACTGGGCGGAATCTTCGCTTCGGCCGCTCGCTGCTCTACCGTTTCTGCAAGCGTGTGCAGACTGGCGGCATAGGAACGCAGACCTTCGGCTGACTGCCTGCGGATGCGCCGCCGCTCTGTCAGCAGCTGCAGTCCCGCGCTCAGCGGGCCGGACAGGCTGAAGGCAAGAAACCACCACACTTGCATGGCCATTGCCAGGGCAATCCCTATGACCAGTGGAATGACCAGATGCAGAATCGACGGGCGGTTCAGCTGTGCGACCCGTGGCGGTTTCGGCCAAGGAATGACGGCGTTGTTGACGGTTTCGAGCTGCCCGTCATCAACAACCACGACACTGCTGCCGACAGTGTTCGTGCCGAACCGCAGCTGCTGCGGAGTGCGCGATGCAAAAGGGTCCTGCAGGCAGAAATCAGCGCGTTCGCTGCGACCGACCGTGACAGTGTGCGGCGGCAGTGCGAAAGAGAAACCAGCGTCCGGTCCTGCCACGATCGTGGCGGCAGGCTGGACTCCGGTGAGCCTCGCACGCACGTCGAGCTGGGTGGGACGACTGACGACGGTCGCCGGATGTTGGGAACACCACTGCCGCCAGGTTTCCGAGGTGGGGCGAGAGTGTTCGCCATCGGACCGGACTGCCCACGCCCCGACAGAATCACCCGCGGTGTGGCGGGTGAAGGCGGCTAGAACATCAGCGGCGCTCGCACGGTCAGGAGCACTGAGCGAAAACGACGCGTGCCCCTGTCCGGTGACGTGAACGGTTGTCTGAGCCATGCTTGGAACATAGGCGAGCTGAGCATCGCCGCACACCCCAATGTGAACCCCTGTGGATTGCACGTGTCCTGTCCACAGAGCGCGGAACAGAAGTCGGCGACCCACAAGCCCCACAGAAGCCGACCCTAAAAGACCATGCCGGGCGGCACCTCGTGATTCACCGGGATTCGGGATCGAGCAGAGCCCCTTCAACTGTGACGGCGGCGCGCAAGGGGAGTCCTTTGGGTACAAAAGGGCTGATGAGGACCGGTTTGTAGCCGGCGGTGAGTTCAACGGACACGTGATTGGCGTCGGTGGTGTGCGCTCGCACGCGCATGCTTGTCCACCGGGAATCGTCGGCGGACTGCCGGATGTAGCGGCTGGCGGCGCTTTCGATGTCGGCGTTGGTGAAGAACAGGGACGGCTGTTCGGTCAGCCCTGGTGTGTAGGAGTCCGCGGCGGCCAGTGCTGCGGAATCTGCCATGGCGAACAGCTTGCGGTGGGCCATGTAGATGTCGGTGATGACGACCGCAATGATGAGCAGGGCCAGGGCGATGCTCATAAACCCAATGGACAGAGGCATGATCGAGCCGCGATCCCTGCGCCTGCTCATGGCCTGACCTCACCGAATGCCGCGACAATGTCAGCGTGTTCCGACTGGACGGTGATCCCGGCTTTCCCACCGGACGTCAGCCAGCGCGGGATTCCGGGCAGCGGAACAGTAGATTCCACAGTCGCCGTCACACGAGTCCCGTCTTTCTGGCAGTCTCCGGCGCAGTCAAAGCGGATGGTGTATTCGGCAGAGCCCAGGCCGAAATCGGCGAAGTGCAGCTGGGCGGACTGGTGTGCGCGCTCCTCGGCTGACTGCGGATAGCGGGCTGCTGCGCGTGCGGCATCGACCGCGGAAGCCTGGGCCGCGTAGGCGGCTGACTGCACCTGTGAAAACGCGAGTGCCCCGTACACCAGGGGAATGATGAGGACGACCGAGGCGAAGATGAACTCGATCGGGGCCCGCCCGGAATCCGCTTTTCTCACGACGGATCCTCCATCAGGGCACGCCCGCGCAGCTCCCACACACCGCCGGGACCCAGGAACCCGACCACGGGAACAGGGGTGCGGATTGTGACGGTGACGAGCCCCGCCTCGTGGTCTTCTTCGACAGTGATGTCTTCGGCGTAGCTCGGTGAAATCGCGGTGGTGATGAGTTCGCGGGCGACCTCTGCACCTTGGTCTGGAGTGTGTCCGACCAGGCTGGCATGTCGGGCGCCGGCAAGAGCTGAATCTGTGACCGTGTTGCGCACGTGGATTGCCAGCACAATCTGCAGGACAGCCGCAAACACCAAACTCAGCAGTGCTGCCACGAGGACGAATTCGGCAACCGCATTGCCCGCATCGGCTCTGCGTGCGGGTGTTCTTCGCGGGCGCACTGTAAGGGCCGGCAAGGTGTGGGCAGGTGCCCTGCGGGAGGGCACTGTGCGGGTGGTCATCAGCCCGCGTTGCGGACCTTGTTCATGGAATCTTGGAAGAAGCCGGTGAATGCTTCGCCGGCCAATGCCCACAAGCCGACCACGAGGGCCGCTGTCATGACTGTGATGAGCACCCAGCCCGGCACGTCACCTCGGTCAGAACGGCTGCGTCGCCCAGTGGCGGGTGGAAAGACGGCGGCTGCGAATGCCAGCAGGTGTGCGGTGAATCGGTCAAACATGGGTTCTCCTTTGAACTTGTGTTGGAGCAAGCAGTTACGGTCCCAGCTGCAGGACCGCAAGCGATGGATAGACGGCGAAGATGACGGTGATTGGCAGGACGAAGGCGACTACGGGAACGAGCATTCCGACTTCTTTGCGGCCTGCCAGTTCCATGAGTGAACGGCGGCCTTCAGCACGGACATCCGCGGCTTGGGCACGCAGAACCTCTGACAGGGGAGTACCGCGAGCGATGGCGACGGCAATCCCATCGACGAACTGGCTCAGGCTGCGCACACCGGAGCGCTGCGCCATGGTGTCCAGGGCTTCCACCAGGGGTGTTCCGGTGCGTGCCTCGGCCAGGGCGGTCTGCAGTTCGCGGCTGAGTTCCCCCGTTGTTGTGCGGCAGATGCGCTCAAGGGCATCGACGGTTGATTCGCCGGCGGTGATGGACAGTGCAAGCAGTTCGGCAATCGTGGGGAATTCCGCAAGGATCCGCTGTTCGCGGCGGCGGACGGCGCGGGTGAGCAGCCAATCGTTGAAGAAGTGTCCGGCAACGCCGAACAGGACGAGCATGGCGATGACCAACACGGGATGGAAGCCCCGCGCGGCAGAAAGGCCGACTGCTGCCGCAATGCCGAGCACAATTCCGGCGGCGGTCCAAGCAATCTGCTGGGCACGGAAACGCTCAACCGTGGCGTGAGGGCCCAGGCGTTCGAGTCGGCTGCGCACTCCGGCATCCGTTGTCAGCCGTTCACCCAGCCAGCTGGCGGCCTTGCCGATGACTGTGCCGATGAACCCGCGCAGTCCTCCGGTGTCAGGTGCAGAAAGCGAGTACATGCGGCCGACAGTTTTCGATTCCCGCATGTAGGGCGCCAGACGATCCTCAAGGCTGGGGCGGCGCATAATCGGCAGGGCCATAACGAGGTTGGCGGCGGCAATTCCGATGAGCACGCCCAGAGCAATGACAACAATGGGTGACATCAGGACCTCAGAACTCGTGGTTCTTCCGGCAGTCGGCCGATGCGCTTCATGGCTGAATAAGCGGTGAGTGACACCACCAGGCCGACGGCCAGCAGCACTGCGCCGCGCGGTGAACTGTAGGCAGCAGCGGCTTCCGGGCGGGTGGCGAGCATGCCCAGAACAACCCACGGGGCGGCCACTGCCAGACGCGCACCCGTGACGGTCCACGATTGGCGTGCCGTGAGTTCTGCCCGGGTGCGTGAGTCTTCGCGCAGGAAGTGGCTGAGGGTTTTCAGCAGGGTGCCCAGATCAGATCCGCCGACATCGCGTGTGACTCGCAGTGCTGCCACAATCCGGTCGGCAACGGGGTCGGCCGCTGCGTCTTTCAAACGGTCCAAAGCCACTGAGAAAACGCCTGTTGCTCGGTATTCGCGGGCGAACACGGCGAAGATGGGCCGCAGCCCTTCGGGTCCGCGTTCAGCAAGAGCGGCAACGGCTTCAGGCAGCGAGAGTCCGGCGCGCACCCCCGAACTCAAATGATCGACTGCCTGCGGCCACAGGTCACGGCGGCTGAAAGCGGTTTTGCGAGCTTTCGCCTTCAAAGCAGCAAAAGGCGCAGCTGCGGCAAAGATGCCAAAGCACACGGCAATCGGCAGGGCGTTTGTCACGACCCATACCGTGAACATCGTCAGCACGGTGGCAAGGACAGCGGCGACGAAAACATGTGCCGGTTTCAACCGGTGGAACCCGGCCGTCTTGAGCTGGTCTTCGAGGTTCTGTATAAAGCCGAACGTGTGTTTGCGCTTCGGCGGACCTTCCCACATGGCCAACCACAGCAGGGCCAGCCCGGTGCCGATTCCCACACCGCACATGACGGCGGTTGCTGAGGCGCTCATGCGTTCTCCAGAATCTGGTGGATGTTCAGCCCCATGCGGGAGAAGCGCTCGCCCAGGTGCGTAAACCCGGTGCCGCGGACCAAGGTGCCGTTCACGGTGTGGAAAACGCTTTCGAGTTCGACGACGCCGTTTTCCATTCCACCGGGGACGGCTGCGATTTCTACGATCCGGCGGGAACCGTCGGCGTTCAGAGCCAGGTGTACGACCAGGTCGAGAGCCGCCGCAACAGTGGGTGTGACGAATTCGGAGCCGATATTCGGCCCGGCCAGCAGCGGCAGGGTGCACAGCTTCGTTACGGCGGTGCGAGCCGAGTTCGCGTGGATGGTGCCCATCCCGGGCAAACCGGAGTTGAGAGCAATGAGCAGGTCGAAGCTTTCTGCTTGACGGACTTCGCCGACGACTATCCGGGTGGGCCTCATGCGCAGGGCTTCTTTGACGAGGTCGCGCAGTGTGACTTCACCGGTGCCCTCAAGGGATGCTTGCCGGCACTGCATGGGCACCCAGTCGCGGGTGGGAATGGCCAGTTCGAAGACTTCTTCACAGGAGATCACCCGTTCGCGTGCCGGGATGGAGCCGGCAAGCGCGTTGAGCATTGTTGTTTTGCCGGCTTGGGTTGCTCCGGAGACCACGATGTTGGCGCCCGCCTTGACTGCCGCATCGAGGAATCGTGCCGCTGACGAGGTGAGGGAACCTGTTCTGACCAGGTCGTCTAGGCTGCGGGTTTTCTTGATGAACTTGCGGATGTTCACCGAAGGGTGGCGGCGTGTGATGTCGGGCAGGACCACGTGCAGGCGGGAACCGTCTGGGAGGCTCGCGTCGACGAAGGGCTGTGAGAGGTCGACGCGACGGCCGCTGGTGCGCAGCATCTTTTCGATCAGTTCGTAGACGTCGGTGTCGCTGAGGACGAGTGTGGTGAGTTCGCTGATGCCGTCGCGGCTGATGAACACTTTGTCGGGACTGTTGATCCAGATTTCCTCGACTTCTGGGTCGTCAAGGAATCGCTGAAGGGGTCCGAAGCCGGTGAGGTCGTCGACTATCCGCTGGAATGCCTGTTCGGGGTCATCCAGCAGAGGGAGTGATCCGCTGAGCGTGTGTTCGTCGTAGGCGGCGATGACATCGCGGATGAGTGCTCGCGTGGGCTCGGGTTCCATACGAGGGTCGAGTCCGCGAAGCCTGACAGCATCGCGGACCTGTTCGGCGATGATGTCTGTGGCATCCATGCCGGCTCAGCCTCTTCCTGTCCTCTGCATAGCCGTGCTCCTTTGCACGGCAAGTTCGCTATTTCGAAATATAGAGGACGTTTCACCTGATAGCTACGGGTTGCGCCGAATCTGTGGATAACTTGTCGGACTCAGGTGGTTTTGCGGCGGAAGATCATGTGCGCCCGCACTTCGTTGTACAGGAGTGTGGCGCCGCCGAAATCTGCTTGTACCGGAACAAGCGGAATGTGCTCAACGAATGTGAGGGTCCAGCCGATCCTTTCGATCGCGTCGATCAGCGGGCCGATGTCGTACGCGTAGGTCTTTCCGTAGTTCTTGCGTTTCAGCGCGAAGAGATTGCCGTCAGTGGTCGTGGTAGGAGCTGAACAGGTGAACGTTCCGCGGCCCTGGCCATGTGCCTCTCGTGCAACGTCGATGATGGGGACGGCAATCTCAGCCTCAAGGAGATCGAAGTTTTTCTTCTTCTTTTTGTCCTCGGCGGTGTCCATGCTTGGATTTTATCTGAATTTCGCACCGTTACATGGGGGCAGCCACCGGGCACATTCCAGGGAACAACCACCCGCCACCTCGCCCACCCCGCAGCCACCCCTGACATACAGTGAACGCATGGCGAGCCTCAAAGACGATGCGAACTACATCCGGAACCTGTGCGAGCAGCTGGGCATCCCCGGTCTGACCGATATCCACACGCATTTCATGCCGCACAATGTGCTGCGCAAAGTGTGGGCCTACTTCGAACAGGCAGAAGACGTCCTCGGCTACGACTGGCCCATCACCTACCGCACTGACGAAGCCGAGCGCATCGACACGCTGCGCACGCTCGGGGTCAAGCAGTTCACGTCTCTGCTCTACCCGCACAAGCCGGACATGGCCGCCTGGCTCAACTCTTGGGCAGTCGACTTCGCCGCACGCACTCCCGACTGCGCTCACAGCAGCACCTTCTACCCGGAACCCGAAGCGGCAGACTACGTCCGCACCGCCATCGAATCCGGCACGAGGGTTTTCAAGGCGCACGTGCAGGTGGGCGGCTACGACCCGACCGACCCCCACCTCGACCCCGTGTGGGGCATGATTGCCGAGGCGGAGCTCCCCATCGTCATTCATGCCGGCCATGCTCCCCAAAGGGGAGCGCACACGGGTATCGAGCCGATCCGGGATGTGCTGCGGCGGTTCCCGAACCTCACCTTGGTCATGGCCCACCTGGGCATGCCGGATTACGAGGCGTTCCTTGACTTGGCCGATGAACACCCGAACTTCCATCTGGACACCTGTATGGCACTGACTGATTTCACGGAGCGGTTTGCGCCAACGTCCCCTGACTGTCGCCGCCGTCTGGGTGATTACGGAGATCGGATTGTGTTCGCCTCAGACTTCCCCAACATCCCCTACAGCTACGCTCACCAGGTTGAAGCGCTTGAGCTGCTGGAGCTGGGGGAGGAGTGGCTGCGGGCCGTGCTGTGGGACAACGGTCAGCGTCTTCTGAACACGGTGCCGTAGACTAGCAGGACTATGGCCTTTGACTTTGCGAGCGAAATCGCCGACCTCAAGCAGACCTTCGCCTCGATCCGCGAGGTGTCCAACATCGATCAGCTGCGCTCAGAAGTCGCTGAGCTCACCGAGCAGGCGGCAGCACCTGACCTGTGGGACAACCCGGACGAAGCCCAGCAGGTCACTTCGAAGCTGTCGCACCGCCAGTCCAGGCTCGAAAAGCTCGAAAAGTTTGACGAGCGCATTGAAGACGTCGAACTGCTGGTCTCCATGGCCGAAGACGAAGACGACGATGACGCCCTGCAGGAAGCACAGGACGAAGTCAGCAAGCTTGCGCGCGAACTGTCGGACATGGAAATCGCCACGCTCCTGTCCGGTGAATACGACGAACGCTCCGCAGTGATCACCGTCCGCGCAGGTGCCGGCGGTGACGACGCCACGGACTTCGCACAGACGCTCACCCGCATGTACGTGCGCTGGGCCGAAAACAACGAATACAACGTGCAGGAGCTCGACACCTCGTATGCGGAAGGTGCGGGCGTGAAGTCCGCAACCGTCCAGATCAACGCGCCCTACGCCTACGGCACCCTGTCCGTTGAAGCCGGCACGCACCGCCTGGTGCGCATCAGCCCGTTCGACAACCAGGGCCGCCGCCAGACATCGTTCGCAGCAGTCGAAGTCATTCCGCTCATCGAGCAGACCGACCACGTCGACATTGACGAAAACGACCTGCGCATCGACGTGTACCGTTCGTCTGGTCCCGGTGGTCAGTCGGTCAACACGACTGACTCGGCTGTGCGCATCACGCACATCCCCACGGGTGTTGTCGTGTCGATGCAGAACGAAAAGTCGCAGATCCAGAACCGTGCAGCGGCCATGCGCGTGCTCCAGTCGCGACTGCTGCAGCTGAAGCACGAAGAAGAAGAGGCACAGAAGAAGAGCCTCGCCGGTGACATCAAAGCATCGTGGGGTGACCAGATGCGCTCCTACGTCACCCACCCGTACCAGATGGTCAAGGACCTGCGCACCGGCTACGAAGTCAACAACCCCTCAGCTGTTTTCGATGGCGACATCGACGGCTTCCTTGAAGCGGGTATCCGCTGGCGCAAGGAAGAACAGCAGAAGGCAGAAGAAGAAAACGCGCTTCCCTGATCAAGCGCGTCCCAAATCGAAAGACCCCACCAGAACATGTCTAAGAAGAACGGCGAAACCATCAAAAACGACGGCAAAAAGGTCGTCGCGCGCAATCGCCGTGCCTCTTTTGACTACCACCTGGAAGAGGAATTCGAAGCGGGCCTGGTGCTCACCGGCACGGAAGTGAAATCGCTGCGCGAAGGTCGTGCTTCCATCACTGACGGCTACGCCCACATTGACCGCGGTGAAGCGTGGATCGAGAACATCTACATTCCCGAATACCTGCAGGGAACGTGGACGAACCACGCCGCCAGGCGCAAGCGCAAGATGCTTCTGCACAAGGCCGAGATCATCAAGATCAACCAGAAGCTCAAAGAATCCGGCCGCACGCTGGTGCCGCTGGAACTGTACTTCTCTGGTTCGCGCGTCAAAATCTCCTTCGCCCTGGCCAAGGGTAAGAAGGACTGGGACAAGCGCCAGGCGCTGCGCGAAAAGCAGGACAAACGCGAAGCCGAGCGCGCCATGTCGCTGCGCCAGAACAGGTGAGCGGCACCTCGGCCTTCCTGTAGTCGGCACTCAGCCGGCACATGACCGGGAGTCGGGCCGGCACCTCGGCCCCATGCGCTGGGACGCGCCGGCACCTCGGCAGGGGTTTCGGCCGGTGCGCTGTGCAGTGTGAGTCGTTAGACTCGGGATATGCAGCGAGTAGATTTTTATTACGATCCCTCTTGCCCTTTCTGCTGGGTTACCAGCCGTTGGCTTGTGCAGGTCAGCGCGAAGCGCGACATCGACGTCACCTGGCGTCCGTTCAGCCTGGCAATTAAGAACGATGAACTGCCCGGCGGCGCCAACGAAAACTCTGGCCACTCCAAGGGTCACAACGCCGGTCACCGCGTGCTGCGTGTGATTGCGGCGGCTGAGAAAGAAGGCGCCGACGCCGGCGGCCTGTATACGGTGTTCGGTGCGGCTCGGCACGTTGACGGCACAGACTTCACTGACGAGCTCATCAGCGAAATCCTTGCTGATTCTGGCTTGTCTGCTGATCTCCTGAAGGCCGCTGACGATGACGGCTGGGACGAGCACCTCAACGCTGAGCTGAAGTCGGCTCTCGACCTGGTCGGTGACGACGTCGGTGTGCCGATCATCGCCTTTGAACGCGAAGACGGCACCAAGCAGGGTTACTTCGGCCCGGTCATCCTCACGCTTCCGGAGGAAGAAGAAGGCCTCGCCATGTGGGACGGTCTGAGCCGCCTGGCCACGGTTGAAACCTTCTACGAACTTAAGCGCACCCGTCCGGCCGGAGGGCCTGACACGCAGAGCACCAAGGGCCTCTGAGGTATCCGAGGCCTGCGCTGATTTCTGAGCGCCTTCGGGTGGTCTCTGCTTTTCTCCCTCTGACGAGGTGGAGCTCACCTGAAGTCTGCTGAGTCCCGCTGTCGCTCCCCTTGGGGAGGGCAGCGGGACTTCTGTTTTCGGGTGGTGTGCTGGGTCGATTAGGGCTGGTTTTGTGCGGTTTTCGCCCGGATTTTCGGGGATGTGGGCAGTTTTCAGGTGCGGTTGTGGACAACTTGGGGATAAGTTGCTGGAAAATTTTTTTCAGAGCGCGGTCTGAGGTGGCGGTTTTGCTGATTTTGGGTCTTTGACCTGCGCAAATGCCGGAGTGTGGATTTCTGTCACGCCGCAGGGTGCACTGTGGGTGGGTTTGTGGAATAAGACTGCGGCAAGGTTCCCTTAACCGTGAATCAACGGGGTTTTTGCTTGTTGAGCGATGCTTTTCCACCGTTGTGGACAAAGCTGTGGGATATGCGCTTTTCAGTTTGCAAACTGAGCGTCTCTGAGTTAGCCAGTGGTGGTGCTGTGAGGCTGGTGGAAGTGCCGGTTCTGGTGCTGCTGTTGTTCCGCCTCAGGCCCTCGGCATCGTTGTGGTGCACCCCGGTTGGTGTTGTTGGCCGCTGGGGTGGAATAATCTTCTGAGTCCGCAGCGTTACGGCTGTGTGTTAGACAAATGAATATGGGGATGATCGGTTTCGACGTTGACGTGTGTGTCGAGTGAAGCGGGTCGAGGATGCAGGGTCATCTCGTTAACGATCCTTGCAAAACAATAGGTGCTAAATCTAACGACCGCACCGAGTTCGCCCTCGCCGCCTGATAAAGGCCTTCAACTAGCGAGCTGCGACTCTGCCGGCCTAGGTCTGCTTTCGGCCTAGCTCCCGGTATCAGTTTAGAAAGCCACTGCTGACGATGTTTGTTGGGGACATCGTTGGGACTTCTACCCAACTCCGTCTGTTGAGCACGGTGTTCGTGCCAAGCTCAGGACCTAAGAAACATTCTTCACGAACTGCACCCGGAGAAGCCTCGGTGCATCGTCGACGGACGCGGGTTCGATTCCCGCCATCTCCACTCAGTTAAGTCTCGGGACATCGCTTATGCGGTGTCCCGGGACTTTTTATTTGGCGCTTTTCGACAGCCGTCAGCTTGCGTTCCAGTGCGCCGAAGCTCTGCCGCGGCTTGCGTTCAAAGCCGGTACAGGTGGCCTTGTTCATGGTCTACCGTCTGCAGGTGCAAACCGAGCTTTTCAGCCAACCGGGCAGACGGAGCGTTGTTCGGATCAATAATCGCCACGACCGAGTACTCGGGGTGCGTCTGGCGTGCCCATCCGATGGCGGCCGCCGCGGCTTCGGCGGCATAGCCCTTTCCCTGGGCTTCGGGTGCAAAACGGTAGTAGAGGTTGAGCACCTGTTCGCCCTGTTCTTCTGAAAAGCGCAGGCCTGTAAAGCCGATGATGTCGGCTGGTTCTCGGACGACAACAAAATAGCCGATTCCGTCCTCCGCCCAGTTGTGCTGCCATGCGGCCAGCAGGTCGAAGGCTTCTTCGCGGTTCTTCATCGCCAGTTCAGGGCGATGCTGGTAGGTCCGTGGGTCCGAGTGGATTGTGAAGACAGCATCTTCATCGCCATCCTGTGGAGGGCGAAGTATCAGTCGCTCAGTCGTGAGTGCAGTCATTGTTCCCTTCGAGCAAAGAGCTTCAAAGTGTGCTTCCGCGGCTTTTCGTTCAGCGCCTGTAGATTTTGTCGCGCCGGCCGATGGAAAACACCAAGATGGTTGGGGTGTGCTTAGAGGTCCCCTAGGGCCTCGTCGATGCTGAATCGTTCGCCATTGTCCTTTGCGATTGTTTCGCGGAGTTCTTGTAGGTCGCAGGAGTCTTCTATTTTCTCCAGGATTGCTGTCCGGGTGAAGTCGGAAATCGTGACGCCTTCAAAGTCGGCGTACTTGCGAACAAGGGCTGCGTCTTCGTCAGACAGTTCGACAGTTATCGTGGTCATGCCGTGCTCCTCTCGCGGTTTGAAGCAAGTGTATTCAGGAGCTCTGACACGACCCTTCGAAAGCCGCCCACCTACGCCCCAATGAGGCTTGCTGCAAGCCCAGTCGCCGCGCCGATCAACACGACGGCCCACGCTGGCCACTTGGCCAGCATGAGCAGTGCCAGGCACGCCAGGGCAATCAGCAGGGGAGCGAGCCCCGTAATAGCTGAAGTGACAACCGGGGTGATGAGGGCAGCTGCGAGGATCCCGACAACAGCGGCATTCGCTCCCGCCACACCAGAGCGGGCCAGTGGGCTTGTCTGCACCGCAGCCCAGAACGGCAACGCGGCGATCACCAGCAGTACTCCGGGGAGGAAAACGGCAGCCAGAGCAAGTGCGGAGCTGAGCCACGCCTCGGCCCCGGTTTCCATGGTGAACCCCAAGAACGCCGCGAATGTGAACAGGGGGCCGGGAACAGTCTGAGCCGCCCCGTAACCCGCCAGGAACTGGTCCTGGCTCACCGCCTCGGCAATCGCGGGCTCTCCCTGCAGCAGCGGCAGCACAACATGCCCGCCCCCGAACACCAGCGCACCAGACCTGTAGAACGCATCGGCAGTGGCGACCCACGGGTTCGCAACCAGGCCGGCCAACAGCGGAAGCCCCATTAAGAGGACCGCGAACAGACCAGCGCTGACCAGACCCGCGGTCTTCGAGACGGGCACACGCAGGGGATGGTCAGCGCCACCAGCCATTCCACGGCAGAAGAGCAGCCCCGCCACAAGCCCCACACCGATAGCGGTTACCTGACCGAGGTTTCCCGGTATCAGCAGAGCCAAAGCAACCCCTGCCGCAGCAATGAGCCCGCGCCGGAGATCAGGTGCGAGTGTCGACGCCATGCCCACTACCGCGTGCGCCACAACAGCAACGGCAACAGCTTTCAACCCCATGAGGAGGCCATCACCCACTGGACCGCCGAGGTGGACAGCACCAAGCGCGAACAACACCAGAAGGAGAGCCGAGGGGAGGGTGAAGGCTGCCCAGGCGGCAAGGGCTCCAAGAGTTCCGCCTCTGAGAAGGCCCAGAGCAAAGCCCACTTGCGAGGATGCCGGGCCCGGCAAGAACTGGCACAGCGCAACCAGCTGTCCGTAGTGGTCATCGCTGATCCACTTGCGGCGCTGCACAAACTCAGTGCGGAAATAGCCCAGGTGGGCGACTGGCCCGCCAAACGAAGTTAGCCCCAGTTTGAGGAAGGCTTGAAACACCTCGAAAGGGTTTCCGGCTGGTTTGGGTGCGTGTGTTTCAGCTGTCGGTGCCATACGCCCATTAGGCCATGAGCGGAGTGAACGGCGAGTGAACACGTGGATGTTGCAAGCCGTGGATGCTCCGCGGCCTGCGGAGTGCAGCCGCCGCGGCCCGTGTCCTGCTGCTCGCACTCACTGTCGCAGCTTTGCACGCCTCCTGCGACTGCAACCTTGCGCGTTAATGCAGATTCACGCGTTAATGCGGCGCATTTAAGCGCAAATCTGCATTAACGCGTGAATCTGGTGTTGAAATCGCCCCTAGTAAAAATCTTAATATGAAGTGATAATGATAGTCCGCTGTGCTTGTTCGGCACGCGGAGTATCCAGCAGCTGAGTATGAGTGGTGTTGCCACCTGGCCGAGCGCCAGCCGGCGCCAGCAGACAGATGGGGAAGAGAACGAAATGACAGGGTTGACAACCGTCCGCGGCAGTGCGCAGCGCCGGGCCATGATGCTGCTTGCCATGCTCGTTACGCTGCTTATGGTGCTGGCACCGCAATCGGTGTACGCCGCCGGAACTGCGGAAAGCACAGGGGGCACGAAGGCCTATGAGCTCGAAGGCGAATGGAAGAACCAGCCTGAGGAAGTCACCTCTGGTCTCGACGTTCTTTCCATGGTGTGGCACATGGATATCAACGACTCCGCGCCGGCGCCGGGCAACGACCCCACAACGGACAACCTGCTCACGGTCACAGTCGAGAACGCTCATTTCGGTGAGATTCCCAGTGAATGTCTCAGCGTGGACAAGGGAGCTTCAAAGCTTTCTGAGGATAAGCGCACCCTGACGTGCGACATCGGTGAGCGTGACGAAGGCACCGCCCAGATGGTGCTGTCGGGCGTCAAGGTCGATGGTCCCGCGAAGTCGAAGGTCACTGCAAAGGCAACATTCCGGGGTCTCGAAGCCACCCTGCCTGAGATTCCGATCGTGGCTCCGTTCCTCATGGATGCCAAGTTCGACGCCGGTGCACCGAGCTCGCTGACAGGTCAGCCGGATACGGACCAGTTCATGAACTTCCCGTTCTCCCTGTCGCACGCATCGGGCTCACCCGAAGGACCGGGCAGCGTCAGCTACGACATAACGATCAACGGGGTGCGCGGCGAGAAGATCACGCCCCAGGAAGTAGCCTGCGCACCCATTGACCGAGTGCACCCCGGCTACCCGTTCTCAGCGCCCGGCAAGCCGCAGGAGCAGACTGCGAAGTTCCCAACGTGTGAGTTCACACTGATTGACCCGGATACGAACACATTCCGTCTGACTCTGTCCGACCTGGACTACAAGTCGAAGCGCGCAGAGTTCGACTCCAACGGCATCCGTCTGCCGCAGGTGCAGCCGAAGTATCCCCGTGAAGTGATCGCCGCTGGTGAGCTGCGGGTCAAAGTTCCCTACAGAGCTTCTGGCCCTGACTCGAACCGCAACACCAACGTGAAGTTGAAAGCATCTGCGCCGACCTACACCGCCGTAGATGGCTCGACCAGTGATGACGATCCGTCAAACAACGAGAACCGTGCACCGATGATCCGCGGCAACTGGACGGGCGCATGGGTGGTTGGATCGCAGTCACCAAAGGCCTACCCGGGTATCGGATGGTCTGATACCTCTCGCGCACCGGTGGGTGCAACTGTGATGTCCGTTTCCGGTATTGCGCCTCCCCGGGTTGAGGGCTTTTCTGACAACTGGATCTGCAACACCCTCGATACTCAGCGTGTTGATTTCGTCAACGCTCGTGTCGTGGCTGACCCTGACGCGAAGCCGAACGTCTATTACGGCAAGAACATAGAGGATCTCAAGATTCTCTACTACACCGGCGAAGTCGAGGATCCCAACCTTTTCAAATGCGGAACCGAAGAAACTCCGTTTGACGAAGGCAAAGACGAAAAGGACGGCTGGAGCTACACCAAGCCCGACGACCTTTCCAAGGTCAAAGCTGTGAAGGTTCGCGTACCTCGCGACAAGGGCCACCTGTCTAAGCTGCCACAGTCGTACTTCTACTTGACCATCGAACAGAAGATTCATGACGATGTAGAGGTCGGCGCAGACGTCTGGACGTGGACCTCCGTGCTCAATGAAACACACACCAAATGGGACATGGGAATCAACGCGAAGATTGCCTATGATCGCGTCACGAACGAACGGGAAATCACTCCCGGCTTCGCTTCCCCCGGTGTGATCACCGAGGGCGTTCGCTACCCGTATGCCGGTCCAGGCCGTGACCTTCTGCGCGTCGTGCCCTCACTGCCGGTCGTTGTCAAGGATGTTGCTCAGCCCGAATACGGTCCGGGCGAAGAAGCGGACTACACGATCCGCTACGGCCTGGAATCCGAGGTGGCGAACATGCCTAAGGATCAGGTGGTCATCAAAGACACCTTGCCGAAGGGTATGGAATACGTTGCCGGCAGTGCCGATGTTGAGCCCGATGTGACAACCAACGACCAGGGCCAGCAGATTCTGACGTGGACGAAGGACGGCGTAGAACCCAACGTTCGTGTTTTCGACGACAACCCCGGAATCATCAACTACAAGGCCACCCTGCCCAAGGACGCCGAACCGGGTGATGTTTACGTCAACGAGGTCAGTGCCACCAGCCAGGGACAGACTCGGAAAGCACAAGCCAAAGTCACAGTGCCGGAGGCCGGCTACACCTCGCTGAAGAAGAGCGTGAAGACGCCCGTTGTCGATGAAAACCCGAACGGTGTCGCCGCCAACGAATGGACCATTGACCTGACCTCGAAGGATCCGACTAAGTCCAACCTGACGGACGTCATCGACGTGCTCCCGGCAAATGGAGACCCACAGGGCTCGAAGTTCGATGGCACGCTCAAGGTGACGGGTGTTGAAGGTGCCGAAGGCGCCAAGGTCTACAGCACCACGGAAACGGACGTCGATGAAGACCCCAATGCCAAGACCAACGGCAAAACGGGTGAGCCTTCAGACATCTGGGAGGAAGGCCTCCAAGAGGACGCAACTGCGGTGCGCGTCATAACCAGGGCTCCTTTGGCCTATGGCGATAAGCAGACCATCAACGTCAAGACCGAGCTTCACGATGCTGATAACGGCGATGTTGTCGTCAACAAGGCTGTCGGCCGTGCCGAAAACACGAGGCTGCGCATGCGCACCTCTGCCCAGTTCACTGTCCGCACACCCATCGACGTCAATGTTGAAAAGGTGTGGAAGAACGAACAGGGTGAAAACCTCACGGAGACTCCGAACGCGGTGAAGGTCCAGCTGATCCGCAAGAGGGGTGAAGAAAGCACTCCGGTGGGCGACAAGGTCGAACTGTCTGCTGCGGGCGGTTGGAAGCACACGTTCGAAAAGCTGCCCACCGCGATCGACGGGGACCCGGTCACCTACACGGTGAAGGAAGATTCGGTTGAGGGCTACAACTCCGCTGTCGAGGTGGAAGAGGCCGGTAACGCTTACGAGGTAACGGTTACGAACACCCGTAAGCCGGAACCAACTCCTGAACCGACTCCGGATCCGAGCGATGAACCAACGCCGGAACCGAGCGACGAGCCGACCCCCGGTCCGTCCGGTACCCCGACGCCGGAGCCGAGTGCGGATCCGACACCAGGGCCGGCGCCTCGTGAACCAGGAAGTCCTGGGCCAGGAATGCCGCGGACTGGTGCCGAAATCGCGGGGCTGCTCACAGGGGCGGCCGCAGCCATCGGCGCAGGAACGCTTCTAATGCTCCGCACCCGCAGGAGTTGAGCCGACAGTCGCGGCAGCAGACTTGCGCTTAAATGCAGATTCACGCGTTAATGCAGCGCATTGGCGCGTGAATCTGCATTAACGCGTGAATCTGGTGTGAAAGCGCCCCAGCATCGCCAAGCCGCCCCAGCACCGCCAAGCCGCCGCAGCCGCCCTCAAGCCAAAGCGGGGCTTTCCCACAGGTTGAGCGTGGTGCCGATGCCCTTGTCCAGGGCGGTGCGGTACAGCTCGGTGGCCCAAGCAACGTCCTCGACTGGCATGCCGCCCACGGAGTACAGGAAGATCTGGTCGTCATTCTGCCGGCCGGGTGCGGCACCTTCGATTATGTCGGCCATGTCGACAATCGAATCGCGTTCCAGAAGGCCTGCCCGCATGAGGTCGTGCCAGTGTGTGCCGATGATGCCCAGCTTCTGGTAGGCGCCGACACCGTATTCATCAGCCCACGCGTCGTATAGGCGCCAGGAATCGACAACCTTCGTCACGCGGTCCGACGCAATGAACGTGTCATCGAATCGAACGGCCGTGGGCAGCAGAAGAATCGCTCCAGGTTTGATCCACTCTTCGTCAATGAAGGGGAAAGCGGACGAACCTTCTTCGCCGGTCGTCACGGTCACGGTGACAACATCGGCCTGCCGGACCACCGCCTCGACATCGGCAGCCGCACGCACCGACCGGATGTGGGGGAAGTTCTCTTCAATGAATGCCCGGTAGCGGTCCACGTCCGGCTGGTCGATGCCGTTGACCACGATCTCCTCAATGCCCTTGCACTGTGACAGCACCGCCTGTGTGACGGACCGGCCGATGACGCCGGGGCCCACAATGCCGAACGTCCGCGCATCCGAACGGGCCAGGTGCTTAACGGCGACACCGGGAATCGCTCCGGTCCTGTATGCCGAAATCAGGTTTGCGGACATGTACGCCAGCGGCGCTCCCGTGTCGGCGTCGCTGAGGGCAAAAGTGTGGATTGACCGGGGCAGACCCTTCTTGCGGTTCTCCACGTTCGAGCCGTACCACTTCATACCGGATGTGTGGAAGCGTCCGCCAAGGTAGGCCGGCATCGCCATGAAACGGCGGTCTGGGCCGTCGGCCGGCATAGAGTCGAATTCGGGTTCTTTCGGGAAGCTGACCATCGCACCGTGCGACATGGCGTTCGAACCGGCCATCCGGAAATCGCCGCGGCGCAGAAGCACGAGGGTTTCCTCCATGACGTCCACACAGCGAGCCATGTCGGTCACGCCGGCGGCAATCATGTCGGGTTCGCTCAGGTATAGGAAGTCAATACGGGTGTCGGACATGGTTTTTTCTCTCCAACAAGCTTGTGGGTGTCATTTCCCGTACCCACCGCCGCCCGCGGTCTGGATGGATACGGTCTGTCCTGCGCGGACCGTGAGCTTTGACATCGATTCGAGTTCGCGCAGCTCATCACCTTCGGCAAGGGTGATGCGGGCGCTGATCCCATCGCCGCCGTCTTCCAGGCCCCACGGAGCCGTCGTGACGCGCGATGTACCAGCAACCACCGTCGCCTGACCGCGGGTGAGCGTCAGGCTTCGGCGCAGTCCGCTGCCGCCGCTCGCAGCACCGTCACCGCCGGTGTCACGAGCGATTTCGTAGCTGTCTACGCGCAGCGGGTATTCACGTTCAATCACTTCGCACGGGGTGTTGCGAGTGTTGGTCATGTGGGTATGGGTGGCGGAAGCACCATCGAATTCGGGGCCGGCGCCCTGACCGCCGCCATAGGTTTCCACATAGGAGTAGTACTCCCCGTTGAGTGGATCCACGCCGCCGATCGTGATGATGCTCATGCTGCCGCTCGAGGCGGCCGGCACCAGGCCCTCGGTGAACGTATCGAGCGCTCCGAGGATCGTGTCGACGATCCTCTGCGAGGTCTGCGTATTTCCGTGCGCAACGGGGGCGGGGAACTGGGCGTGCGCGAGGCTGCCGGGCCGGGTCTTGACGTTGATCGGCGCGGTCAGGCCCGCGTTCGAGGGCAGGGTCGGGTCGGCAATCATCTTCACCACGTACGAGGCGCAGGCCAGCGCCACCGCGTATGAACAGTTGACAGCCCCGGCAACCTGGTCTGCGGTTTCGGTCATGTCGATGGTGATTTCCTCACCGCGAATTTCAACCTCAGCGTGGATGGGGATCATCTCCGGTTCCACACCGTTGTGTTCGAGATAGTCGACGAAGCTGCCCTTGCCATCAGGCAGGGAGGCGATTGCCGCGCGTGCCCGGCGCTCGCTGTAGGCCACAAGCGCATCGCAGGAATCGTAGAAGTGCTGCACACCCCATTCTTCGATGAGCTCCAGCACACGGCGTGAACCCAGTTTGTTGGCCGAAACCTGCGCCATGAGGTCACCGCGGGTTTTGTCTGCCGTGCGGATGTTCATGAGCATGAGCGCCATGATTTCGGTCTGCAGCTGACCTTCCGCGAACAGGCGGATGGGCGGAACCCGGATGCCCTCCTGGAAGATCTCTGTGGCGTCAGTTGCCATGGACCCCGGCGTGGAACCGCCGACATCGACGTGGTGGGCCATTGTCGCCACGTGCGCAACAAGCTCCTCACCGGCGAACACGGGGGTGATGACGCACATGTCAGGCAGGTGCGAACCGCCCAGGTAGGGATTGTTGGTGATGAGAACGTCACCGGGTTTGATGTTGTCGAGCCCGTATTCTGCGATTGCGTTCTCAATGAGCGTGGGCATGAGCCCCAGGTGCAGCGGAATGTGCTCTGCCTGCGTGATCAGGTGGCCTTCCGCATCGTAGATGCCAGCTGAACAGTCACGCCTGTCTTTGATGTTGGGGGAGTACGAGGTGCGGATCAGTGCCGTACCCACCTCCTCTGACACCGAGGTCAGGCGATTGCGCGCAATCTCAAGTTCAACGGCGTTGAGCTGTGTGGATTCACTTGTCATCGTCATCACTCTTTCGGGTGCGCAGGTGCAGGAAGCCGCGGTCGTCGCAGAAGCACGTCAGGCTGGGGTGGACAAAGGTTGTCGTGTCGAACTGGTCGATGATGATGGGCCCGGGGATCGAGGTGCCTGCCGGGATCGCATCACGGTCGTAGATGTCGACTTCGGTCCAGCTGCCGTCGATGTAGACCTGGCGGGTGGTTTTGGGCTCAGGAGCGCCGGTGCCCGCTTTCGCCTGGGCTTCGCGGGTCCGTTCGGATTCGATGGTGGCCCGCAGGCGCACCACGATGATCTCCATGGCCGCGTCGTCATCGCTGTAGCCGTAGCGTTCAGCGTGAGCTTCGTCGAAAGCTCGGCGCTGTTCGTGCCAGCTGTTTTCCAGCGGCAGCGTCAGTTCATAGCTTTGGCCCACATAGCGGGCATCGACCAGCCATTCGCGGTCGAACTCGTCGGTTTCCATTTCCCGGCGAGCCTGATCCTGCAGGTCACCGAAGGCAGCTTCCAGCGGTTCGAGCCTGGTCCATTCGTTTGCCTGCACGGGGTGGGCGAAGTCGTGGCGGATGGGAGCATCGAGCATGCCCACAGCCGACGCAATGCCAGGGTGCGGCGGAATGACCGCCGATTCCATGCCCAGTTCAACCGCGAGGTCAGCACCGTGCAGCGGACCGGCACCTCCAAACGACATGAGGTTGCACGACCGGATATCTACACCGCGCTCAACCGACACCTTGCGCACACCGCGTGCCATGGTCGCCGTAATGACCTTGATGATGCCTTCAGCACACTCTTCGGCTGTCAGTCCCAACGTTTTGCCGAACTCCTCCATGCGGGCACGTGCGGCATCAATGTCGAGCTCAAAACGACCGCCGAGCAGCTCACCACCCAGCCGACCCAAGACCGCGTGAGCGTCCGTCACGGTCAGCTCAGTTCCACCTCGGCGGTAGCTGATGGGGCCGGGGACGGCCCCGGCGCTGTGCGGTCCCACGCGCAGGCTCCCTCCGGAGTCGAGCCAGGCGATCGAACCTCCGCCGGCGCCGATTGTGTGCACGTCGACACTCGGCAGGCGCAGCGGCATCGAGTCGATTTCGGTGAAGTTCGTTTCATCCGGCACGCCGTCGCGAATGAGCGCAATGTCGGTGCTCGTACCGCCGATGTCGAAGCTGACGACGTTCTTCAAGCCCAGCGAACGCGCCCAGTTGGCTGCCCCGACAACCCCGCCGGCAAGGCCGGAAAGGACGGTCTTCGCGCTTTGGGCGCTGGCCATCTTCGGGTTGAGCAGACCGCCGTTGGACTGCATGACCCACAGGCGCGACGGGATCTTGAGGTCCTCGATGCCGGATTCCAGCTTCTCCATGTACGTCGACACCTTCGGGCGGACGTAGGCGTTGATCGCAGCGGTCGAGGTGCGGTCGTATTCGCGCATCTCGGTGGCAACCTCGGTCGCGGCCGACACAACGGGGGCCGCGTTCAGTTCGGTCAGGCGCTTCACGGCTGCACGTTCGTGCTGGCCGTTGGTGTAGGCGTTGATGAACGACACGATGAGCACATCGAGGTCCGCGCTCGCGATGGTTTCGGCCAACTGGTCCAACGCTGCTTCGTCCAGTTCGGTCAGAACTTCGCCGTCAGCGTCGATCCTTTCGTCAACCTCGAAGATCGTGTCATCGGAAATGAGAGGTGCCGGTCGGGTCTGTCGGTAGTCGTAGATCGCCGGGCGGTCCTGGTGGGCGATCGCCAGAACGTCACGGAAACCACGGGTTGTCAGAAGACCCACGCGTCCGCCCTCACGGGTCAGGACGGTGTTCGTGGCCACCGTCGTACCGTGCACCAGCCGGGTGATCTCCTCGGGGCTGCGGTCAATCTGCTCAAGCCCACCGACGATCCCGTCAATCACGGCTTCATTCGGTGCTTCCGGTGTCGAGGGGACCTTCCACACGAACAGTTCGCCGTCATCCTTGCGAATGCCGATGTCGGTGAAAGTGCCGCCGGTGTCAACGGCAACGTGCAGTCCTGCAGACATGTGCTCTCCTTGACTCACAGTTCGACGATTTCCTTGTTCTTGGTTTCCGGCAGCAGCGACAGGGCGATGATTCCCGTGACAGCGCCGATGATGGCGATGAGCATGATCGAATTGCCCCAGCCGATGGTCTCGGCGGCCAGGCCCACCGTCAGCGGGCCGAAGGCTGCCAGGCCGCGGCCCAGGTTGTAGGCGAAGCCCTGTCCGGTAGCGCGGATGTCAGTGGGGAACAGTTCCGCCAGGTACGCGCCGGTGCCTCCCGCCTGGCCGGATGCGAAGAAGCCCAGCAGGAAGATGACGGGAATGCCCAGCTCTGGTTTAGCGGCGGGGGTGAAGACGAACAGCGACACGCTCAGAGCCGAGCCGACGAAGAACATGAGGAATGTGGGGCGGCGGCCGATCCAGTCGAGGAAGAAACCGGAGGACACGTATCCGATGAACGAACCGACGATTGCCACCCAGGTGAAGCCGGCGGTGCCGACAATGCTCAGGCCGCGCTCTTCCTGCAGGTAGGTGGGAAGGAAGATGAACACCGAGTAGTAGATGCCCTGGACGCCGATGCCCAGGAGAGTGGCGGCAATCGTGATCTTCGCCAGGCCGTCGCGGAACAGATTGCCGAAGCTCTTATCAGGCTGTTGGCTGGGTTTGGCGGCTGGCTGTTGGTCTCCGTGGAGCTCCGTAGCGTCTTTTGTGCCGCGGCGAATGAAGAAGGCGGCCAGCGCCGGCAGAATGCCCACGAGGAACAGGTAGCGCCACGCCACCTCTTCGGGGAAGATCGAGTACACCGTCAGGTAGGCAAGGGCTGAAACGGCCCAGCCGATGGCGTAGCAGCTCTGGATGAACGCCAGGACGCGTCCGCGCTTCTCCGGCTGAGCGTATTCGGCAACAAGTGCCGCACCGACAGCCCATTCACCGCCGAAGAACAGACCTTCCAGCGTGCGCCACAGGAGGAAGTCATAAAGCCCCTGCGAGGTCGCAGTCAGACCGGTGAAAATGCTGTAGCCGAGGATGACGACCGTGAGCATGCGCACACGGCCGTAGCGGTCGGCGAGGTTTCCGAAGATCATGCCGCCGATTGCGGAGGCGACGATGCTGATGGCGCTGACCCAGCCGGTAGCGCCGGAGCTCATGCCCAGGGTGCTGGCGGCGGCGACGAGCGCAAAGCCGTACATCGACCAGGTGAAGCCGTCGAGCCCCCAGCCGATTCCGGAGGCGGCAATGGCTCGCCGCCGGTATTTGGCGGTGAGCGCTTCAATATCTGATGCGTTCGGGTTCATGTGCTTTCCTTCCGATCGGGAAGCGTTCAGCTTGTATACGGAATAAATACAGGCTGTCATGATTAGCCCGCTTTGTGAAGCGCGTTACGTTTTTGCGGGCGCGGGATTGCAGTTGTCTGATAATGAGGAGCATGACTACGCGGAAGACAAGTGCGAGGGAAACCGCCTACGTCGAAATGCGCCGGCGCATTCTCACTCTGGAGCTGCGCGGCGCGCAGAAGATCGACGAAGGTGCACTGGTGGCGAGCATTGGGCTCAGCCGCACTCCCGTGCGCGAGGCACTGCACCGACTGGCAGCGGAAGGTCTTGTCGAAGCCGATGCCAGGGGCGGCTACCGTGTCAGCTCGATTTCACTGCGTCAGTGTCGGGAGCTCATCGAAGCGCAGCACGTGCTTGTCCGCGCTGTCACTCAGCTGTTGGTCGAGCGGATAGACGATGAGGGGCTGGAGAGGCTGTCCGAGGCTGTTCGAGCGGTTGAACGTGCCGCTGCGGACCGGGACGTTGCGGCGGTGACCCGCACAAATGCGGAACTGCACATTTTGGAAACCGAGCTGACCAGAAACTCCTACCTGCTGGCGATGGCCGAAAGGGTCTATACGAACCTGCAGCGGCTGGCTTTTCTCAGCTTCGGCGGTGATCAGGGTGGGGCGGCCCAGCTGGGCGACATCGATGAGCACTACGACAAGGTCCACGATGACCACTGGGAGTACATCGATGCGCTCAAACAGCGCGACCGCGAACGCGCCGAAGAGGTTGCGGTGCGCCACGTCAAGCTGTTTCAGGCAAGGCTGACACGGTATCTAAGCGAAGCAGGCGGTGCTGGCTTGGACTTTTCGTCGCTTGCCGCAGACGCGCAGGTGGGCTGAGGGGCTGTCCCGCTGCCCGTTGCCACGGTAGGTGCGCCGCGGGCTGTGGGCAGCGCGCGGTCTAGTTTTGCGCAGCGCGCCGCCTGGTGCCTGCAGTTTCTTGTCCCGCCGCCGCAGCTTTGCACGCGTCCTGCGGCTGCAACCTTGCGCTTTAATGCAGATTCACGCGTTAATGCAGCGCATTTAGGCGCAAAACTGCATTAACGCGTGAGTCTGGGTTGATGGACGAGGCTGCGCCGGGCTGGGTTGGTGGGCGAGGCTGCGCCGGGATCGCGAGGTGGAGCCGGGTTGGTGCCGGGCCGTCGCCCGCGGGCT
>NZ_KV786021.1:43573-218964 GCF_001806795.1 Brevibacterium sp. HMSC22B09 | reverse complement strand
GCTTGACAAACACCATAGGGACACCCCCCACAAGCATTGCTGCGTCCGAGCAACTGGGCGGTATCATACGAATGGTGTCTGACGTAGAGGCGTGATGCGGTGTTCCACTGAGTGAGGCTGTGTACTTCGCCTTTGAGGCAAAGGTTTGGCGTGGCATCCGTCGTTTGAGAGTGCGTGCTGGACAAACTCGCTGTATTCGTCAACCGTTACAAAGACTTGGACCGGTAAATGTCGCAATCACTTTTATGATGGGAACTGTAAGCGGTTCGAAGTGAGCTTGTAGAGGTGAAAGTGACCAATCCCAGTTTCAAATCTGACGCCACTTGGCGCTACGTTCAGTTCTCATTGATTTTTCCGCTACCGCAGCGGTCCGCAGTCATTGCTGACAGGGGCCAAAGTTTTTCGGTGGCGGGTAATGACCCGGGCCAGTTAACCTGGAAACCAGGTCGATGGCAGAACGCAAACAAATTCCGCGAGAATGACGGGCCTTATGGGCAAAGAATTATTCAACGCAATGACGGAAAGTCAATTACTTCGAATGGCTGGTCGACTGAACGTAGATTTGGGTTGGCGCTTTCGTCAGCTACAAGGGGCCAATCAATTTCTGCAGAAAAAGAAGACGGTAAGTGGTATGAAACGCTCACCGATCACTATCATCTAGAGATCAGCCCCAGCGCTCATAACCGGAGCATCCACGGCAAGAACGAAATGCCTGACATATACGGTAAGTGTCCGAAGCGCGCAGGTCTACCTAGAACACGGTTCCCGGTCACTAAAGAAAATCCTATCGGCGATGATGGCGGCAACTCAGTGCAACTTCAAGCTATTGAAGTTCTCAATTATTTCGAACCCCGTGACTCTGCTTTTTCAGACCAAAAGGGAACCGAATCAGCGTTTCTAGTTCTTCACGTATGTGTTCAGAACTGTAGCGGCCCGCAACTGCGACACATTTCTCGTTCACTTTCAACGCATCGGCACGGGGTCGCAGACAATTTTACTGATACACACTCGCCCGAGCTAGAAAGTAATGAAAGCCTATTGCAGCATTTTGTGTATATCGCTAAAGCGTTGATGGAACACAACGTTACAACTGCTGTATCAGGGCCACAATGGACATGCGATTTTAGACTGCGGTATAACGGCCAACTCAAGCGCGAATCAGACAGCAAGACCGAAGAGAACTTAGAGTTCCAACCTCGACCATTTCGGATAGCAGTCGCCATACCCGAAGACGTACCACCGCAAACACCAACGAAACGTTCAAGCTCGGATTCGGGTGCGTGGTCTCCGAATGAGTGGTGGGCCTGGCAGATCGCTACGGGCGCTGACCCATATTATGAAGGACACCCAGAACAAACACATGAAAGTCTAGATCGTTATAAACTCGCGGGTCTCCAGAACTGGACGTTCCTCTGTATGGACAGCGGAGTAGGAATCACTCGCAACCAATTTCAAACTGCCGTCGACCTCACCGAACGAGTTGGTGACACGCAGTATTTGATTTTTGGCGCTACCCGGTACGTTGACCTTGCAATCCTGACTCTTAGAAATTCGATTGTATTGCATCAGTTGCACAATCGATTGACGAGTTTGGAGCCTGACTTAGCAACAAAACTCGCAAATTCCGATGAAAACTTGAATGAAAACGAAGAGCTACGGAAACAGGTAGACGCTTTGGCGTCGGTTGAGCGGTCATTCCTGACATTCCGCGATAAAGGATGGTTCACTTCAGTGCCGGGCAGGCGAGTCGACACGGAACTGCTGTTGGCGATCAAGAATGTCATCGGAGTAAACCTTGTGTACAACGACTTTGTTGATGAACTCGCGTTCAGACAGCAGGTCTACAACACACAATATCAATACCGCCAGCTGGTGTCTTCAGATGACCGGGCAAAACGGTCTGACCGCACAAACAAAGTTCTAGGGGTCGTGGCTGCTGCGCTAGGTGGCCCGGGAATTGCTGAAGCATTTGGATTGTTTGATCTGCCGCATATTTGGTCGGGTATAGCGACTGTAGGAGTTTGTGTGTTCGTTTGGCTTTTGGTCTCGGGCTCACTGCGGTGGATTGAAAAACGCTGAATCAGCACCAACCCCATAAAACTCGCAAGCGTTACGCCAGAGAACGTCGTCCAGCTGGGAGGCGTCTCGCCCATTCACGACCTCAATGACGGTGCGATACCCGCGGTGAGGGCGGTTTACCTCCGTGCGAGTTATAATCGCGTTGGGCGCATTCGCTTTGTACGTTGCGTTTATGCTGAATCAAACCTTTACGCACTGAAACTAGGGCAACTTCATATGTATTTTTGTGCCTGTTTTTGTTGTTTTAGTTTTTAGGATGGGTATGTGCTCGATACCGTTGCGGCGGCTACCGGTCTTGTGCACGATCTGGACAGCGGTAGCGCCGGAGCCGGTCTTGGCCTTCCGCACGAACGATCCCCATGCGTCTGAGGCTACTCACCCTGAATTGTCAGGGCGCACCCCTAACCATGAACCCGCACGTCACAGCCTCACACACCACAGGATTCAGACTGCGTTGCGCAAATCAGGACATCCGATGCCTGCCACTCGCCTCGGATTTTGAGGAGCGTATGCGGCACTTGGGGTTCAGTGACGGAGATTTCCGAGTACCTGGCTGACGAGACCGGGCTGCTCAATGAAGCGCCGGAGGAACTGCACCTAGTGGATCTAGCCTTCGAGAGCGCCAACGGTTAGCACATCAAGACCCCTGCGGCGGTGTCTGCCATCATCTGACCACCGATCCCAGCGTTACGCTCACCACTTCTCCTCGCAACGGCAAGTGCACCAGGATCTCCTGCGGTGCATCCCCAGTCATCGCTTTGATCGCAGCGGCATACACGGCCAGCTGCCCCACGTATTTCTTTCGCACATGCCCCAGCGGATCTGTTCCCGGGTACGACTTGTGGTCGACCAAGACGTGACCGCCACCCGCCAGCAGGATCCGCGTATCGATCCAGCCGTCCAGGATCTGGTACTGCTCGTTGCGCCACGCGATCGGCTGCTCCGTCAGAATCTGGGAGCCGGGATAAGTCTCCTCCACCCAGCGCGCCCAGCGAGCGCCCATTTCGCACAGCACATCTGGCTGCACCACATCGCCCACACCCCAGCGGTCGATGATCCGAGCCGCCGCTTCCCGTGCCATCGACTCCGGCATCGCCTGGTGGGGGACCGCCAGATACGCATGCACCGCATCGCCGACGACATCCCAGTCGACACCACCGCGGGCGACGAGCGGCTCTCCCAGCGTCGCGACGGCCCGGATATCCACATCGATGCCCTCTGAAGCTGCACTGCTGGCCTTGAACCGTGCAGGTACGCGTTTCTCGCCGTTCTGCGGCCTGCGCACCGGCACGTCGGTCCACGCGTAGAACGAGCGCGAGATCTCCCGATCCCACGTGCTCGAGTCCCCGGCGGTCGCGTAGGTACGCATCGTGATGGGCAGGTCGCTGAAAGCTGCCCCGTCATCACTCCGTCGCAGGTCGTGCACGCGAACGAAGCCGGGCCCGTCCTCAGCTGGCTCGTCCCATTCGATGACCGGGACGTCGCCTGCGACCGCATCGTTGAGCGCGTTGCCCTGTCCATCCGGACTCGATGCCGCGATGATCCCGTGGAACCTGGCCCGGGTGAGGCCCACGTACAGCAGTCTGGCCGTTTCCCGCTTCTCGACCTTGGTCCCCGCGGTCACCACAGGACTGCCCTGCCAGGCCTCCTGCATCGCGGGGAAGGACGCGAGCACGTGCGGCAGGAAGCTGATGCTCCGGCCGGCCAGAGGCTCCTCCAGTCGGAAGTTTTCGGCCTTCTGCACACTCACGGCCCGGTGCCTCCGGTCCTTCGCCTGCGGGATACCGGTCACGACGACAGGCCACTGGAGGCCCTTCGACCCGTGCAGCGTCAAGACCATTACCTCGTCGTGGGGCTGCGCGCCCGTGCTCGTGCTGGCCTCGTCGACGATGTGGGAAAGCATCCCCATCGCGCTCATCGGGGTGCGCGTCGAGGTGGCGCGCTCCTCGTACTCGACTGCCAGCTGCCGCAGCCCGTCTAGGGTGGCGAGCCGGGCCTCGGGTGCGGTCCACGCCTTGATCCGCTGGGGCAGGTCCAGAGCATCGATCACCTCGAGCAGCAGCTGCGTGGGCGCTAGGTCGGAGACCCGCCCGCGCAGATCCGCCAGCGCTCGCAGAGTCGCGTCATCCCACCACGTCCGAGAATGCGTGCGTCGCTGCTCCGCGTCGACGATCCGTGCGGCGTCCTCGAACCACGACGTATGTGCGGCGTGATCCGGCAGCAAGGTGACGAGCTCGGCGAGGGACACCGTGTCCGCCGGGTCCACGACGGCCGCCAGCCCCGCCCGGACCAGCTGTCCCTCGCGCGTCTCCAGGAGCGGCACGGCGGCGCCCGTCGCGGGCACCCTGCGGTCCCGGAGTTCACTCACGACCCTCTCGACCTCGCTGTTAGACCGGACGAGGACGGCGATGTCGCCGGGCACGACGGCCCGATGTGCGCCACCCGATACGGGCACCTGCGGCTCTCGCTCCAGGAGGTCGACGATTCCCTGCGCGATCGTGGTCGCCAACCGGGAGCCTGCCTGGTTGCCACCGCCCTTCGCGCTGTCGGCCACCCACAGTTCGCGACTGCCCTCATCCTGCAGGTGCTCGCGCTGCGGCGGTACGGACAGGACCACCTGGTCCTCCTGCTGATCCGCGAACACAGAGCGGAACACCGTATTGCTGAGTTCCAGCGGAGGCAGCGAGGAGCGCCACGAGAATCCCAGGGTATCCGTCAGCGCGGGAGCCAGAGTGTCCGTACCCGCGAGCATCGCGTCGAAGACATCGTCCATGAGCTGCGGGTCCGCGCCGCGGAAGCTGTAGATCGCCTGCTTACGGTCACCTACCCAGATGACATCGTCGACCAGCTGAGCTAGCTCCATAAAGAGCGCCAGCTGGAGCGGCGAAGTGTCCTGGAACTCGTCGACGGCCAGCAGCCGGTACCGCGCCTTGACCGAGTCCCGCACCCGCGCATCCGTCCGCAGCAGGTCCAGCGCCCGGACCTCCTGGTCGACGAAGTCCATGACGCCAAGCTGCTCCTTGAAGTCCCGGTAGGCGTCCAGTGTCTGTGCCGCCGTGTCGAACACCAGCCGGATGAGGCCCACGACATCGTCCTGGAAGGCGGGGTTCGCAAGCAGCCCGTTCTCCACGGATGCGCCGCTGGACTCTGCGAGCACCCGCTTCGGCACCGTGCCGGGAGCCTTTCCGCCATCGGCTGCCGTGAACTCCCCGCGGCCGATCCTCGCCCAGTCGTCCCACGGCACCGCCGACAAGTTCTCCGCCGTGCCCGAGGCCCCGCCCAGCTTCCGCACGAAGGCATCCAGCGTGAGGATGCTGCCTTCCACATTGCTGCGGCTGCGGCCGTTGATGGACACGGACTGTGCCCGGGACTCGATGCGCTCTCCCGGTGAGTCCGTGACCGCATCTCCGTCCAGCATCCGCAGTGCGTGCCGCAGCACCTCGACGTCCTCGACCAGCAGGTCGCGCCACCGGCTGCGGTCGTCGCTGCCCGTCGGGGGGACGAGGCGGAGGAATTCCCGCACCGAGGCCTCGGCGGAGGTTTGCAGGTCGTCTGCATCCAGGTGATTCGTGCGCGCGGCTGTCACCACGTCGTTGACGAGATCCGCCCACGCGGTGGGACCGCCCCATGCTGGGCCTCCCTCGGCGTCTCCGTTATGGCCGGTGCGCAGGAGTAGGTCGCGGTGGGTGGCCTCGGCCTGGGCGATGACGTGGTCCGCGGCCGTGCGGAACACCTGCTTCTGCTCCTCCTCGTCGAGCACGCGCACCTGCGGCGAGAAGCCCGCGTCGATGGCGTAGTCGGTGACGATGCGTCCGGCCACCGAGTTGACGGTGCCGATGAGGGCGGTGCGGATCTCCTCGGCCGCCTCGATGTTCCCGTCATCCAGGAGGCGCTGCTGGGTCTTCTCGACGAGATCGGCCGCGGCGCGGACCGTGAAGGTCGTCGCGATGATCTGGTTGGCGCGCAGCGGGGTCTCGGCCGTGGCGGACAGGCGGCGCGAGAGTTCCTCGGTGAGGCGGTGGGTCTTCCCCGAGCCTGCCGAGGCGGTGATGATCGTGACCGTCATGAGTAGTCCCCCAGCAGCCCGTAGAGTCCGGTGAAGTCGCTGTACTGCTGCTGCTCCTGGATGAGCAGCCGGCCATCCTTCTGAGCCGCGTCGCGCAGGTCGGCGAGTGCGTCATTGAAGGGCTTCTTCTCGTGTCCCACGCCCGTTCCTGTCTCGAGGTAGACGTCCGCGGCAGGTGCGTCGAAGGTGCCCTGAGCGATGCGCGTGAGTGTCTGCTCGACCGACCTCTGGATGCGCGGCCAGAGGTGCGCAGGGTTACGCGGGGCTCGCGATTCGGGGTCCAGCTTCTGGTCCGCAGAGACGAACACCGCCTGCTTGAGCATGTAGTACGCAGTGAGCGGTACAGTGTTCGGCCGGTCGAGCGCCTGGCTGTAGATGCTCAGCTGCACGGCCTCGCCCTCGTTCACAGCCTCCCGGTACGTGCGCGGCGAGTAGGTCCACTTGAGGTCGATGACGGCGGGGCGGCCATCGGTCAGCTCTGCGTCCAGATCTCGAAAGCCCATGAGCTCGGTTGTCCGTGGGGTGCCGGCGATGTCGAGGGTGAGCTGTGAGTGGAACTCCGACTCGGCACCGGTGACGTGCAGACCGTGATCGGCGAGTGTGCTGAACAGCTCCGTGAGCGAGTCCAGCGTCGTCGTGAGGACGGACTCCAGCCGGGCACGCGAGCCTGGTAGCAGGAGCTCAGACGCGAAGCGCGGGACGAAGCGTTCGAAGACCTCTTTGATGTCCGACTGGGTGGGGACAGCTCCACCGTCCGCGGCACCGGAGACCACGAGGTGCTCGACGACCGCGTGGACCAGCAGGCCCAGCATCCGGTTGTCGGTGGGCACCAAAGCACCCAGTCCGGCGGAGAGATTCAGCCCGTACCTCAGAGTCCAGCTCAGCGGGTCACGGAGCAGCCGGTCGATCTGCGTGAACGACAGGCGCTGGGGCAGCAGGTGCGTGAAGTCCCCGCCCAGCGAGCGGGAGACGCGAGTGGGCGGGGCCGGGATCTCCGGGTCGACGACCGAGACGTCCAGGCTCCGGTCTCGCAGCGACCATGTGCCATCGTGAGTCTGGGCCGGGACAGGGTGGGCGAGCGCGGGTGAGGAGAGCACGTCATCGACAGCCTGGGCGGTGTCGCCGAAGAGGTCGGTGCGGGCCTGCGCGAAGCGACCAGCCAAGTGCACGAGGGCGGGGTGGAGATGGCGCTCCTGGCCGCCGACGGTGTCGGCATGGAACGCATAGACATGCTTGGCGCGGGACAGTCCGCGCAGGTCGGCCGCCTGTGCCAGTCGTTCGTGCTGCGCGGCAGGCGTGACGGTGGCACCGGCGGCCGCCAGGGCTGCGACCTCGTGGGGATCCCAGAGCTCTTGCGCGGATGCCCCATTGTTGTGAGCCGACCACCACAGGACGGTGTCTGCCCCAGCCGGAACCTGCGACGGTGCGGTGACGACGGTCCAGGCGGCGGCCTCGGCGTGGGCTGCGGCTGACGTCGTGGCAGGGGCGCAAGCGTCGACGATGTCGACGAGCTCGCGCACCACGAGTGTGTCGGTGCCGATCAGGTCGATGGTCTGGAGAAAGGAGGACACGTGCGCGGCAGCCGCGGTGAGGTAGCGCGACGGTTGTGCGCCGCCCAGCCGGCGCAGGCGATCACCCAGCCACTCGACGGCGGTGACGAGCCGGTCGAGGTGCACTCCCGCGTCGCTCACATGCACCGGATTCGTGCGGAGGAATTCGTCGAGCGTCTGGGCGATAGTCCACGCGGACTGGGCGCAGGGATCCGGCGCGGCGGCTGGGGCCTCCAGCGGCGCAGTCTCCGTCGGGTCGGAGGCGAGTGGGGCCTCGGAGGCGGTGCGCAGGCCCTCGAGGGCGCACATCCACGCGGACTCCGGGTCGCTGGAGATCCCCGCTTCCTGGCCGAGTGCCTGGAGGAGCGCTTTTCGGGCAGCAGAGGGGACGAGACCCACCGACCGGGTGGCGGTGGGCTGGGTGTCCGCGTCGGCCTCGATATCGGTGGTGATGCGGAGCGCGAGGAGCTCTGCGATGCGGTGGACGTCCAGCGGCGGGATGAGTGCGGTGAGGAACAGCGGGAGCAGCTGCGCAGCGGGGTCGACCGCGGTGGTTGGGGCTGCGCCCACGGTGGGGAGGCCTCGGCGGCGGAGCTGCTGGTCGAGGACAGCGGTGTCGTCGCCGGCGATGATGACGACGGTGCTGGGGTCCGGCTCGGTCGCGAGGAAGCGCGCGGCGGATTCGGCCGTCGACCACTCGTCCCGTCCGCGGGAAACGGTCAGAGCAACGAGGGCGAGGGACGCCTCCTCCGTCCAGGCGATGTCGACACCACAGTTGGCGAGCAGGTCCAGGAGCCTGCGCCAGAGCGGGGGAAGGTCGTCGCGGGCATCGGCGACGTCGATGCGCTCGATCCCCAGTGGCCACGACGCTGCGTGTCCACCCTCGACGAGGCTGCTGAGGTGGCCGAGGACATCGCGGAGGTGGTCGGCCGGGCCGGGAGCCAGCGTGGCACGGGCCTGACGCGGGGAACCGACCACCACGAGGTCTTCGATTGCCGCTAGTGCCGTGAGCCGGGGCTGTGCTGCGGCGCTGGAGTCGTGGGACCAGCCTGCGGCGATCGCGTCGTCGCGCAGGTTCAGGACCGTGCGGGCGGTGTTCCACGGGTCCAGAGCGAAGGAGTCGCGGTACCACGGGTGTCCGGCTGCGGCCATGAGTGCGCGGTACTGCGCGGTGCGCTGGGGGCTGCCGGCGTCAGGGCCTGTGAGGCCCAGCCGGGTGCGGAGCAAATCGAGGAAGGCGGATGAGGAGAGTGCGGTCTGATCCGGGTGGGTTGCGGCGTTCAGGGCCGCTACGTGCCCGGCTCCGTGGCTGAGAATGATGCGCATGGCGTGCTTCTCCTGAGGAAACGCGCGTGCAAGATCGCACGCCGACACTGGTGCTCATATTAGCACCGATGGCAGCACGTGTGAGCGAGAGATTTCCTGCCCTCCGAACGTCTGCGTGGACGCGTTCATCAGGCTGTTGCCAACACGTGCCGGCGTACTTGACTCACCCCTGGGGTGAGGTGTTCTTCTCCTCCAGTTTCGTGCCGCCGCTGAGGCACCACTCCTTCCCAGCCGAATCTACGAACGCAACTTCTGTAATCATCTTCTGACCTTTGCCCTTAACAAGGAAGTCTGGGGCCTCGTTCGACCGGTCAAGATCAATGAGGGCTCCCCAGAAGTACTTGGGGTGGCTTGGCACGACGAACCTACCGGGAGGAAGCGCTCCTAGCTCAAGAGGCCGGTTCTGGACACTGCCGTCCAATCGCTGGCTATAGACCTTGACATCGTAAATTGGCTTGGTCGAGCCGTTGTACAGGAAGATGGCCCAACTCTCTTTATCCTCGCGTTGAGACAGCCTCGCCCCGAGCGCGAAGACAAGTTCTGCCTGCTCGCGTTCAATTGCTTTCTTCCTATCTTCATCACGTTTTTGCTCAACCGTCAGCAACCGCGAGCTCACGCGCCACGCGACAAACGCAGCAATCACGGCCAAGATGCCCCCGATTGATCCGACCCACTCGGCAAGCGACCCGATGTTCAATGCTTTCACCCTCTTGATCCAAACCGCCCGACTAGCACTCTGCCAATAGTGCCAAACTAGGAAGGTTGGCGGGCAACACGTCTCGAATAGCGGCTGGTGCCGGCTGACCCTCCCCTCACGTTACCGACTCTTCCGGTTTTGGAGTGCGTTGAGCCGGGCTGGTAGCGGCCCGGAGTGGAGCAGGCAGGGCAGCACGTAGTGCTCGAAGTTCCTGAACCCCGGCCCGATACCGCGCAGGTGCTCGAGGTGTCCGTTGATCGCTTCGACCGAACCGTTCGACGCGCCACCGCGATCGAAGTACGCCAGCACATGAGCCCGTTTCCGCCACAACGTCCGCCCCAACTGAGCAAGCTCGTCCAGCCCAGCTGGCAGATCACGGACAGCATTATGGCTGACGGCATCGTCGTGGAGTTCCGCTTCAACGTTTAGAGACAGCAATCAATGCGGCCCGTGCCACTTCTGCAGTTCCCGACTCCGGTCTGATGGGACAAAAACCCGTACGCAAAACCGAAAACAGCGGCTATGCTGAAGACGTAGAAGCCATCGGCTGGAAACCAGCCATCATCCCACTCTTGCACCCGCCCAACCAGCTGCGTTCAAGCCCCACCGGGGACTAAAGCCGCGAATTGTGGCGACACCGCGAGGTCTACATTGCAGTCGACCTCGACTTCCACCTCGTCACCCTTCCAAAGTGCTGCCACCGCACCTCCTGGTGAAATGATCGCCCGAATCCTTTCACGAGGAGACAGGCATGTTCGGACTGTTTGGCAAGCGTTCTGGCAAAGCGATCAAAAGCACTCGCCCCGAGCCCACCTATGAAATGAGCGACGGCCCGGTCATCGGCATGTGCTGTTGAGCGAGTCGGTCAGCAGGGAACAGATTATCGAGGCCCTGAATGACCACATCAGTGACGATGAGGTCTTCGAATGGGACGAGGATGCGGCTGACGGCGATACCGTGGCCTGTACGATCAACGGGCTCTGGGTGCCAATTTCGTTGGTGGATGCACCGTTTCCCGACGGCGAGGCGCAGGGGGTACTCCACCCGATGTTCGCTGGCGACGACCCCGAGGCCATTGCGGAACACCGCGCATTCCTGCTCGTGCCGGGCATGCCCGGCATCTCGAAGGGCGACAGCGACGACGGGGCCCCGCTCAGCCATTTCGACGCCGTGATCAACCACGTGCAGGTGGTGCGCGCGCTTCTTCACCTGGAGGAAGCCGTGGGCTACTACTCCGGTGACGTGGAAACCACGTACGGCAAGGAGCCCTACCTTTCGTTCACCGAGGCAGAAGACCCGTTAGCCGCGGCCTTCCTGGCGCCTGTGTGGATCGCTCAGCGTGAAGACGGCGCTTGGGACACGGACTCGATCGGCCTGACGAAATGGGGCATCCCGGAGATCCAGGTGGTGGGGTCGGCGCGCGATCCCGGCGACCTGTTCCCCTACCTCATGGACATCGTTGGGTACCTGCTCGGTGGGGCACGGATCCGAGCTGGCGAGACCCTCGGGCGCGACGAGAACGAGAAGATCATGACGTCGTGGCAACCGAGCATCGTCGACGAAGAAGAGACAGCTCTCCAGCTGGAGATGTGAACATGACGGGAGAAGGAGCCCCCATGCATGACGTCGAAAGTCTCATCAACGTCGACAATCCGGCCTGGCCTCATCTTCAGAAGCTGATTTTCGACGAATGAAGTCCGCTTAGCTGAAGTGCACGAAAACGCGCGCCTGTTCGCTGAGATCGCCGAGGTCGCGGGTCTCTGTGAAGCCCATGGCTTCGTAGAACGAACGAGTGGCCTGGTCACAGTCGGTCATGAGCACCTTTTGGCGCACCTCGTTGTAGGGCTCGAACGCGCGCGAGAAGAGCTCGCGGCCAATCCCGCGTCGATGGTGGCTCGGCCGCACAAGAATGTCCTGTAAATAGGCGATCGTGAGCCCATCGCCGACGACGCGGGCGAGTCCCACGAGTTCGTCGCCCACCCTCGCTGTCACGACCCGAAGTGAAGCGCCAATTGCCGCTTCGAGCCGTTCGGGGGTACGCGTGTAGACCGTCCAGCCGACGGAATCATAGAGTGAAACAAGCTCTTCTCGCGTGGGCACCTCATCGTGCCCGTACGTCACGATATCCATGGGTTCGAGTCTATTGCAGGAGACAGCGGAGCCTCTGGCTATCTTGGTGATTAGTCGAGCAGGGTGCGGTACTGTTTTCGAGCTTTCATCGAGTGAATGACGGTTTCTGAGCCGTCGTCCCAAATAAGGACAACCAGCTCGAGCAGTCGTGTTGAGTTATCGAATCCGAGGCGAAGCTCTCGTTGCGGGTTCTCGTCGTCAAGTGGAGCCTTGAAGGCGCAGCCTGACGTTGCTGCAATCACGGAATCTTCCGGCTTTATGCCGTGTTTTGTTGCGCTCCGGTGAACTTCCACCTTAGATTGCGTTCCTCAATACTTCGCGGATTGCTTGAGACCTCGACCAGCCGTGGGCTGCGGCATAGTTATCCAAATCAGAAAGTTCGCTGGGCGAAAGGCGAATGGAGACAACCTTTGCCGCCGCCTCGTCACGAGGCTTCCGACCCCGAGAGCGCAGGGTCTCCACGTCATAGCCGCATTCTGCTTCGGCCGCCCAAGCCTCGATCTGCTTTTCGCTGACTGGCTTTCCTTTGATGGTCTTCATGCCTTAATCGTAATACGAAATTAGATTAGACGCTAGGTGCTGTGGGGTTCTTGTGGAGTACGTCGACTGCCAGTGGCGGCATATTGTGCCAGGTGGCCTGTGGGGCTTGTGCCCTTTGAGCAATGAAGCGCCACGCTCATTGCGGCTTCAGCTGCTCAGTTTGATACTTGATCCATGACAATCTGGAAAGTGTCCGACGACTGGTTTGATCGGCACACAACTCAAGACCTTGCTTACCGCGTCAGGGTGCGTGCAGTTACGCCGAACGCGATGGATTCTGCGTGGGCGCGCATCGTTAAAGAACATGGCTCTGACGATGATGGCGTTGTGCCCATCGGCGGGGCTGCGCTCATCCGAGTGAACGATCACGAGGCTGAAGCCATCAGCGGAGGAGAAGACGCCCTCGACTCGCTCGAGTGGGCGGTCAATGACGTCCTCGGTGAAGCTCTCAAGGGGGCCGAGGTGCTGGTTGTTTCCGAAGAACGTTCCTTGGTTTTCGACTAGTTGCCGTCGGACAATTCTGCAATGCAGTTCGGTTCGCGTCCTTGAGGAGGGGTAGGCGCATGAATGATTCGCTCGTCACAGGTGACGATGGGATCATCCGGCCGGTGTGGGCTGCCTCGGATCCTCTGCTTCGTGAGTACTACGACACCGAATGGGGCCGGCCGGTCCGGGATGAACGGGGCCTGTTTGAGCGGCTCAGTTTAGAGGCGTTTCAGTCGGGCCTTTCATGGCTGACAATCCTGCGCAAACGCGAGAATTTCCGCGACGCTTTCGACGGTTTCGATCCCGAACTCGTTGCCGCCTACACCGATGCTGATCGGGAACGCTTGATGGCGGACGCCGGGATTGTGCGCAATCGGCGCAAGATCGACGCCACGATCACCAACGCCCAGGCCACACTTAATCTGCGTGCCGAAGGGGGACTGGCTGACCTCGTCTGGTCCTACCAGCCGAAGACGCATCCCGCCCCGAGAACAGCAGACGAGGTGCCCACCACCTCGCCAGAATCGAAAGCTCTCGCTGCAGCACTGCGCAAGAGAGGGTTCGTGTTCGTCGGACCCACGACCATGTTTGCGCTCATGGAAGCCGTCGGCATCGTCAACACCCACCTGGTCGGCTCAACCGCGCGGCCCAGATGACACTCTGAGGGGTCCTGAATGAGCCGCTTTCTATTCTGGAAGTTCGACTGCAATTAGACTGCAAGTCACACTGCAAAGATTTAAAGTGTGACTTACAGTCTGCAGTCTTTTGGGCTCAGTTGAGGCTGTAGCGGGTGGACTTGACGCCCTGGCGCCCTTCCATGATGACGATGCCCTCCTGAAGTGGCCTGCGCAGCGCGTAGCGAACCTGCCCTATTGTCAGTTTCGTGGCTGCAGACAGCTCATGAATGTCAAGAGGACCACGAGTCGCTAGAGCGCCGAGAACGTCAGCTTCATTTTTGGTCGGTGACGAGCTCAGCGGGGGTGCTGCCAGAACGCGAGAAATGTCGTTTGGGTCTCTTCTGGTTTCTGCTTCCGGAGAACACGGGTTGTTGGTTGGCCGCCACAGGAGAGCTTTGAACTGGACGCCGGTATCAATGAGCTGGGGGTCTCTCAGTCCACGTTGCTTGGTAGTTCGAAAGACCTCGCGAATGCCGCCGCCTTCTCCTTCGATTATCGATGCGCCGTTTTGCGTGGTTAGGCGTTTTGCAATGTGGTACAACCGCTGGTTGACAGCCGCTTGAGCGTGTTCGACGCTTTCCAGCTGAGACAAAGAAACGCCCCTAAGGCCGCCGGGGCTTTGGATGAACAGGCTTCTGTCAGTCAGCCTTACTTGAACCTGTTTTCCAGTGCCCAACGTGTTCGGCCCAAGGTCACGGTGGACCAAGGCATTTGCGAGTAATTCCCGTATTGCGTTCAGGGGTAACTCGGAAACAGTTTCCATATGACCGTCTCCACGGTAAACGTGATCGGTGTTCAGGTTGGATTCAACCCATTGAAGAAGCTCATCCAGCAGGACTGGGAGTGGTCCGGTGAAGTCTTGGAGGTTACGGTTTCGAGCCTGTCCTTCACCACCCGCCAGCTGTACTGCCGCGGTTACTGTCAGGGCCGGATATTGCCCCTGCGGGTACTCGCCGAGCGCGTACAGCCCTGCAAGAGTGGGCTCGCCAGACGCAGTCAGTACGTTAGTGCGCCGCAGAACCTGCCCGTCGGACTCGTCAGCTAACCGTCGGTCTCGGGAGCGGACCTGATTCACGTACAAGTCCGTGAGGTCACTGTTCAGATCGTCACGGTCGCGGCCCTTCGCTGGTTCTAGGTCGTAGTTGACCTGCTCGTCACTGTGCAGCCGTGCAACTTCGATCATCCTTTCTTCGTGCGCGTGCATCGGATAATCGCCATCGGCTTGTCGAAGGTACGCTCTGTCGCCGACTCTTGCGGGTTTGTCAGCTAAAGGCAGAGGTGATACTGCTGCGATGAGGACATGTTTCTTCTCGATCTCAACGGTTTGGAACTCGATATGCGGTTCAGGTCGGACACGGTGTCTTGCGGAACTCACCAGGCCAGCTTCTAACTGCGCGCTGTCCTGTACACCAACAACTGTGAACTCTGCATCGCCTTCGTCCACCCCGAGTATTACAGTTCCACCGTTTGGCATATTTGCAAAGGCGCACAGAGTCTCAGCCATACTGGGTACTCCGCCTGTGCCGCGTTTGACTTCAATCGAGGTGCTATCACCACGACGGGCGCGTAACTGCGCAAGCGTGGCGTTGAGAGTTTCAGGACTCCAAGTCATGGCTCAACACTATAAGTAAGACTGCAAAATTTGCAGTCTTACTTATAGTGTTGGCAATTAGGTAGAGGGTTGCCTGATTCTGCTGTCGGTGCTTTGGCCCAACCCTCCCTTTCACTGGCGAGGGTTTGGGAAAGCAAGGGAGTCTGCATGAGGCTCTGCGTTGCCCCTCAGCGCATTGCTGAGGGGGTCGATTGTGAGTCTGGGTTAGGAGATTGTGAAGCCCGAGGCGGGGCGGTCTTCCGCGATCGGCTTTCCGTTTTCGTCGACGTACCAGTCGATCTCGATTTCGAGTTCACGCTCAATTCCGCGACGCTTACGGGAGTCGGTGACTTCCATCGTCGTGCGGAACGTGCCGGGAAGATCCATGGCGAGAGCGTTGTCACCGGTGCCCAGTGTCATATCGCCGGCGCGGACACGCTCGGCAAGGCTTTCAAGGAACGCCGCCAGTTCCTCACGGCTGAAGTCGCCTTTGCTCTTGAGCAGCTTTTGGTTTCTCTTGGGTGTGTTCGGAGTCTGCGTCATTGCGGTCCTCTCTATGTCAGCAGGGGCGGCTTCGATAAGTGCTCGAGCCCTGGCTTGCGCAGCCGCTATCTCATTATATGAAACTATCGCTGGGCGTTGTTGGCTGGTCTACCAGAAGTGACCGCGGGTGCGTATTCTGTACGAAAGTCGTGGAAAGTTCATAAGGGATGAATGCATGAAGACTGTTCGCATTGCCATTGCTGTTGCCGCTGCACTGGCCCTTGCCGGCTGCGGCTCAGATGAGCCGTCGGTGTCAACTGGCGACAACACCCCAGCGCAGGAAGCGCCGAGTGAAGCGGCCACGGAGAGCGCTCCAGCACAGGACTCTGACGAGCCGCAAAAGCCGAAGGAAGAAGAGAAGCCCGCGGGCGAAAGCATGATGGGCGCATCCTTCGATGGCAAGAAAGTCGACCCCGAGGGATTCAAATCCACAGCAGTGTTTGCTGACGGCGGGTACTACTTCCAGACTCAGTCGGGTAAGCACCAGTGTGTGATCACTGCTGAATTCGTTGGCTGTGTGCACATGGCTGCGCCGCCCAATGCTCCTGAAGTCCAGCAGGCGGATGGCGGCTATGGTCCTGCTAACGCTTCCCGTATGTACGCCGGCAAAAAGGCTGAAATGTTCGGAATGAGCGATACGGCCTTCCTGAAGCAGGACGGCCAGGCAAAGGTTTTGGGCTACGGCGAAGTGCTTGATGTCAAAGGCTTCAAGTGCACTACGGGCATGGAACTCGGCGTCATCTGCATTCAGGGCGAACACGGGTTGCAGGTGTCTTCGCAGAAGTACACGCTTCGCTGATTTCGGCAGGGGGTGCGTGCGGTTTCATAGCGTGTGAGGGCAAAGAATTGCGAATTGTGAACGGATAGAATTGCGCCATGAAGATTCTGCGCACCGCGGGTGCTGTTCTTGCCGTGTTTGCCCTTGCTGGCTGCGGTTCGAGCCAGCCGTCAGTTGAAATTGCCCAGCCAGAGCAAGCCGAGACGAGCCAGACTGATAGCGGTCAAGAATCCGACGCCGGTCAGGAGCAATCTGATCCGGACGAGCCGATTCGCCCCACCGGCGGAGCTCCTGCGCCCAAGCAGCAGGATCAGAGGCAGGCTCCGAAGAAATCGAAGAGCTCCGGCGGGGGAGGCTCCAGCAGCGGCGGCAATTCGCTCAACAGCTACTTCAAGGGCGGCAAGAAGGTCGGCACTGAACCATTCCGCGAAGCAACCGGATATATCGGTGACGCGTACTACTTCCAGGCGCCTTCCAAAGTGCACTTCTGCATGATTTCGAAGGACTATGTCGGCTGTCAGTCGAGCAACCCGCCGGCGAATGCTCCTTCGGTTCAGTATGCGGACGGCGAGCACGGCAAGCCGAACGGCATCGTCATGGAACAGGGGAGTGGGCCTGCGTTTCAGGGGCTCACCGACACTGCGTATATCAACAACTACAGTGGCTCGACGGTTGTCCTTCAGTACGGTCAGGTCCTCGAGGCCTACGGTTTTAAGTGCACCACGAACGTCGATTCCGGTGTGATCTGCGTGCAGGGCTCCCACGGTTTCCAGTTCTCGTCGAAGAAGCATAAGATCCTCTGACGCCACCTCAAGACCCCAACATATTAGCTACTGCTTATATGTTGTAAGGTGGACATATAAGCAACTGCTTATATGTCCACCTTTTGAGGAGTGCCTGATGACCCCCGCGTGCTGTGCAGCAGAAGCCCCCACCCGCCCCATCGTTCCCGGCGAAGAAATTGAGACAGCCCCCGCGTGGTGGCGCGACCCGGCCCTGCTGCCGTCGGCAATCTCCGGTGCGTTCCTCCTCGGCGGCTTTGCCTTCGGCATTGCCGGCCACGCGCTGATTGCGACCATCCTCGAATCCATTGCTCTGCTGGCTGGCGCGTGGACTTTCGTGCCGGGAGCCCTGAGGGGAGTGGCGCGCGGCAAGATCGGCGTCAGCCTGCTCATGACGATCGCAGCGGTCGGTGCCGTTGCACTTGGTTATGTTGCCGAGGCGGCTGCGCTGGCTTTTCTCTTCTCCCTCGCAGAGGCGCTGGAAGACCGCGCGATGGACCGTGCCAAAGCGGGACTGCGGGAACTGCTTTCCCTGGTTCCGCAGACCGCCCGGGTGATGCACGGCGAAGAAGTCCACACGGTTCCCGTGGCGAACCTTCGTGAAAACGACCGCCTGATCATCGGCGCTGGTGATCGGATCGCAACCGACGGCGTGATCGTTGAAGGCCAGTCGCACATTGACACCTCGGCCGTTACCGGTGAGTCAATCCCGGTGGCGGCAGCAGAAGGTGACGAGGTGGCGGCAGGAACCGTCAACGGCTCGGGTTCGCTCGTGGTCAGGGCAACTGCGGATGGTCGGGACAACTCGCTTACGCAGATCGTTTCTCTTGTTGAGCAGGCGCATGCCCGCAAGGGCTCACGAGCCCGGCTGGCAGACCGAATCGCCCGTCCGCTTGTGACGATTTCACTCATTGCCGCGGCCTTCGTCGCAGTGTTTGGCTTCATCATCGGAGACCCGTGGACATGGGTTGAGCGCGCACTCATTGTGCTTGTCGCTGCCTCGCCGTGTGCGCTCGCCATTGCGGTGCCGGTGACCGTCATCAGCGCCATTGGCTCGGCATCAAAATTCGGCATCGTCATCAAATCCGGTGCGGCCTTTGAACGCTTTGGCGCTGTGGAACAGGTGGCCTTCGACAAGACCGGCACTCTGACCAACGGACGCCCTGAGGTTGCGGAGGTCCGCACGGCCGGGGAAATCACCGAGGCTCAGGTTGTGGCGTGGGCTGCCGCGGTCGAGGCGACAAGCACACACCCACTGGCCGAAGCAATCGCTGCGGCGGCGCCCGCTGCTCCTGCGGCCGCTGACATCATTGAAGAAGCAGGCCATGGCATTCGCGGGACCGTCCAGGGCACAGCTGTTCGTGTGGGCAGCCCGCGCTGGATCAACCCGGGCGGCCTCAGCGCTGATGCTGAAGAGCTCGCCGAAGCCGGTATGACGGTTGTGGTTGTTGAAGCTGACGGTGAGGTTGCCGGACTTATCGGTGCCCGTGATGAGCTGCGGTCGGAAGCGAAAGAGACAATCGCGATGCTTGCCGAAGAGGGCATCAACACAATCATGCTCACCGGCGATAACCGTCGCACCGCCCAGGCGATTGCTGCAGCAGCCGGCATTGACGAAGTGCGTGCTGAACAGCTCCCGGCCGATAAGGCGGCAGCTATTGCCGGGCTGAATGAAGGGCGGCCAACCGCGATGGTCGGCGATGGCATCAACGATGCTCCTGCACTCGCCACCGCAACGGTCGGCATCGCGATGGGCGCCACCGGTTCGGCTGCAGCGGTGGAGTCAGCTGACATCGCACTGACGGGGCGCGACCTTCGGCTGATTCCGGCAGCCCTCGCACATGCCCGTCGCGGCCGGAAGATTATGACTGTCAACATCGCCCTGTCGCTGGCGACTGTCCTTGCGCTGTTCCCGATCGCTGTCTTCGGTGTGCTCAACCTCGCCGGGGTGGTGCTGGTTCACGAACTCGTTGAGGTCATCGTCATTCTCAACGGTGTGCGAGCTGCTCGCGTGGGTCGGAAGCACCGCGGTATCGCTCCGCAGTGACGCGCAGGTTCGGCTCCTGTTGGCTTGACTGACGAGGTGGAGTGCAAGCACGTGGGCCCCGGGAAGTTCCCGGGGCCCACCGTGTGACTGTCTGTCAGTCTGCTGTCAGATCAACCTGATTTCAGGCGTCCGTTGTTGCGCGCTTGCGTCGACCTGCGACGACAGCGGCGGTACCGGCTGCCAGAAGGCCTGCCGCAATTGCGGCGGCCGTGCCGATTTCAGTACCCGTGCGGGGGAGTGCTCCACCGGTGTTGGAGCCGCTGCCTGCAGCCGCAGGTGCCTGGGAGGGGTCGTCGTCCGAGTCTGCCGCTGCGTCGTCGTTTTCGGTCTGCTCGCGGCCCTGTTCGTCGTCGCCTGGCTGTTCTTCCTTGCCCGGTTCTTCTGCGGGCTGGTCGGCGCCGCCCTCTTCGGGCTTGCCGGTCGGGTCGTCGCTTGCTTCCTTCATAAGGTCGAAGGAAAGCTTCGCCACATCGGTGTTGTCGATGTAGTCACCGCGCACGGGGTCAGTGCCCTTGACGTGGTTGCTGATGCTGTCGGTACCGGCACCCTTGGCGAAGAACGGAACCAGGTGGTTGGTGTGCTGGGGCGAGTTCCAGCTGTCAATGGGGAGCGTGCCCTTCGTGCCGGTCATTGGAGCCCACTGCTTGGTCGAGGCGGTGCCTTCTTCAGCCTGTGCGGGAGCGGCAGCTGTGGGAGCAGCATTGCCTTCGTCAGCTGCGCCTTCGGTTGCGCCTTCGTCGACAGCGCCATCAGTCGCACCGTCGGTCGCGCCATCAGTTGTGCCTTCGTCGGCTGTGCCGTTCACTGCACCGTTGAGGTAGCCGGTTTCGTGGTCAGCGGTGACGATCACAAGGGTTTCTTCCCAGCTGGAGTTCTTTTCGACCCATTCGGTGACAGCTTCGACCGACTTGTTGAAGTCGTCCATTTCTTCAATGTTGCCGACGGTGGCGTTGGCGTGGCCGGCCCAGTCGATTGCGCCGCCTTCGATCATGGTGAAGAAGCCGTCTTCGTCCTGTGACAGGACATTCAGGGCCGCCTTGGTCATGTCCTCGAGCGACACGACGTCGTTCTTCTTTGCTTCGCCTGGCAAAGGAGCTTCGCCCTCGATCGGCTGACCGTCGGTGCGGCCCTTGCCCTTGTTGCGCGGCTCAGCTTCTTCGAGGCTTGACCGGTTGAACTGCAGGGTTTCGGCAACCGGAGCAAGTCCGAAGAGGCGTTCGGGAACGTTTTCACCGCGAGCAATGGCTTCAATGCCCTTGGTGTCTTCAACGAAGGTTCGCCCCGAACCGTCCTTCTGGAGACCTGCGTACTGCTCTTCCGTCAGCCAGGCCCATTCCGCCTCGCGAGGCTGGGCGTCATCGTCAAACTTCGGGTGGCCGGCACCCATAATGACGTCAAGCGAACCGTCGATCATCTGCTGAGCGATCTTGTGGTTTTCCTTGCGGCTTTCAACGTGAGCGCCCCATGCGGCGGGGGTTGCGTGGCCGAAGGGCACCGAGGACACGACACCGGTTGCGCGTCCGGTTTCGTGAGCGTGCTCAGCGGCGTTCTTGATGGGGTTCTTGTCCCCGTCAACGCCCAGGTAGCCGTTGTGGGTCTTCTGGCCGGTGGCCAGCGCGGTGCCTGATGCAGCCGAGTCGGTGGGGTCCTTCTTAGCCCAGTCGAAGTCACCCCAGGCGTCTTCGCTCTTGTACTCGGGGGAGTCGAGTGAGGGGTGCTTCATGGAAAGCTGCACGTCGAAGTTCTCATAGACCTGTGACGGCGTTTCCCCGTAGCCGTCCTGCTTCGTGATCTTGTCACCAGCGCCGGGCTTGCCTTCAATCTGCCAGTTGGTCTTGCCGTTGTTGTAGAGGCTGGATGCGTCAACGTGGTTGAAGCCCATGCCGTCGCCGATCATGATGATCACGTTGCGCGGTTCGGTCTGCGGTTCGGCCATGGCGGGCGCTGCGAAGCCCATGGAGCCGACCGCAGCGGCGGCGACTGCGCCGCCCAGTGCTCTGCGAGCGGTTGATGTGAAGCTCATTGCGTTCCTTCGACGTGGTTGTTGTGTGACTCAACAACCACATCGAACGCGAGTTGCAGGCCTCTGACCTCGGGTTATATGCGAAGCGAGCGCAAAGTCAACTTCGGGTCAACGAATCCATCGCTGACAGGGATTCGCTGGAAGAGCGCTTTGGCGTGCTGTTCAGGCTTCAACCGCTTCGGGCTCACGCCTGCCCGCAACCACCGCCGCGGCCGCTGTCGTCAGCAGGCCGCCGGCGACGGCGGCCGCAACTGCGAGTTCGGTTGTCGTCTGCGGCAGCGAGCTCCCACTGCAGTCGTAGACAGCGCGAACGCTTTCGACATCGGGCGCGTTTCCGTAGAGCTTGGTAACACTCGCCTCGGCCTCCGCTGCCGAGGTGCCGCTTGCCGTGATCTGCTCCGTCTGGTCCGGTGCCGCTGCTGCGGGTGCGGCAAAACCGGTGATGGTCAGGGCAGCAAAAACAGCCGTTCCGACAGTGATCTGGCGGGCGGTGTTCGCAAAGCTCATGCAGCACTCCTCAGGGTTCCGTATGTGAAAGGGAGGGGCGGCGCGAAAGCGCCGGACCTATTGCACTCCCAAAGAGTGGCGGGATGCTGGCCGGTGGTTGGACCGGCGGCAAGCCCGAGGTGAACGCACGGACAATACCGTACGTTCACCTCGGGCCTGTCACGGCTGTAGGGCTTCTTGGGTGGAAATTCAGCCCAGAAAGTTGAAGCCTGCGACTGTAAGAGTTCCGAATAGCGTGCCCCACATGATGATGGAGACAATCTGCCATCCGGCAACAGCGTTGCGGGAGGCGCCAAAAGACACCATTGCCATCGATGTGATCTGGCTGGGCAGAACCGTCTGTCCCAGGAGGCTGACACCGGGCACGCCCCAGCGGTCGAACATTTTTCTCAGGCGCTGCGTGCTGCGTTTGGGCTCACGCTTGGCAAAGCGGCTGCGCAGTTTGTGTGCACCGAAGACCAGCAGAAGCATCGATGCTGTGTTGCCGATGACTGCGGCGGTGACCGCGACAACCGGGTGGACGCCGGCGATGATCCCAATTGTCGACCCGAAGTAGGACTCGACGAACGGCAGTGCGGCAATGACGATGACGCCGGCCCACCGCGCCCATTCGGGCAGTGACTGCGTGAAGTTCTGAAGTGCCTCGATCATGATTCCTCCCGGCTTGGTACGGTGTGCTAGTTCAGTGTACTAGCACGATGTACTAGACTGTCAAGGGTTGAATGGGGCAGTGCTTCAGGCAAGTGATGGGAGTTCGAATGAGTGATCGGCGTGAGCAGATTCTCGAAGCGGCCCTGCAGTTGGCGAATGAGAGCGGCCCGGGGGCGCTCAGCGTGCGTGCGGTAGCTGAACGTGCGGGAATTGGGGCGAGCACTCTTCGCTACTACTTTCCTGCGCAGAGCGATCTTGCGTTTGCCGTATCGGAGCGAATGATGCTGCGCACGGTTCCCGACCTCAACATCGAAGACTCGTCATTGCCCCCGCAACAGCGACTCGTGGAGTGTGCGATGCAGTTTCTGCCGCCGAGTGCTGACGAGGCTCCGTATCTGGTCAGTGTCTGGGCAGAACAGATCGGCCAGGGGTTCGGCCTCAAAGCAGGCGAGACCTCGAGGCGCCTTTTGGAGCGGCTGTATCGGCTGGGTATTGGTCGTTTTGAGGCCTGGCTGGGCGTCCTTGCCTCAGAGGGGCACCTGGATGAAGGCGAGGTTGCCGAAGCGGCTTCGATGCTCTCAGCTGCCTGTGACGGCTTCATGCTCCAGCTGGCAGCCGGGGAGGCTGATCTTGATCAGGTGCGCTCGCGCCTGGAAAGGCTGTGTGCTCTGATTGTGCACGGTGAACACTGACGGTCCGTATGGCGATTTCACAGGCCGTACTGCCGTGAAATCGGAGAAGATTGGGCCATGACAACGATTGACCACTTCCTCTCCAACGAAAACGGCAAAGGCTCCTTCAGCGCCGACATCGAACCCGTCCTCAGGATCAAGCCGGGAACCGGTGAGACCATCGGCTTTGAAACTGACGACGAGGTCTATGACCAGCTGTACGAAGGCAAAACCCTCGACCAGATCACAGCACAGATCAACCCCGTCACCGGACCGGTCTACGTCGAAGGCGCAGAGCCCGGCGACACCCTGGCCGTCCACATCCACGACATCGAGCTGACCGAGTTCGGCTACTCGGTGTACCTGCCCGGTGCCGGAGCGTTGGCCGGGCGTATGGGTGAAGATCAGATGGCTCGCCGCATCCCAGTGAAAGACGGCAGGGTCGCGCTGCTCGACGGTGTGGAGGTCGATGCTCTGCCGATGATCGGCTGCATCGGCACCGCCCCTGCCGCAGGTGAAGGCTCGGTCGTCATGCCGAGCTTCGCAAACGGCGGAAACATGGACCTCACGGATGCCAAGCCCGGCTCGACCGTCTACTTGCCTGTCGACGTGCCCGGAGCGCTGCTGTCAATCGGCGACATCCACGCCATCATGTCCCGCGGTGAATCCAGCTTCGTCGCAATCGAAGCGCAGGGCACGGCCATCGTGTCCGTCGACCTCATCAAGGGTGTGAAGCACCGCGCTCCGCGAATTGAAACAGAGGACGAATGGATCTTCATCGGCCTGGGCAATCCCGTACAGGAATCCATCCAGCGCGGCTACGAAGACATCTTCGACTTGCTTGTTGAAGACAACGGCTATTCGCGTGAAGACGCCTACGTCGTTATGAGCGCTCTTGCACATTCAGAGCTGGGCGGCCCCACCGGTTCGGAAGATCCCGACCCGCTGCACCCGTTCACAGCAATCGGCGCAGTGACGGTCCACCGCCTGCCGAAGTCACTGCTCACATGACCCCAAGGTGAGCGCTGCATCCAGCGTGAATAAGTACAGCGGCCGGGTTCTGGATTTCCAGAGCCCAGCCGCTGTGCTGTGCAAACCGTGAGTGCCTGCCTTAACCCTTATGGGCAACGCCCTTCTTCCAGTAGCCCATGAACGACACGCACTGGCGAGGGACCCCACGCCCCTGAACGAGCAGGCGCCGCATGGCAATGGCCGGAAGTGCGGTTTCGTCGCCGGAAAACTGGAGTTCCAGTTCCCTGACGAGGCCTGAAGAAGGGCGAATCAGCTGAACACGACGGTGCGGGTCCCATCCATCAGCACGCGGTGCTCGGCATGCCAGCGCACCGCCTGGGCCAGCGTCCGGCCCTCAATATTGCGCCCGATTGCAATGAGCTCATCCGGTGACTTCGTGTGGTCGACCCGTACGACGTTCTGCTCGATGATCGGCCCCTCATCGAGGTCAGCCGTCACGTAGTGAGCCGTGGCGCCGATGAGCTTCACGCCGCGGCTGTGCGCCTGGTGGTAGGGGCGAGCGCCCTTGAAAGCCGGTAGGAACGAGTGGTGGATGTTGATGGCCCGCCCCGCCAGCTTTTCAGCCAGTTCGTCCGACAGGATCTGCATGTAGCGGGCAAGCACCACCAGTTCGATGTCGTGTTCCTCGATGAGCTCCAGCAGTCGGGCTTCTGCTTCGGTTTTCGTGTCCTTGGTGATCGGGACGTGCTCGTAGTCCACGCCGTAGAAGTCTGCGTGCTTCCTCAGGTCCATGTGATTGGACACGACCAGCGGCACATTGATGTTGAGCTGGCCCAGGTGATGGTCGAACAGCACCTCGTTGAGGGTCCGCGGATCTTTTGAGCCCATGATGAGGGTGCGCACCCTGTCGGCACTGCGGTGCAGGCCCAGCTCCATGGTGAAGCGTTCCTTGACAGGCGCCATTGCGGCTTCCAGTTGTTCGCGGTCGCACGGTGCATCAACCTCGATGCGCAAGAAGAACGTCCCGGAGTCCGGCGAGGTGAACTGCTGGGATTCGACGATGTTCCCGCCCAGGCGGACAAGGACTTCCGTGACGGCGTGGACGATGCCCGGCGCGTCTGCGCAGGCGACGGTGATGATGAAGCGCTCCATGGCTCTCACTTTGTTTGGTGAAATCGGCTGGAGCTATTGAACCAGTACTGGCATTGCATCAGGTCAGCGCCCCTGTTTGGGCGCTTCCCGAAGGTGGCGGTCAGCGTCAGAACATGGCGCGCAGGCTGCGCTCGAATTCGTCGATGTGTTCAACCGTCATGGTTGCAGCCTTATCGGCTTGGCCGTCGACAATGGCCTCCAGCAGCGGAATGTGATCTTCGGCGTGCTCAATGATTCCAGGCAGGCGGTGTGCGGCGAGCGCCCAGATCCGCATGGCCAGGTAGTGATAGCGGGCCAGGATGTCGGCAATGTGCGCATTGCCGCAAGCCTGATAAATGGTGTGGTGGACCAGGGTGTCCAGCCGTAGAAACGCTTCTGCGGCCCCGCCGTCTCCGGCGGAATCCTCGGGGGCTTCTGCGACAAAGCTGCGGATGCGCTCGATGGCGGCGCGCAGATTGTCCCGCTGCTGCGCGTTGGCGCGTTCAGCGGCTGCGCTGGCCGCGACGGGTTCGAGTGCTCTGCGCAGCTCTGTCACGGCTGCGAGTTCGGCAATGTCGACGCCCGCTGCAAAAGTCCCGCGCCGCGGGTAACTCACCACCAGGTGGTCGCCTTCCAGGCGTTTGAGCGCTTCCCGTATGGGTGTCCGGCCGACTCCCAGTTCGTCTGCGAGCTCGGTTTCGCTGATCGGCTCACCGGGGCCGATGCGCAGCAGGATGAGCTTCTCTTTGATCGCCTCATAGGCAGTTTGGGCCAACGAGGTGCCGGTCGGCCCCCACTGGGGGAGTTCGGCTGGGGCTGAACTCATGGTGTGGCTCCTTCAGTGGTTGAGTCTTCTCGCTGTGGCGTTGAGATCGGTCTGGGCTTGGCAGAAATCAGGCAAAAATCGGTGTGCGGTTCTCTTGACCTGACCTCTTCAGCAACTCTACTATGACACTAATATATCAGTCGTCGTTTAACGATTCCTGCTCATCAGAGCCGATAGCAAGGAGCCGCCCATGAGCATTAAGCGCATCGACACCGGTGTTCTGACTGCGAATCAGCGGGAACTGCCGGAGCACCCCGATTTCATGTGGGGAAATCCGGAGCCCAAAAAGTCCTATGACGTCGTCATCATCGGAGGTGGCGGGCACGGACTGGCCACCGCCTACTACCTGGCGAAGAACCACGGCATCACGAATGTCGCCGTCGTGGAAAAAGGATGGCTGGCAGGCGGCAACATGGCCCGCAACACCACCATCATCCGGTCGAACTACCTGTGGGATGAATCCGCAGCGATCTACGAACACTCGCTGAAACTGTGGGAGGGGCTGGAAGAAGAGCTCGACTGCACCCTGTTCTTTTCGCAGCGCGGAGTTCTCAACCTGGCCCACACGCTGGGGGATGTGCGCGAATCCATCCGCCGGGTCGAAGCCAACCGCCTCAACGGCATCGACTCCGAATGGCTCGATCCGCAGCAGGTGAAAGAAGCCTGCCCCATCATCAACATCAGCGACGACATTCGCTACCCCGTCATGGGCGCGACCTACCAGCCGCGCGGCGGCATCGCCAAACACGACTGGGTGGCCTGGGGCTATGCCAAGCGCGCCGCCGAACTCGGCGTGGACCTCATTCAGAACTGCGAAGTCACCGGCTTCCTCTTCGACGGCAACAGGGTGACGGGAGTGCAGACGACCCGCGGCACAATCGCAGCCGGCAAAGTCGCCATGTGCGCAGCCGGACACACATCGGTGCTGGCCGAGCTCGCCGGCATCCGAGTGCCAATCCAGTCTCACCCGCTGCAGGCACTCGTGTCCGAACTGCACGAACAGGTCCACCCCAATGTCGTGATGAGCAATCACGTGCACGTGTACGTGTCCCAGGCTCACAAGGGCGAACTCGTCATGGGAGCCGGTGTGGACTCCTACAACGGCTACGGCCAACGCGGCTCATTCCACGTGATCGAAAACCAGATGTCAGCAGCTGTTGAGCTGTTCCCCATCTTCGCCCGCGCCCACCTGCTGCGCACCTGGGGAGGGATCGTCGACGTGACACTCGACGCCTCGCCGATCGTGTCGAAAACCGAGGTCGACCAGCTCTACATCAACTGCGGCTGGGGGACCGGCGGCTTCAAAGGCGCCCCCGCAGCCGGCCTGACCTACGCACACACCATCGCCGAAGACGAACCTCACCCGCTCAACGCCCCCTTCAGTCTTGAGCGCTTTGTCACCGGCCAGCTCATCGACGAACACGGCGCTGCCGCCGTCGCCCACTGAGAGGAGTCATCATGCTCATGATCGACTGCCCGTACTGCGGGCCCCGCGCTGAAACCGAATACACCTACGGCGGTCAAGCCCACGTGAACTACCCGGAAGACCCCCAGGCGCTCACTGACGAACAGTGGGCCGAATACGTGTTCTATCGGGACAACCCCAAAGGCTCGTTCTACGAACGCTGGGCGCACACCGCCGGCTGCCGCAAATGGTTCAACGTCCTGCGCGACACCCAGAGCTACACGATTTCCACTACCTACCGTCTGACGGACCCCAAACCCGAACTTCCGCAGCCGCCGGCCGTAACTCCCATGGCTGCCCCGCAGGAATCCGGCCCGCACACTGCTGGAGGGAAGAACAATGACTGAGCAGAACTACGCTGAGCAGACACACACGTCGCACCGGGTGCGCACCGGTTCAATCACATCCGAACGAACCATCACCTTCACCGTTGACGGCCAGACCTACACCGGGCAGGCAGGCGACACGATTGCCTCGGCCCTGCTGGCAAACGGGCGGATCCGCGTGGGTGACTCCATTTACCGGCGGCGCCCCCGCGGCATTCTCTCAGCCGGTGCGGAAGAGCCGAACGCCTTCGTGATGGTCAAAGGCGAACACAATGAATCCATGCTCCCGGCAACGCGGGTGGAAATCTCAGAGGGCATGTCCGTGGAGCTGCTCGAAGGCATCGGCCAGCTGGATCCGAGGCCGGATGAAGACGAATACGACAAGAGCACAATCTTCGCCGAAGTCGCAGTCATCGGATCCGGACCGGCCGGCCTTGCCGCAGCACAGGCCGCCGCGGTCTCCGGCAAGCGCGTCGTGCTGTTCGAACAGGACCACGCCTTCGGCGGAACCCTGCTCGACTGCGCACCGGATGACGAAACCAGCGTCATCGACGGCCTGCCGGCAGCCCAGTGGGTTGAACAGACAGTGCAAGAGCTGCGAGACTCAGGCAATGTCCGCCTGCTGTCGCGCACAACTGTTGTCGGCTCCTATGACAACAACTACCTCGTGGCACTCGAGGACCGCGACTCGGCATACAAGGCTGCGGGCGAAACCCGCCATGACGGAGTGTCGCGCCAAAGGCTGTGGCACGTGGTCGCCGGGGAAGTCGTGCTCGCCACCGGAGCGTTTGACCGCCCGCTGGTCTTTGCAGACAACGACCTTCCCGGAATCATGCTCGCTTCAGCGGTCCAGCGGTACCTGGGTCGCTACGGGGTGCTGGCGGGACAGAAGATCATTTTGTTCACCACCCACGACACCCCCTATCGCACTGCAGTCGATGCGGCACGCGCTGGAGCTGAGGTGACCATCGTCGATTCTCGAGCCGACTCCGCGCAGGCTGATACGGCACGAGCCGCCGGTGTCGAGGTGCGCCCCGGCAGTGCTGTGGTCCAAGCGGAAGGTGAAGACCGCCTCGAAGCCGTGTGGATCGCCCCGCGCGGTCAGGAACACCAGGCGGAACGCGTAGAAGCTGACCTGCTCGCAGTCTCCGGTGGACTGTCGCCCAACGTTCACCTGCACTCCCAGCGGCAGGGCCGCATGTACTGGGACGACCAGCTGGCCGGATTCATCCCGGCCGCCGCCGTTGAACGTCAGCACACCGTCGGCGCCCTCAACGGAAGCTACAGCTTGGCCCGTGCGCTCGCCGAAGGAACCGCCGCCGGAGCAGCAGCCGCAGCGGGGGAGGCCAGCTCCTTCTACGACCCCGAAACGGCAGCCGCGCGCGTGACTGAGACCGGCCAGGCTGACCAGCTGTGGTTCATTCCCGGCCCAGACGCCGAACAGCAACTGGGCACTGAACCCGAACAGCTGTCCGCACTGGCTGAATACTTCGTCGACTTCCAGCGCGACAACACCGTCCGCGACATCATCCGAGCCTCCGGCGCAGGCATGCTGTCCGTTGAGCACATCAAGCGCTACACCTCGATCTCCACGGGTGTGGACCAGGGGAAGATCGGCGGAGTCAACACCATTGGCCTCATCGCGGAAGCTCTCACGGGTGCTGAAATCAGCGCTCTGGCAACCGGCCAGCCCGGTCAGAAGCCGATCAACACTGTGGTGAGCGGCACCTCGGGAGAAAACAGGCGGATCACCCCCGGGCAGATCGGCACAACAACCTTCCGAGCCCCCTACACCCCGGTGGCGTTTGCGGCACTTGCCGGGCGCGGCGTCGGCAAACTCTACGACGCCGCCCGGCAGACGAACATCCACCCGTGGCACGTGGCCCGCGGCGCGGTGTTCGAAGACGTCGGCCAGTGGAAGCGCCCGTGGTACTACCCGCAGGACGGGGAGGACATGGACGCAGCAGTTGCCCGCGAATGCCGGGCAGTACGCGAATCCGTGGGCTTCCTGGATGCCACAACACTCGGCAAAATCGAAATCAAGGGCAAAGACGCCGCGGAGTTCATCAACCGGATCTACACCAACGGCTATCTCAAGCTCAAGGTCGGCAAAGCCCGCTACGGGGTTATGTGCACTCCCGACGGCATGGTGTTCGACGACGGTGTGACCCTGCGTTTGGCAGACGACCACTTCTTCATGACAACCACAACCGGCGGAGCCGCCGATGTCCTCGAATGGCTCGAAGAGTGGTCGCAGACGGAATGGCCGGAACTGGACGTGGTGTTCACCTCGGCGACCGAGCAGTACAGCACAATCGCCGTCGTCGGCCCGAAATCCCGCGACGTCATGCGCAAAATGGCCCCGGACCTCGATGTGTCGAAAGAGGGATTCGGGTTCATGGAGTACCGCAACACGACACTCGCCTCCGGCATCGACGCCCGGGTCGTGCGCATTACCTTCTCCGGTGAACTCGCCTATGAAATCAACGTGCCCACCTACTACGGACTCAAAGTGTGGGAAGACGTTGCCGAAGCCGGCGCGGAGTTCAACATCACGCCCTACGGCACAGAAACCATGCACGTGCTGCGAGCCGAAAAGGCCTACATCGTGGTTGGCCAAGACACAGACGGGACCGTCACACCGCAGGACCTCGGCATGGACTGGGTCGTATCGAAGCTGAAGAAGGACTTCATCGGCAAGCGGTCGTACTCACGGCTTGCCAACACCGATGAGAACCGCAAACAGCTGGTGAGCGTCCTGCCGACCGACCGCAAGCTGCGCCTGCCGGAGGGCAGCCAGCTGGTGTTCCCCGACGACTTGGGCGACTACACGGGCGAGGGTCTGCCGAAGGCTCCGATTCCCATGCAGGGGCACGTGACCTCCAGCTACGATTCGCAGGCCCTGGGCCGTACGTTCGGGCTTGCGCTGATCAAAAACGGGCCGTCGCTCATCGGTCAGAAGCTCATGGCCACGTGCGAGGGAGGCTTTGCCGAAGTCGAAGTCGGGCCGACCGTACTGTTCGATCCGGAAGGAGAACGCCGAGATGGCTGACAACACCGCTGTTTCTCAGGCCGAAGTCTCGCGACAGGACGTCCTTAGTCTGCGCCGCAGCCCGCTTGCCGAACGCGCCGCCGAACTCGACGCTGCTGGCGGGTCGCGGGTGCGGCTGCGCGAAGTTCCGTTCCGCACGCAGATCAGCCTGCGCGCCGAACCGGGCGGGCCTGCCGCCGACGGGCTGGAGAAAGTGCTCGGTGCACCACTTCCGCGGAAGGTGGGCCAGGTTTCCGAGGTCGAGGCGCCGGTCACCGGGCACGTGCTGTGGTTCGGTCCGGATGACTTCCTGCTGGTTGCAGGTGACGAGGCGGAAAGGGAGCTGTCGTGTTCCGCTCTAGCCGGGATCCTCGCCGAGGCGGTGGGGGAACACCGCGGGCAGGCTGTTGACCTTTCAGGCAACCGGACCGTGTTGGAGCTGTCGGGACCGAACGCCGTCGACGTTCTCTACAGAATGGTCGAGGTGGACGTGCACCCGGACTTCTTCCCGGTCGGCAGTGCGATCCTCACGCTGGTCGCCGGTTCTTCGGCCGCTCTGTGGCGAACGGATGAGGATTCGTACTGGATTATGCCGCGAGCATCCTTTGCCGATCACACCGCCAACTGGCTGCTCGACGCTATGCGGGAGTTTGCTGACCGCCCCTAGCTGGTGTGGCCGGCCCCGGTGCTGTTTGAACAGCGCACGGAGGCCTGAGAGGCGTCCTGACACAAAGGTCCGGCCCGGTGGAAACCGCAGAGGTTCCCACCGGGCCGGATCTTCTGTCTGAGCTCGGCTCAGGCCCGAATTGATCAGGCGTTGGGGTTCACGAGGATCTTCACGTGCTGCTCGTTGTTGTTGATGAGCTGCTCGAAGCCCTTGTCGACCAGTTCGTCAAGCTTGATGCGGGCGGTGATGAACTTCGACAGGTCGAGTCCGCCTTCCTGCACCAGCTTGATGGTGGCCGGGTGGTCGCTGGCGTAGCCGATGGTTCCGCGCAGGTCGATTTCCTTGAGAACCAGCTTCGGCAGATCGACCTCGGGCTTATAGCCCCAGATCGACACGTTGACGATGACGCCGGCGGGGCGAACAGCGTCCATGAGCATGTCGAGAACGACCGGGACGGACGAGCACTCAAAGCCGACGTCTGCACCCTTGCCGTCGGTGAGTTCCTTGACCTTGGCTGCGACATCGACTTCGCGGGGGTCGAAGACCTCGTCTGCGACACCGGTGCTGCGGGCCATTTCCTTGCGGGCTTCCGACAGTTCCGAAATGTAGACGGTCAGACCCTCAGCCTTGAGTACGGCAGCGGTCAGCAGGCCGATGGGGCCCGCACCGCCGACGATTGCGACGTCGCCGGCCTTGGCGCCGGAGCGGACGAAAGCGTGGTGGCCAACGGACAGCGGCTCAATGAGAGCGGCTTCGTCCAGTGGGATATCGCCGATGGGGTGGACCCAGCGCTGTTCGACGACGATCTTTTCGGACAGACCACCGCCGCGGCCGCCCAGGCCGATGAAGTTCATGTTCTCGGAGAGGTGGTAGTTCTGGCCTTCGCTCGTGTCGACGTCTTCGCCGATGATGTAGGGCTCAACGATGACGTTCTGGCCGACTTCGAGGCCGGTGACGCCTTCACCGAGGGCGGTGATGGTGCCGGAGAATTCGTGGCCCATGGTGACCGGCGCCTCTTCGCCGGAAATGGGGTGCGGGTGGCCCTTCGGCGGGACGAAGATGGGGCCCTCGAGGTATTCGTGGAGGTCCGTACCGCAGATGCCGCACCATGCGACGTCAATGGCAACGGTGCCCGGCTTCAGTTCCGGTTCGGGGATGTCTTCGATGCGGATGTCTTTACGGTCGTAAAAGCGTGCGGCTTTCATACCACTGCTCCTCAAGCACTTTGGTGTATGTGTGCGAGAACTTTCGAGAATCGGGGCTTGTGACTCCTTAATCTCTGCCGTTCTCACTACCAGGTTACTCCCCGTGTTTGCTGGCCATAAGGGGTGGGTGAGGGGATTTTGAGCGCATGATGGGGAACTCGTCTTCCGCTGCTTTTGAGACAGTTCAGCGTGTGGTTTTGAACACACAAGAGCTTGTGATGTAACTTACAGAAACAGCTTCTGCGGGGCCGTCGAATCAGCACACGTTCGACGTGTCCCACGCACCACGCGACGGGGCTGGTGCGGCAAGAAGCCAGGCGGAAGGAAGATATGTTCAGATCAGCTCTCAAGAGGTGCACAGCAGCGGCCGCTGCCACCGCTATGACGATTCTCGGGGCGACCGGTGCAGCGCTGCCCGCGGCAGCCCAGTCGACCGAACAGGCGGCGTCAGACACGACCATGCGGATTGCCACCTCGGGCCTTGTCGACAACTTCAACCCGTTCACCTCGATCTACCTCACACCAACGGCCATCAACCGCTACGTGTACGAAAACCTCGTGCAGTACGACTCCAAGGACTTTGGCCCGACCGAAGGCCTGGCGGAAAAGTGGGACGTCAACGACACCGGTGACGAATGGACATTCACCATTCGCGACGGCATGAAGTGGTCTGATGGCGAACCGATCTCGGCTAAGGACGTCGTCTACACCTACACGCAGATGATGGAAGACCCCGCGATGGGCGCCGCAAACGGATCGCTCGTGGAGAACTTCGAATCTGTTGAAGCTCCCGACGACACCACCGTCGTCATCAAGCTCAAATCGCCGCAGGCGCCGAACCCCGGTGTTGAAATCCCGGTTGTTCCCGAACACGTGTGGTCCAAGAAAAAGGATCCCGCCAAGGACGACAACGACTCTGAGGTTGTCGGCTCCGGCCCCTACGTTCTGGACAGCTACAAGGCCAACCAGTCGATCACACTGAAGGCCAACCCGAACTTCTGGAAGGGCAAGCCGAAGGTCGACACCATCCAGTACACCTACTACACGAACAGCGACGCCATGGTGCAGGCGCTGCGTGCTGGTGATGTTGACTTCGTGACCGGGCTGAGCCCCGAACAGATGAAGGCGCTGGAAAACGCCGACAACATCGAAACCAATGTCGGCGAATCGCGCCGCTTCACGGCCCTTGGCGTCAACCCCGGCTTTGAAACCCCGGAGGGCGAAGCCTACGGAACCGGCAATGAAGCGCTGAAGGACGTCAAGGTCCGCCAGGCTCTGCGCCTGGGCATCGACATGAAGACCCTGCGCGAACAGGTCATGCAGGGCTACGCGACAGAGGCAACCAGCTTCGTGCCGGAGTCCTTTGAGAAGTGGCACCTGCCGAAGTCCGACAAGATCGTCTCCCACGACCCCGAAGCCGCCAAGAAGCTGCTCGATGAGGCCGGATGGAAGGAAGGCTCCGACGGGATTCGCGAAAAGGACGGCAAGAAGCTCTCCCTGCGTCTGCTGACGGATGCCGAAACTCCGACGGAGCAGTCCATCGCGGAGTTCATCACTCCGTGGCTGAAGGACATCGGCGTTGAAATCAAGGCTGAGTCCAGCGACTCCGACACGATTTCCGACCGCACGATGAAGGGCGACTTCGACATTTACGTGACCGGCTGGTCGGTCACGCCTGACCCGGAATATCAGCTGTCGATCAACACCTGCGCTTCGCGTCCAGACTCTGAGGGCAACGGCCCGACCTCGCAGGACGGCTACTGCAGCAAGACGTTCGACGAACTGTACAAGAAGCAGCACACCGAACTCGACGAAGGCAAACGCCAGGAGCTCGTACACCAGGCTCTGCAGCAGCACTACGATGACGCTCCGCAGATCACCCTGTGGTACGCCAAGCAGCTCGAGGCCTACCGCTCTGACCGCTTCGGCGGCTTCACCACGCAGCCCGAAGACGGCGGTGTGATCGGCAACCAGTCAGGCTACTGGGGCTTCCTCACGGCAGCTCCCGCTGACGAGGTGGACGGCGGCAAGGGCGGCTCCTCGGCTGGCCTGTGGATCGGCATCGGTGCGGTCGTCGTGATCGCAGCAGTTGCCATCCCGCTCGTTCTGCGCCGCCGCAACGCCGACGACCGAGCGTGAGACTACGGGACACCTAGCCCACAGATTCGAGGCGCCGGACACACGAGTGGTGACCGGCGCCTCGAGCACCTTTAACGCACTGCCCAAGAGCCTCAGCAGTACGTGGAAAGCAGAAAAATGTCTGTGAACGCAGAGACACGGGCCGCCAACAAGAAGCTCAAGCATCAGGCTTCCGGCGGTTCAGAAGAAATCGATGCGCCCCCGGCGGGCCAGTCCTACCTCAGCTACCTGCTGAGGAAAGTGGGTGGAGCGGTCATCAGCCTGTTCATGGTTGTTGTGCTGGGCTTCTTCGCCTTCCGGGTCCTGCCGGGCGACCCGGTGCAGAAAATTGCGCGCGAAAGGCAGATGAGCACCGAGCAGATGGCTCAGCTGCGCGCCGAATACGGTCTCGACAAGCCCGTGCTCGTCCAGTTCTGGGACTACCTGGTGGGCATCTTCAGCGGCAACTTCGGCACCAGCTACGTCTACAAGCAGTCGGTCGCCAGCCTCATCGCCGAGTACGCGTGGCCGACCCTGCTGCTGACGGGCACGTCGGCGATTCTGGCCATCACTCTGGGTCTGTGGATGGGACAGCTGGCGGCGTGGAAACGCGGTTCCCTCTTCGACAAGCTGACAACCTCCACAAGCCTCGTCTTCTGGTCTGTGCCGACCTTCTGGCTTGCTCTTCTGCTGCTCATGGTATTTGCCGGAAAGCTGCAGTGGCTGCCTACCGGCGGCATGGTCTCACCCGGGATTGAACCGGGCAGCTTCACATACGTGGTCGATGTAGCCAAGCACCTCATTCTTCCCGTCATCACCATGACCGCGGTCATCTACGCGCAGTACCTCATGGTGATGCGCGCATCTCTGCTGGGGGAGATGAGCGCCGACTACCTGACCACCGCACGCGCCAAGGGCCTGCGCGAAGACGACGTCCGGCTTAAGCACGCTGTGCCCAACGCACTGCTGCCGACCGTGACGCTCGTCTTCATGCACATCGGCGGTCTCATTGCCGGTGCGCTCACGGTCGAAACCGTGTTCTCGTGGCCTGGTCTGGGCAAGCTGACCTTCGAGGCGATCTCCGGTCCGGACCTTCCGCTGCTGCAGGGCACGTTCGTGGTCTTCTCAGCGGCCATCATCATCATGAACCTGCTGGCTGACCTCGTGTACCGCCAGCTCGACCCGCGCGTCAGGAGGGCCTGAATGACTTCCCGCAACACCTCCTCCGAAAAGCAGACGGCTGCCGCTCGCGAAAAGCAGGGCACGGCTGTTCCCTCGAGCGTCCGCGCTCTCACATGGAGCCGGCGTGCAGAAGCCTGGAAGAAGAACTGGAAGATCTTCCTGGAAGACCGCGCGGGCGTTGCCGGTGCGATCGTTCTCATCCTGGTGATCCTCGTAGCCGTGTTCGCTCCGCTCATTGCAGACCGCTCCATGCTCGACGTCACCCAGAACCTCGACAATCCGCGCTACGCACCGCCGAGTGCGGAGCACCCGCTGGGCACAGACAACTACGGCCGCGAACTGTGGGCGCGCCTGGTGTGGGGTGCCCGAGTTTCGCTCATCGTCGGTGTGGCCGCCACGGCCATGTCGATGATCATCGGAACGATCATGGGCATCGCCGCAGGCCACTTCACCGGCTGGGTCGGCGGACTGATCATGCGCGTCATCGACTTCTTCCTGGTCCTGCCGTCGCTGCTGCTGGCAATTGTGCTGTCCTCTGTTCTTGAGCGCGGAGTCTTCACAATCGTCATTGCGATCGGTGTGACCTCGTGGGCGGGTACGGCCCGCATTGTTCGCGCGCAGACGCTGTCGGCGGAATCGCGCCTCTACATTGAACGCGCGAAAGTCCTCGGTGCCGGTCACTGGCACATCATCACCTCGCACCTGCTGCCGGCCGTTATGCCGCTGGTGCTTGCCAACACCACGCTGACGGTCGGTGGTGCGATCATCGCTGAATCAACACTCGCGTTCCTGGGCCTGGGCGACACAACTCAGCAGTCCTGGGGAACCATCCTGAAGAACTCGATGGATGTTTCGGCTGCAACCTCCGGCTACTGGTGGTTCATCCTCACCCCGGGCCTAGCGATCGTCGCGGTGGTGCTTGCGTTTACGCTGGTGGGCCGGGCCATTGAAGCCATTGCCAATCCGACCCTCAGGAGCCGCTGATGAGTACAGCAGAAACAGCTGCCGCTGCCGCGGGCAAGGATCTTGTCTTTGACGACGTTTCGATCACGTACTCGTCGCGAACCTCCCGAGGCGACATCCCCGCGGTGTCGAACGTCAACCTCGAACTGCCGGCCGGCGGCACACTGGGCATCGCCGGTGAATCCGGTTCGGGCAAGTCCACGCTCATCCTCTCGGTGCTGCGCCTGCTGCCGGACAACGCGACGCTGACCGGGCGCGTGCTGTTGGGCGGCACCGACATTGCCGAACTGAACTTCGGCCAGATGCGCGCGGTCCGCTGGTCGGAAGCCGCGATCGTGTTCCAGGGTGCCCTGCACTCGCTCAACCCGGTGCGCCCGGTGGGCAAGCAGATCCTCGAAGCACTCAACCTGCACGTGAAAGACGAATGGCGTTCCGAAGCTGATCGCAAAGCGCGGGTTCTCAGCCTGCTGGAGCAGGTGGACCTCGACGCGCAGATCGCGCAGGCGTATCCGCACGAACTGTCCGGTGGGCAGAAGCAGCGCGTCATGATCGCCATGGCCCTGGCCTGTGATCCCGACATCATCATCGCCGACGAACCGACCACGGCTCTTGACGTCATCGTGCAGGAGCAGATCCTCACCCGCCTGCGGGAGCTCGTTGAGGCGCGCGGCATTTCGCTGCTGATGATTTCGCACGACCTTTCGGTGCTGGCCACAGCGTGTGAGCGGATTGCAATCATGAAGCAGGGCAAGATCGTCGAAATCGGACCGGCCGAAAAGATCTGCACCCAGCCGGAGGAGCCCTACACTCAGCAGCTGGCGGATGCGTTCCCCACCATCGGCGACCCTGAATCGCGTCTCAACCCGATCACCCGCAACCCGGCTCGCGTTGATGTCGAAACTCCGCACACCATGACTGACGAGGTGGTGCTGGAGGCACGGAACCTCAACGTCACGTTTAAGGCGCGGGGACGACTGACAAAGGCCGTCAACAACGTTGATCTCAAACTGCACCGCTCGGAGGTTCTTGCTGTTGTCGGCCAGTCCGGTTCGGGCAAGACGACGCTTGCGCGAACGCTGCTTGGCCTGCAGCAGCCAGACGCCGGATCCGAGCTGCTGTTCCAGGGTGAGCCTCTGCCGACCAGCAAGCGGGGCCTGCGCAAATTCCGGCGCGATGTGCAGATGATCCTGCAGGACCCGTCAGGTTCGCTCAACCCTTCGCGCTCGGTCTATGAGTCCGTGGCAGAAGGCCTGCGCGTGCAGAAGTTCACCGGTGACGAACGGGCGCGTGTGAGTGAAAGCCTGGAAGCTGCGGAGCTGATTCCCGCCGAGGACTTCTTTGAGCCGATCCCGCAGGAGCTTTCCGGTGGGCAGCGTCAGCGCGTTGTCATTGCCAGCGCGCTCGCGCTCGAACCTGATGTTCTCATTGCCGACGAACCTGTGGCTTCCCTCGACGCTTCGGTGCGCGGTGAGATCCTGTCGCTGTTCCTGGCCTTGAAGAAGAACATTGGGCTCACAGCGCTCGTCATCACCCACGACCTCGGTCTGGCATGGAACATCGCCGACACGGTGGCCGTCATGTACCGCGGTGAAATCGTTGAACACGGTCCGGTTGAGGATGTTCTTTTGAACCCTCAACACGACTACACACGCAAGCTGCTGGCCGCAGTGCCCGGCTTCCGCTCCGAACGGGCCGCACAGGGACAGACCGCGCAGGCTGTCACCGCGAAGACGGACGACCCTGTGGCAACCACAACAGAAGAAACCGGAGGTGCCGTCAATGACTGACCGCAACCCCTATGTACAGCAGGCCCCACTGGCCCCGGGCGACCGAGTGTGGCTTGTAGCCCCCTCGGGACCAGCACCCAAGGGAACTGTTGAACCGGCAATCGCCGCGCTGGAAGAGTGGGGACTCGACGTGCAGGTCGGAGAGAACCTTCGCAAAGTCGATGCCCGCGCCTCGTACCTGGCCGGCAGCGATGACGAACGCCGCAGCGACCTGGTCAACGCCTGGTGCGACCCCGAGGCCTCCGCTGTCATCGCTCTGCGCGGCGGCTACGGGGCCATGCGCCTGCTGGACGGCATCGACTTCGGTTGCATGGCGAAGAACGCGCTGCGTCCTGACGGCCGTCCCAAGCTGATGACGGGTTCGAGTGACATCACCGCCCTGCACCAGGCGTGGGCGCACCACGTAGGAGTGCCCACGCTGTTCTGCCCCATGGTCGGCAACGCCGTTTTCGGCGACAGTGAGCGCGTGCGCACTGACATCAAGCGCTGGCTGTTCTCACCGTGGTCAGACGAACAGGTGCGTCTGGGTGAACCGGCGCAGACTCTCACTGCCGGTGAGTTCACGGGAATCACCTATGGAGGCAACCTCAGTCTGCTCGCCGCCGGTGTTGGGGCGCCGGAATTCCAGCCGGGAGCACCCGAGGAGCCGGGCATCCTCTTCTTGGAAGACGTCGACGAGGATGTGTACCGGCTGGACAATCTGCTGCTGCAGCTCAAACGGATCGGCTGGCTCGAACGGGCCGGCGCCGTCGTCCTGGGCTCGTGGGAGAGCTGCGGTGAAGACGACGACCGCAGGGCGCTTCTGCGCGAATACTTCGGCGACGCCCAGGTGCCGGTCGTGTGGGAAGTCGAACTGGGCCACCACCCGCACGCCGGTTCAGTGCCCTTCGGCGTGCGCGCCACACTGAGCGCACCGGCAGACGGTGCCGCACCGACAGTGACAATCGAACCGAACGAGGAGTGAACCCCTAAACAGTTATGATCACCGACGGTTTTCTGTTCATCAGCCTGCTCATCGCAATAGCCGCGATACTCGTCTACCTGGACAAAGCCCGTGGGCTGCCAGTCTTCAGGTACGTTCCCGGCTTCGTCTTCCTCTACCTGATAGCGGCGCTGCTCAACACCGTCGGAGTATTCGGCGAATCCGATTCAATCGATGCTGTCGGCGGGGGAGTGAAAGATGCTCTGCTGCCGGCAATGATCATGCTTCTGCTGTTCCAGTGCGATGTCCGCAAGATCATCAAACTGGGCCCAAAGCTGCTGCTGACCTACGCGGCCACCGCCGTTTCGATCATGCTGGGATTCATCATCACATTCGCCGTGCTCAAGGGGGTTCTCGAAGCTGAAGCGTGGAAGGGTCTGGCAGCGCTCGCAGCTTCGTGGACCGGCGGTTCGGCGAACATGGCGGCCGTGCAGGGAATCCTCAACCCGCCGGAGAACATCTTCGGTCACGTTCTCATCGTCGACACCATCGTGTACTCCGTGTGGCTGCTGGTGATGTTCTCGTCCGTCGGCATCTCTGACAAATTCAACGCGTGGACAAAAGCCGACACTTCGGCCCTGTCTTCGCGTGCAGCCTCGACTGGTGAAGGCGGCGAAAAGCGCTCCGCTGATGAAGAGAAAATGGACCTCGTGGCGCTGTTCCGGGTTCTGGCCATCGGTCTGTTCGGTTCAGCGCTGGCCACTGTGATCGGCGGAAAACTGCCGGAAATCGGGGTCGTCGTGAACTCGACAACCTGGACCATCCTCATCGTCAGCATCGTGGGCCTGATCATCGGCTCGACCAAGTACGGAAAGATGGCCGGCGCATCGGATGTCGCCTACATCATGCTGTACATCATCATCGGAGTCATTGCGGCAGGGTCCGACTTCACATCGCTTGTCGAAGCGCCGATCTACCTGCTTGCCGGGCTCATGGTCGTGACCATCCACTTCGTCCTCATGATCATCTACGCCAAGCTGACAAAAACGGAGCTGTTCAGCCTGGCTGTCGCTTCGACCGCGAACATCGGCGGTGTGGCCTCCGCGCCCGTTGTCGCCGGTGCGTTCAACCGAGAGCTCGTACCCGTGGGAGTTCTCTTCGCGCTCATCGGCGCATTCGCCGGCACGTTCTTCGGTCTGGCCGCCGGCCAGGTTATGAGCCTCTTCGCATAGATTTGATCTCGCAACAGAAGCCGGCCGCGAACAACGCCGGAGAAAGGCAGAACAATGACAGCTGACCTGTTCACCCGTCTCGACGGAGTTGAATTCTCGGCACGCGCAATCGACATCGACACGGGCGAAGAGGTGTTCAGCCACGAACCCGACCGCGTGCTCTCCACCGCATCGATCGCCAAGATCTTCCTGCTGCACGCAGCGCTGAAGATGAAGAACAACGGTGAACTGCGCCTGGATGAGCGGCTGACCCGCAACGCGGCAGAGCGCGTCGACGAATCCGGCATCTGGTACCTGCTTGACCAGCCGGATCTGACAATCCACGACGTCGGCATGCTGATCGGCGCCTTCAGCGACAACTTCGCCACGAACGTGCTCATCTCCCGTGTCGGCCTGGACCGCGTAGCCAAAGAAGTCGAAGCGCTGGGCTACAAGGACTCCGCGCTGCACGACTTCCTGCGCTGGCCGCGCCCAGCAGGAGCACCCCGCCGCCTGTCATCGGGCACCGCCTACGAACTGAGCGACTACATGGCGCGGCTGTCCCGCGACGAACTGTTCGACCCGATGACCTCGGAAATGATGCGCCGCTGGCTCGGTGCGGGAGCCGACACCTCGATGGTGGCCTCCTACTTCGAACCAGACCCTCTGGCGCACTACTACTACACGCGCGGCGAATGGATTGTGAACAAAACCGGCACCGACTCCAGCGTCCGCGCCGACACAGGAATCGCCTTCACACGCGAACGCCGCGTGGCCTACGCGGTCTTCGCCAACTGGGCCGCAGACGAAGACCGCGTCCTCGAAGTCATGCCGATCATGCGCGAAGCCGGCGGCCTGATCAGCGCCCACCTGCACGCCTGACACACCTCAACCGGACTGAAGAAAGGACCGGCGATGCCGTCTCCACTCATCCCCATTTTCGATGGCCACAATGACCTCCCTTACCTGCTGCGCGAAACCTGCAGCTCTTCCGTCGCTGACCTCGACCGCCCCGACGGGGTTGTCGAAACCAACATTCCGCAGCTGCGCGACGGCGGAGTGGCCGCACAGTTCTGGTCGGTCTTCGTCGACTCGGCGATCAAGGGCGACGAAGCTGTCCGCTGGACGCTCGAACAGATCGACCTCGTCGACCGACTGATCAGCACCTACCCGAATGACCTCGCCTGGGCTACAACCGCAGAAGCGATCCGTGCCGAGCGAGCTGCCGGGCGCATCGGCGGTCTGCTCGGTGTTGAGGGCGGCAACCAGATCAACGAATCACTCGGCGCGCTGCGGATGTTCGCCAAGCTCGGCGCTCGCTACATGACGTTGACGTGGTCGACCACCCACAGCTGGGCTGACTCGGCAACTGACGATGCGGTGCACGGCGGTCTGAGCGACTTCGGTCGGGAAGTGGTCAAGGAGATGAACCGGATCGGCATGATCCCGGACCTGTCTCACGTGGCGCCGAGCGTCATGGACCAGGTGCTCGGCATGACCGACCTGCCGGTGCTCTTCACCCACTCGAACGCGCTGAGCCTGTGCTCGCACCCGCGCAATGTGCCCGATGACATCATCGACCGTCTGCCGGCAAACGGGGGAGTGCACATGCTGACCTTCGTGCCCTCATTCGTGTCGCAGGAACGCTACGACTGGATTAAGAACGGAGAAGAAGGCACGGCTCCGGAAGTCACCATCAGCGATGTTGCCGACCACATCGACTACGTGCGCGAACGCATCGGCATTGACCATGTGGGCATCGGATCGGACTTCTGCGGAACGGACTCCTTCCCCACGGGACTGGACAACGCCAGCACCTATCCGGCTCTCATTGACGAACTGCGCTCGCGTTCGTGGTCGGAAGGCGACCTTGAGAAACTCGGCTTCGACAACGCGCTGCGCGTGCTGGAAGCCCACGACGACCGCTACCGCAGTTTCCTGCGCTCAGGAGAGTAAGAACCATGGCCCGCATCCTCATCATCGTCAATGACGTTGATTCACAGCCCAGGCGACTGCTGCCGCGCCTGATTGACCACCACATCGAGTTCGATCTGCGAATCGGGCCGGGACCGGATGGCACGTTCAATGACATCCCAGGTCCGGACGTTGTCGACGACTACGACGGCTTCGTGTACCTGGGCGGCGGCTATATGCCGGATGAAACCGACCGGGCGCCCTGGCTGGAACGCGAGGCGGAACTCGTGCGGGCCGCATGGGATGCCGACAAACCGCAGCTGGGAATCTGCCTGGGCGGACAGCTGCTGGCCCACGTGGCCGGCGGCACCGTGAAAGCCAAAACGGGCGCACCCGAAAAAGGCGCAACCGAGATTACGTTCACCGCGGATGCCGCTGACGACCCCGTGTTCGGCAAGGTGGGTCCGAAAACCCACTTCATCGAGAGCCACGTGGATCGCATCACTCAACTGCCGGAATCGGCCCAGCTGCTGGGCAGCAGCGAACTGTGCGAAATCCAGGCGTTCCGCATCGGACGGTCGTGGGGCATGCAGTTTCACCCCGAAGCGTCTGCTGATTCCGTGCGCGGCTGGGAAGCCGACGGCCTGGCCAAACTGGGCTTTGACAAGGGCACCCTCGTTGAACACGCCGACCGCGTTGAAGAGGACAGCGCGCGCAATGCCCAGGCGCTGTTCGACGGCTTTGCGCGTGAGGTGATTGAGGCAAGCCGCCGCTGAGGCGTACACGCTGAGTTCACCTGTGTGTCTCAGAATGTCGCGAAGCTGGTACAAGTTTCCGGACTCTTGCGACTTCTGTGCGACGAACAGGGCTTTGCGCGTTCGTAGTCTTGAGTCAGCAAGCACGACAGGGCCCACCCGGTCCGCTACCGAAAGGTTTCACATGCGCACGACAAAAGTACGAACAGTCATCGCCGCGGCGGCCGTGGCTGCATCCCTGGGTCTGACAGGGTGTTCGGTTGACTTCAACACCGGGTCTGACGACAAAAAGGAAACCTCTGAACAGTCAGAGCAGACGGACAGCTCGGGCAGCTCGGACAGCGGTTCCGGCGAAGCAGCGTCCCAGAATGGCGATGCTGATTCCGGTGATGCCGAGGATTCCGGCAGCGGTTCGGAAGCCGTCGAACAGGGGGATGCTTTAGGCTCGGCCGAAGTTCCCGTGGAAGTTGACGGCGACAAGAACGCCAAGCTCAAGGTTCGCCTAATCAGCGTCAAGCGCAACCAGCAGACGGTGGAGGCTGTTTACGGCTTCACTCTGGAAACCACGATGGATGACCAAAAATCGCTGTTCACCGTTCGCGGTTCCGGTTTCCGTCCGTACGCAGTGGACACAAAGAACTTCAACAAACACAAAGCCATCGATGAACTCACCGATGTCACGGACACAAAGCTGAGCCCAGGTCGGGAATCACAGGCCAAAGCTGCCTTCGGCGCACCGCCGGAAGACGTTGACACGATGGACATCTTCCTGTGGGAAGGTGAGCCGCTGGTCAAGGGCGTGAAGATCCAGTGAGCACCCGAACCAAGCTCGCAGCCGTCGGCTTGGTCGGAGTCATGGCGTTCGGCGCTGCTCCTGCAGCAGCTGCCGTGAAAGCGGAAATCAACCCGATCAAAGCCGAGATCATCCCGCTGGAAGACAACATCGAGCCGATGGATGACACGCGCGAAGACGCCGGCGAAAAAGTTGTCACGCTGTCTTCGGATGTGCTGTTCGACCTGGGCAAATGGGACCTGACTGACGGCGCGAAGAAGAAGATCGCCGAACTGGTCAAGAAAGTGCCGCAGAATGCCACCGTCCGGGTTGAAGGCCACACGGACAATTTGCCGTACAAGGAAGGCAACGACGTTCTGTCGGAGCGCCGCGCTGAAGCTGTGTCGAAAGCCATTAAGGAAGCCCGGTCTGACATCAAGACCGAAGTCAAAGGCTTCGGTGACAGCAAGCCGATCGAACCGAATGAAAAGGGCGGCAAAGACAACCCGGAAGGTCGCGAGAAGAACCGACGGGTTGAAATCCGCTACGACGGCTGAGCCCTGCGAAGGAACACAATGTCCGCCCAGACACGACCGCATGTGCTGCTCGTCGATGATGACTCCACCATCCGCGAGCACTTGGCCCCTGTGCTGCGCCGCAGCGGCCTCGACACTGAAACCGCAGCTGACGGTGTCGAGGCGCTGCGGGCCATCGAAGCCCGCCGCCCGGACCTGGTCATCCTCGACGTGCTCATGCCGAACCTCGACGGTCGCGAGGTCTTGCGTCGCATCAGGGCTGACGACGAATGGCTGCCCGTCATCCTGCTGACCGAGGTGGGGGAGACCTTCGAACGGGCAGCCGCCCTCGATGACGGTGCGGATGACTACATGACCAAGCCGTTCGACCCGGTTGAGCTCATGGCGCGCGTCCGCGCCGTTCTGCGCCGCACCCAGCGGGGCCAGACGCCGCTGAGTGCAGCCCAGACTCTGACATCGGGTGAGCTGCGCCTGGACCGGCCGGCCCGCAGGCTATTCGTCGACGGAAGCGAACGACAGCTGACTCCGCGCGCTTTTGCCCTGCTGGAATTCCTCATGAGCCACCCCGACGAGGTGTTCTCTCGCCAGCGCCTGCTGGAAACCGTGTGGGGTTTCGAGGCGATTGTGACCACACGCGCGGTTGATCACAGAATTGCCGAAATCCGCAGGGAATTGGGTGACGATTCGAGCGATCCCGCTTACATTGAGACGGTGTCGGGTGCAGGATATCGATTTCTTGGAGCAGTGGATCGCGGATGAGCGAACAGAAACAGCAGCGCACGCCGCTGGTCATCGCCTCTGCGCTGCTTGCGCCCCTGCTCATCGGGCTGATCGTGACGGTGGGGTGGCTGTTCGTCGACTCACGAACCCAAGCGGTCATCACGGCCCGGGTGGCGTGGGCGCCCCTCGTTTTCGGCCTGCTGCTGTCTGGCCTGTTCGCGGCTGGTTTCGCCGCTGTCGTCCTTGCCAGGCGCGGTGCCGTCAAGGCCTCAGCGCAGGTGCGCGATGAGCAGACTCGCCGCCGCCAGCGCCTGCTGGCCCGTCTGGACCACGAACTGAAGAACCCCATTCAGGGCATTCGTGCAGCCCTGGCCGACGAACCGTCCCAGCGGCAGCGCGACAGCATCGATGCTCAGGCCGTGCGTCTGAGCAGTCTGCTCAGCAACCTGCGCAAGATCAGCGAAGTCGAACACGCTGAACTCGAACCCTCCGCGGTCAACATCGGCGCTCTCGTTCACGAGGCGGTGCAGACGGTTCTTGAAATTCCGGGGGCCCGGGAACGCAGGTTCCAAGTGTCGCTGCCCCAGGCACCGCGCCCCCTGCCGCACGTTCGGGGTGACTCAGACCTGCTGTTCTTGGCCGTGTCGAATGTGCTGAGCAACGCGGTGAAGTACTCGCCGCCGGGAGCGCACATTGAGGTTCGCGGCCGCGAAGAGAGTGGTTGGGTTGTCATCGAGTGCGCCGATACCGGCCGCGGAATAGCGCCGGATGAGATCGAAACCGTGTGGGAAGAGCTCGGCCGTTCACGCGAAGTCCGCGGCACTGAGGGCAGCGGGCTCGGCTTGCCGATGGTCCGCGCCATCATCGAACGCCACGGCGGCACCGCTTCGCTGCAGTCCTGGTACGGCCAGGGCTCAACCGTCACACTGCGCCTGCCGGCCATGTAGATTTTCCTGTTTTAGCCATCCTCACTGCTCTTCGTTACAGTGATTGATGTCTCGAAACAGGAAGGTTTGTATGAGTTCTGACAGCAGCTCAGAAGAATTGCTCGCATCAGACTACGCACGCGAAGCCGAAGACCACGCGGCTGATCCGAAAGTTGTCCGCCGGGCAACAGCTGCATCGGCCATCGGCAATATGACCGAGTGGTACGACTACGGCGTCTACGCGATCGCCGCAACGTATATCGCCCATCACTTCTTCGATGCACTCGGCGAGTACCAGATCATGGCCACCATGGCGACGTACGCCATTTCCTTCTTGGCGAGACCCCTGGGTGGGTTCTTCTGGGGTCCCATGGGCGACAAGATCGGCCGCAAGGGCGTGCTGGCCGCCACAATCCTGCTCATGGCCGGGGCAACAACCCTCATCGGACTGCTGCCGACCTATCAGACGATCGGCATCTGGGCACCCATTTTGCTCATTGTCCTGCGCCTGGTGCAGGGCTTTTCCACCGGCGGTGAGTACGGCGGTGCCGCCACCTACATGGCTGAGTACGCGCCCAACCGTCGCCGCGGCTTCTTCGGTTCGTTCCTCGAGGCGAGCTCGCTGACCGGCTACGTCATCGGTGCGGCACTCATGCTCATCATCCAGTTCACCGTGACCCCTGAGCAGATGGACTCCTTCGGCTGGAGAATCCCGTTCCTCATCGCACTTCCCATGGGCTTCATCGGCTGGTACCTGCGCTCGAAGCTTGAAGACACCCCGGTGTTCAATGAAATCCAGGAAGACCCGGAAGAGGACGACACCTCGACAATGGACCGCTTCCGCGCGGTGTTCAAGGAGTACCGCCGCGACGTCATCATCCTGTTTGCGCTGGTCGCAACCGTCAACATGGTCAATTACACGCTGCTGACCTACATGCCGTCCTACTTCGAAGCGCAGATCGGCATGGATTCGCAGACGTCGCTCATCGTGATCCTCGTCGGCGAGCTGTTCATCGTGCTGTTCATGCCGATCTTCGGCGCGGCATCGGACAAGTTCGGCCGCCGTCCGCTGTGGTTCTTCACCACGATCGCGGTGGGTGTTCTTGCCATCCCCATGTTCAAGATGATGTCGCTGGGCTTCGGCTTCGCGCTCGTGGGCTTCGCCGTGCTCGGGATTGCCTACGTGCCGATGCTCGCCACGATTTCGGCGACCTTCCCGGCGATGTTCCCCGCACACGTGCGTCTGCTGGGCTTCTCGGTCACCTACAACCTGTCAGTGTCGGCTCTCGGCGGCACGGCAGGCCTGATCAACGAAGCCGGCGTCAAGGCAACAGGCGACCTCCTGTTCCCGGCGTACTACATGATCCTCGCCTGCGTCATCGGTCTGGTGGCCACGTGGTTCATGCCAGAAACCGCTGGTGCATCGATTCACGGTCGCCAGCAGCCCGGCACCGTCGGCACCCGCGTTATGCCGCAGTCGCCCGCGGACAAAGCACTGGCTGGGCGTCGTCAGCCCGGCCAGCGCGGCATGACGCACGACGAAATGGTCGAAAAGGCTGAACGCGTCGCAGAAGAAGACGAATCCAGCGACGCTTGAGCTCACAGGCCGTAAAGCCGCACGGCACCTCGTCTGCACAGGGGCCTTCGGTCCACTCTCCGGAGTGAACCGAAGGCTCCTATTCGTGCGCCGCGTGCACGGGCATCCCCGGGCTTCCCTAGAATCCTGTGTATTCCCTTAATGCCATTCTTTGTTCACCGCAGAAAGCACAACAAGTCATGAAGCTGATCCGTTCACTCCCGCTTCTGGTGTGGATCGTCATCGCGATCGTCCTCGGAATCCTTGTCGGCCCGATCCTGCCGGCCTGGCTCGGCGGAGTTTTCGCCACCTACAATTCCGTGTTCTCCGGTCTGCTGTCGTTCGTTGTGCCGCTCATCATCTTCGGTCTTGTCGCACCGGCAATTGCAGAACTAGGCAAAGGGGGAGGTAAGCAGCTGGGCGTGACCGCGGGCATCTCCTACACCTCGACCCTGCTTGCGGGTCTGCTGGCCTTCTTCACCTCCAGCTGGCTGTTCCGGTCCTCGCTTGAGGGCACCGACATCAAGGGCATCGCCGATGCGGAGGGCGAGGGCTTCGCCCCGTTCTTCACCGTGGTCAGCGAGGCCACTGAGATCGACCCCGACGACCCTTTGGCCGCGGCCGATGTGGCTACCGAAATCGTGCTGGAGCCCGTCATCGGCGTCATGAGCGCCCTCGTTTTGGCCATCATCATCGGTGCGGGCCTGACGGCGTTCCGCAGCCGTGTTCTTTTCCGAGGCGCCATCGAGTTCCGCTCGATTGTCGAAAGCCTCATCCGCAACGTCATCGTGCCAGCTCTGCCGCTGTTCATCTTCGGGATCTTTGCAGAGCTTGCCCACAGCGGTGCAGCTGTCATCGTCGTGCAGAAGTTCCTGCTGGTGGTCATAGTGTCGTTCGCGCTGACCCTCTTCATGTTGCTCATCCAGTACACGGGGGCCGGAGCAATTGCGGGACGCAACCCCGTGAAGTCGCTGTGGAACATGCGCGATGCCTACTTCACCGCACTTGGCACGGCATCGTCTGCCGCGACGATCCCGGTGACACTGCGCTCAGCCAAGAAGAACGGCGTGTCTGACACCGTGGCCGGCTTCGTTGTTCCCCTGTGTGCGACCGTTCACCTGTCGGGTTCGATGATCAAGATCACGTGCTTCTCGATGGCCGTCCTCATGATCACCGGCGGTGACACATCGTTCCTGACGTACCTGCCGTTCATCCTCATGCTCGGCGTCATGATGATTGCCGCACCGGGTGTTCCCGGCGGCGCGATTGCCGCCGCGGCCGGTCTGCTCACGCAGATGCTCGGCTTTGGCGAGGTGGAAGTGGGCCTCATGTTCGCCGCCTACATTGCGCTCGACAGCTTCGGCACGGCCGCCAACGTCACCGGTGATGGCGCGATTGCCATGATCGTCGACAAGATCGGCGGCCGTCCCGCGGAGGGCTCCGGGCAGGATGAAAACGACCGCATCATCGAAGCGACCTGATGATTCCCCGCAGAACCTCTGACACGTGCCCCTGCGGCGGCCTTCCATCCGGTGCCGTCTTGGGTGACTGCTGCCTGCCGCTGCTGGAAGGCACACGCACAGCCGACACAGCTGAGGCGCTCATGCGCTCGCGGTTTACGGCTTTTGCCCTAGGCAACGCCGACTACCTGTTCCGCACGTGGCATCCCCGTACGCGACCGGCTGATACACAGCCGGATGCCGAGGTGGAGTGGACTTCTCTTGACATCCTCGACACGGTCGATGGGGGAGCGGGCGATACGACGGGGATCGTCGAGTTCGCGGCTCACTATCGTGTTGGTGGCGAGACCGGCACCATGCGGGAGCGTTCGTCTTTTGCTGTCCGGGCCGGCCGCTGGTTCTACGTTGACGGTGAACATGAAAGCGCAGGCTGAGTACAGTGACTGACTCTCTTTTCGTCAAAATCTGCGGTGTCCGAACGCGCAACGACGTGCGGGCTGCCGTCGAAGCAGGTGCGGACGCGCTGGGCATCATGCACTACGAGCCATCGCCGCGGCACGTCGACGAAGACACCGCGGAACAGCTTGTCACGTGGATTCACGAGGCGGGGTCAGCGCTCGCGGTTCTTGTGGTCTTCGACATGGACGCGGCTGATGCTGCTTCCATGGCTCAGCGGATCGGTGCTGATGCTCTGCAGCTGCACGGTCACTACGAACACTCCGATTTCACCGCTGCACGTGCTGCGGCACCGGGCTTGAAGCTGTGGCGTGCTGTGTCTCTGGCCCACGACCCTGAAGCCCACGCCGGCGCATTCGGCGACGACCTCCTGCTGCTTGATGCTCCCGCGCCGGGCGCAGGTCAGCGGTGGGACCAAACCCAGCTGCACGAACGCGACCGAGGACCGTTTGTCCTCGCCGGCGGCCTCAACCCCGACAACGTCGCCCAGGCCGCCGAATCTTCGGGGGCGATCGGCGTCGACGTGTCATCCGGTGTGGAATCCAGTCGGGGAGTGAAAGACCACGCCCTCATCCGGACCTTCATCGAAAAGGTGCGGTCCGTGCGGAAGTCGGCGGCACCTCGTCAGTCCTGAGCCTCCCAGCACAGCTGGGGAGACAACACGCGGTCGGCACCTGAGCCGAAAACGGGCTGTGCGGCGGTACATTGAATGAGTCTTCCCCACATTCCAGGAGTGCCATGTCAGGCAGGTTCGTCAGTCGACGATCATTTGCGCTCGGCAGCCTCGCAGCCGCCGCTCTGACCGTCATGCCCGCGGCCCGCACCCAGTACGGTGCGGTCAGTGCTTCAGCCGCTGACGTCCGCCTTCCCGGACCCCACAAACTCCTCCAGTCGCGCCTGGTCAGAACCCCCGGCTACGGTGCCGCAACCCTGTTCTGGCCGCGCGAACCGCAGGCTCGCTGTCCCGTTGCCGTCACATTCCCCGGCTACACGGGCAAAGCCGAGGAGATGCACACGATCGCCAAGCGACTCGCCACCCACGGCTGTGCTGTTCTGGCCGCAGGATCAATCGAACCGAAGGCATTTCCGGAGTACCGGGCCAAGCAGATGCTCGCCGCACTCGATGACGCCCGCGGTCGCGGTGAATGGGCAAGCGTCATCGACCCGGCGAAAACCGCGCTGGTCGGCTACTCCATGGGCGGCGGAGGGGCACTGACCGCCGCGGAGAGTGAAAAGGTTTCCGCAGTTGTTGCCCTCAACCCCTGGGCACAGCGCGGCTTCAGCAAAGTCGCATCACCGGTGCTCATTGTGGGCGGCAGCAACGACACGGTCGCGCCCATGAGCGAACACGCCCGACCCATCTACACCAGCATGAAGAAGTCGCGGCAGCGGGCAATGCTCACACGGATTGCCGGTCGACATAACAGCGGAATCATCGACGACCCGCTCATCCTTTCGCGCATTACGGCGTTCATCAAAGTCCACGCCGCCGGTGAAGCCGCCTACCAGCCAGCGCTGAAGGCCCAAGCGGAGCCGCTGACTCGCTGGCAAATGGACCCTGCACCGGGGGCATAAACGCTTCTAGCGTTTGAGTGCGCAAGGCGCCCCTCAAGCGCCCCAGTCTCGAAGCGCGTAGAAAACAGCGGAGCGAGCGGCTGTATGTGCCGCCCGCCCCGCTTGTTATTTCAGTCAGAGATTCGATACGCGGGTCGTCAGCTGAAGATCTCGTCCAGCTGGGCCTTGAGGCCGTCGTCCAAACGCTCCTTGGCAGTCAGCGCACCCATGTTGTCCTTGACCTGAGCAACTGAGCTTGCGCCCGTGATGACCGTCGACACGTGTAGGTTCTTCAGCAGCCACGCAAGCGACAGCTGTGCTGGAGTCACGTCGAGGTCGCGGGCCATGTCGACCACGCGGCGCACACGGTCAGCAGTTTCCGGTTTGGTGGATTCCTCCGCCAAGTGGCCGTGGCCCTTTGCCGTCGCACGTGAACCCTCGGGGACACCGTCGAGGTACTTGCCGGTGAGGATCCCGCCGGCCAACGGACTCCACGTGGTCAGACCCAGGCCGATGTCCTCGTAAAGTCGCGCGTATTCGTCTTCGACGCGCGTGCGGTTGAGCAGGTTGTACTGCGGCTGTTCCATATACGGCTTGTGCAGGTGGTGCCGCTCTGCGATTTCATAGGCGCCGCGGATCTCCTCGGCTGACCACTCGGAGGTTCCCCAGTACAGGGCCTTGCCGCTGGAGACGATGTCGCTCATCGCCCACACGGTTTCCTCCAGCGTGGTGTCCGGGTCCGGACGGTGGCAGAACACAAGGTCGACGAAGTCGAGGCCCAAACGCTCAAGCGAACCGTCGATTCCCTGCATCAGGTACTTGCGGTTGAGGGTGTTCCTGAGGTTGACGTTGTCCTCGATACCCCAGAACAGCTTGGTCGAAATGACATAGGAATTGCGCTTCCAGCCGAGCTCTTCAATGGCCTGGCCCATGATCTCTTCGGACTTCCCGCCGGCGTAGACCTCGGCGTTGTCGAAGAAGTTGACACCGGCTTCGGCAGCGGTCTGCATGCACTCCTTGGCAAGACCGGTGTCAATGGAATCGCCGAACGTGACCCACGAACCGAACGACAGTTCGCTCACTTTGAGGCCCGCGCGGCCCAGACGGTTGTACTGCATCTGCGTGTTCTCACTCATGCCCCCAGCCTAGGACCGCGCCGGGGCGGATGTCAGCCCCAAAAGCGGGGGTGCTGGGACGCTCGCTGAAGCTGTTTGCTTCAATAGAGGGGTGATGAAGACAGATGTAAACATCCGCCCGTTCACCGAAACCACGCCCGTAACGCTCACTTCTGAGCAGTTCGCCGAAGAATTCGGCATCCCGGAGAGCGCCTGCGAAGAGTTCATTCGCCTGGCTGTTCTCAACGACAGCTTTTCCTATGACGCGCAGCTGGACGTCTTTGCCGAAAAGACCCCGCGCGAAGACTACGCACCCTGGGTGCGCGGTCTCCTCAACTACAACCGGGCCCGCCAGACAGCGGCAGCTGTCTGAGTCGGCTCAGCCCACAAACCAAAGGCACGAGGCGGAAGGCGACTTCCGCCTCGTTCTTTTGTTCTGTTTTCCTCTTGCGGGTTTGTGTTGTGGGGTGTGCCGGTCAGTCGTCGATATGCGCTTCGCTCGCTGCGCCGCCTGAACGCAGACTCACGTGTAAGTGCAGCTTTGCGCTGTAATGCGCTGCATTAACGCGTGAATCTGCATTTAAGCGTGATTCTGGCCTGTAGCAATGGTGGGGGTGCTTCCCGTCGGGGCAGTTGAAGCGAGACACTGGGAGTGCCAATCCACCGAGAAAGGAGCTTCAATGGCAGAGCTGAGCTCGAAGTGGACTTTCCGACGCACATACGGGGAGGCGCCGGAGACTAAGGGCACTCGCGTGCTCGTCGACCGCATGTGGCCGCGGGGAATCAAAAAGGAAGTCCTCGACATTGACGAATGGGCCAAAGACGCCGCTCCCACGCCCGAGCTTCGATCGTGGTTCCACGATGACCGCGAAGGCCGCTGGTCAGAGTTTCAGCGCCGCTACCGAGCCGAACTTGATGACAATGCCGATGCGGCAGACCTAGCCGAAAGGCTCTCCCACAGTGCGCACGTCACTTTGCTGACAGCCGCGAAAGACATCGAACACTCCCACGTGCCAGTGCTTGCCCACTGGCTGCAGGACAACGCCCAATAGCCGGATCTCCTGGCCGGAACAGAGGAGCAGCAACCATGGAACTGTGCATTGAACCCGGTGACATCACGCAGCAGAATGTCGACGCGATCGTGAATGCGGCAAACTCCACGCTCATGGGTGGGGGAGGCGTCGACGGGGCCATTCACCGCGCTGGCGGGCCGACGATTCTGGCCGAGTGCAAGCAGCTGCGTGAAAGCGCATACCCCGACGGGCTGCCGGCAGGCCAAGCTGCCGCGACCTCCGGGGGAGAGCTGCCCGCCTGCTGGGTGATCCACACCGTCGGGCCGGTGTTTGCCAAGACAGAAGACCGGTCGGCAACGCTGGCTTCGGCCTACCGGGAATCCCTGCGTGAGGCCAAGCGGATCGGCGCACACAGTGTCGCGTTCCCAGCGATTTCGGCAGGCGTGTACGGCTGGCCAATGGACGACGCGGCCCGCATTGCAGTCGAAACCGTCAGGGAAACGGCCGACGAAGTGGGCGACGTTGTCACTCGCGTGGTGTTTGTGCCCTTCGGCGAGCAGGCCGAGCGCGCCTTCCGCGCTCAGCTGGATTCGCCGACGACTGTTTGACGCGGCGAGCTGACCGCGGCATTCACGCGCTGACGCAGTTCTGCGCTTCGGACAGCGTGTCGTCCCAACGCAGATTCACGCTTTAATGCAGGTTTGCGCGTTAATGCGCCGCATCTACGCGTGAATCTGCATTAAAGCGCAAATCTGGCTTTGCAAAGGCTGGCGGAGTCAGCTGCCCCGCAGCTCACACCGCGAAAAGCGTATGCACGTTCGGGACGCGCTCGCGGCCGTTAAGGCCCTCAAGCTCCAGCAGGACGGACGTTCCGACGGTCTTCGCGCCGAGTGTGTTGATGAGCTCCAGGCCCGCGGCAAGTGTGCCTCCGGTGGCGAGGATGTCGTCAATGAGAAGCACCCGCACGCCAGGTGCCAGCTGGTCGCTCGCTTCGATTGCCGCTGAACCGTATTCGAGGTCGTAGTCAACTCGTGCAGCGGGGACTGGCAGCTTACCGGCCTTGCGCAGCGGGACGAAGCCCGTCCCGGCCAGAGCCGCAGCAACACCGGCGAAGATGAATCCGCGCGCTTCGATCCCGGCGACAACATCGAACTGACCGGCAAACGGTTCGACCATGAGCTCGGCTGCGCGTCGCAGAGCCCAGGCATCGGCCAGCAGCGGCGTAATGTCCTGGAACTGGATGCCCTCGGACGGGTAGTCCGGAATGACGCGAATAAAAGAGCTCAGGCGGGAAAGATCATCAGTCACGCCGCGTAGTCTAACGGTCGGCCTGGCCGCCTGATCGACGGTGCCACGGGGATACGACGACGGAGAACTCAGCCGTCACATCGTCCGTGAAAACATGCGGGTCAATGTGCCGGGCCGAGGGTGTCATGCCGATCAGTTCGCGCGCCTGACGGGCGCTCAAATGCAGGGGATGGTTCACGAGGCGCCGCTCACCTTCTGCAAAGAACGGCTCGAGTGACCGCTGGAGTCGGCTTTCTTTGTGCTCATCGATGCTCACGGTCCCGTCGTGAGACTGCAGCAGCGCTGCCAAATGCCTCTGTGTGGGACGGGCGGTGATGAGCGCACCACCGGGTTTGAGCACCCGGTGGAATTCATCGGGCACCCTGGGGGAGAACACGCTGAGAATCACATCAACGCTGCTGTCCTCAAGAGGCAAGGGTCGGTAGACATCCCATGTAAAAGCAGTGATGTCACGGTGGGTTTTTGCAGCCGCAGCTGCTGCCGCGGGAGCTGAATCAAAAGCGTAGGCCCGCGCAGCCACACCCGCTTCAGCACAGGCGTTCAGCACTGCGGCACAGTAGTAGCCGGTTCCGCAGCCGGCATCGAGCACGGTGAGGGGAGCGGGGGAGCCGGCGGGCTCCTCGGCGGCGGGCACCTCGTCAGCGGGTGCCGCGAGAGCGGGCCCGGACTGTGCCTCTTCGACTGCGCAGCGGGCGACGTCAGCGGCCAGCTGCGAATACAGGCCTGAGTCCAGGAAGCTGCGGCGAGCAGCGACCATATCGGCAGTGTCACCGCTGCGAGCCTTCGGGCCTGACAGCAGTGAAAGATAGCCCTTCCTGGCCCGCGCAAAGTTGTGCCGCTCTCCGCATTCAACAGCCCGCACTCGGTCGGGCTCACCGACGGCATGCAGCTTCCCCTGACAGACCGGGCAGCGCAGCAGACTAAGATCAAGCACCGAACCAGTTTAGGGAGGCCCCATGCAGTTGTCCTATACCGCCTACGGCACGACCGGACCGGCAGTCGTCTTCCTCCACGGCCTGATGGGCCGGGGACGCAATTTTCTCTCCGCAGCAAAAGCGCTGGAAGACGAGTACCGGTGCTTCCTCGTGGACTTGCCCAACCACGGAAGCTCCCCGTGGACCGAAGACTTCGACTACGAAGACATGGGCCAGGCCGTCATCGAGTTCATAGAAAACGTGGTCCTGCCAGAAACCGGCGAAGACTCCGTCGTGCTGCTGGGCCATTCGATGGGTGCGAAGACCGCTATGGTCGCCGCTTTGCGCAAACCCCAGCTGTTCACGGCACTCATCGTCGAAGACATGTCGCCGGTCAGTTCGAAAGACTCCAACTTCGTGCCGCTTCTGAGCGCGCTCGCCGGCCTTGACCTCGAAGCGCTCTCAAGCCGCAGCCAGGCTGACGCCGAACTCGAAGAAGCCGGCGTATCCGACCCCACCGTGCGCGGCTTCCTCCTGCAGAACCTGCGCCGGTCCGACAGCGGCTTTGAGTTCCAAGCCAACGTGGCCATGCTCAACAGCGCGGTGGGCGACATCAACGCGTTCCCCGAGTTCGAAACCACCTATGACGGTCCAGTCCTGTGGATGGGCGGAGCGAAGTCAAACTACATCAAGGACGAACACGACGAACCCATGCGTGCTCTCTTTCCACGCGCACACAAAGTCATGGTCAAAGATGCAGGCCACTGGGTGCACTCAGAAAAACCTGAGGAATTCTTGGCGGTGCTTCGCGGTTTCCTTAAGCAGACCGCCGACAAGTGAGGTAGTCCTCAATTGCTTCGGAGGCACACACGTCCATTAGGCTAGAAAAACATTACCTATTGCCTACGCAGTACGGAGGCCCAGTGACCGTTTCACCTGACACAACCGATCCGAAGTTCGCCGACTACGCGCACCCGGAAGCTCTCGTCTCCACCGCGTGGGTGGCTGAGAACCTCAACACCCCCGGTGTTGTCATCGTCGAATCTGACGAAGACGTTCTGCTCTACGAAACCGGCCACATTCCCGGCGCGGTCAAGATCGACTGGCACACCGAACTGAACGACCAGGTGGTCCGCGACTACGTGCAGGGCCCCGAATTCGCCGAAATGATGAGCGCCAAGGGCATCAGCCGCGACGACACGATCGTCGTCTACGGCGACAAGTCCAACTGGTGGGCTGCATTCGCCATGTGGGTGTTCAAACTGTTCGGCCACGAAGACGTTCGGCTCATGGACGGCGGCCGCGCCAAGTGGGAAGCCGAAGGCCGCGAAATGACGCGCGAAAAGCCGCAGCGTGAACGCACCGACTACCCGGTGGTCGAACGCAACGACGCACCTATCCGCGCGCTCCTGCCCGAAGTGCTGGAAGCCATCGGCCAGATCCCGCTGATCGACGTGCGCAGCCCGCAGGAATACACCGGTGAGCGCACCCACATGCCGGACTACCCGGAAGAGGGAGCTCTGCGCGGCGGACACATTCCCACCGCTCACTCGGTGCCGTGGGCAACCGCGGCCAATGATGACGGCACGTTCAAATCGGCTGATCAGCTGCGCAAGATCTACATTGACGACCTCGGCCTGGGCAAGACCGACGTTGCCTACGCCTACTGCCGGATCGGTGAACGCTCCAGCCACACGTGGTTCGTGCTGTCCTACCTTCTGGGCTTTGAGAACGTGAAGAACTACGACGGTTCCTGGACCGAATGGGGCAACGCCATGCGCGTGCCGATCGTCCAGGGAGACCAGCCGGGAGAGGCTCCGCAGAAGTGACTATTCCGCAGGCACTGCAGGAAATCGCCGACGACTTCGGCGCGATGGAGGAAAGCCAGCGGCTGGAACTGCTGCTGGAATTCAGCGACGAACTGCCGGACCTTCCACAGCGGCTGAAGGACGATCCAAAGCTGCTTGAGCCCGTTCCGGAATGCCAGTCGCCGATCTTCATCCGCGTGGAGGTCGACGGCACCCAGCCGGACAGCACGGTGCACCTGTTCTTTTCGGCACCTGCGGAAGCTCCGACCACGCGCGGCTTCGCGGGGATCCTGAATGAGGGCCTGGATGGAGCAACCGTGCAGACAGTCCTCGACGTTCCCGCAGATTTCCCGCTTAAGCTCAACATTGAAAAGCAGGTCAGTCCGCTGCGGCTGAACGGAATGTCCGGCATGCTGGCCCGCATCCAGCGTCAGGTACGCGAAAAAGCGCAGCAGTGACCTCCCGTCCGGTGGTCTAACACCGCAGGGCAGGCCAATCTACGAAAGGAATTCTCATGGCAGACATCACTTTCCAGGGCGACCCCATCACCACCGTCGGAAACCTCCCTGAAAAGGGCGCGCAGGCTCCCGCTTTCACTCTGGTGGGCACGGATCTGTCCGACGTTGAACTGAAGAACTTCGCCGGCAAGCAGCTGGTCATCAACATCTTCCCCAGCATTGACACCGGCGTGTGCCAGGCGAGTGTCCGCGCTTTCAATGAAAAGGCCGGCGGCCGTGACAACACGGTTGTCCTCAATGTGTCGAAGGACCTTCCGTTTGCGCAGGAGCGCTTCTGCGCGGCTGAGGGCATTGACAATGTTGTGAGCGCCTCGGCGTTCCGCTCCTCCTTCGGTGAGGACTACGGCGTCACGATGACGGCAGGCCCGCTGGAGGGTCTTCTGTCGCGCGCGGTTGTCGTTGTGGACGCCGACGGTTCGGTCGTCTACACCGAGCAGGTTCCCGAAATCGGTCAGGAACCGGATTACGAGGCGGCACTGGGCGCGCTCAAGTAAAGCTCACTGGTCAGCACTCAGCTGATTGGAAGGGCCGGCGGGAGGAAACCCCGCCGGCCCTTCTGCTGTCGTCAGTGGGCAGCCGTCTCAAACTGACAGCGCGCAGCTGAAGCGACGCTCATTCGTAGGGCAGCCCCAGGAAGTCTCGCAGCCCGGGCAGTTTGCGGCGACCGACGGACAGTCCGTGCCGGTGTGCCGCCGCCAGCTGCGACAGGTTCCGGGTCGAATTGCCGATCTGCATGATGTCCGGTTCGATGATGAAGGCTCTGCCTTCTGCTTCGAGGTCGAACAGCTGTTCGCGGATGCTGTTGTAGCGTGCCGCGCGGGTTTCCATTGCCGCGGGGACCGCGGGCAGCCGACGGAAGATCTGCCGGGTGCTGTGTTTGAACCGCGCGGGGGATTTCCGATACCGCCGTTCTTGGGTCAGCACGAATACGCCCCGGTCAAAACCCGCATCAAGCATGGCCGGCAGAGCGATTCCGCCGCCGTCACCAAGAGCACCGTCAACGTAGAGGGTGCCGTCTACGTCTGTGACGGGCATGACGATCGGCATGGTTGATGATGCTCGCACTCGCAGCAGGTAGTCGTCCATCGCGGGGAAGTCAGCACGCCGCCATTCGACGGTCGTGCCGTCTTCGGCATTGAACGCCACAACGGACACTTCTGACGGGTGCGCGCAGAAGGTGTCCCAGTCAAGCGGCAGGGCCTGATCGGGCAGGGCGGTGTTCTGGTAGATGTATTCGGCGTTGAACAGCCCTTGCCCGCGCGCAAAAGTCTTCAGCGACCCGAACTGCGGGTCGGTGGAGAACTCCACGAAGCTGCGCCTGGCGCGATCGATGTCGCGCGACACCAGGTTTGCCGTCGTCGAAGTGCCCGCACTGACCCCGAAGGTGTGCGGGAAGTCAATGCCGGCCCGAATGAGTGTGATGGCAATGCCGGCAGAAAAGGCAGCCCGCATGCCTCCGCCCTCAAACACGAGTGCGGTGTCGGTGACGCTCGGCTCGGACTCCGGCTGCCACGGAACAGCTGTCACAGCCGCACCTCACGGACTGGCAGAGCGGCCTCAATCCCGAGGCGCCTGCCGGCTTCCTCTGTCACACCCCGGTTGATCTCTTCTGGGGTGGGGTGGTCGGGCAGCGCTGCAAGATACTGTTCGTGGGCTGCCAGTGAGGCGATGCCCTTCTGCAGAGGTTCGCCGGACACATCGACATAGTGCGTGGGCTTTGTTGCTGCACAGAATAGGGCCCGTTCGACCTTCCAGCGCTTAAGACCCAGGTCCTGGAAGATCCACGGGTTGTCGGCGTCACGAATGGCGTCCATGAGTGCCATACCGCAGGCACGGTGGTCGACGTGGTTGATGCCGAAGCCGACTTCGAGTTCCCACGTCAGTGAGATCGCCATCTGCGGCCGTACTTCGCGGATCTTGCGGACAATGGCCTTGCGCACGCTGTGGTCGGGTTCCAGCAGTCCGTCCGGGAAGCCAAGGATTTCCAGTGACGCAGCTCCGACGATGTCACAGGCCGCCTGCTGTTCTTCCGCGCGAAGGGCTGCGGTCCGGTCTGGTTCGATGGAGGCGATGCCGGCTTCTCCGGCGGTCAGCAGCAGATAGTGAATTTCGATTCCCTCTGCCGCCCACTTGGCAACTGCTGCCGATGCTCCGTACTCCATGTCGTCCGGGTGGGCCACAACCGCGAGCACCCGTTCAACGCCTTCGGTGTCCAGCTTCGCAAGGTCAGTCATACCGCTCACTCTAGCGGCGCCTCGTCAGCACTCGGAAGCGAACACGGCAGCCGAACAAAGAAGCGGGGCGGCAGTTCGATCAGAACTGCCGCCCCGCTCAGGTGAGAAGAACTCTGAAGAGGATCACTTCTTCTTGTGGTGCTTCACACCCTCTTCCTTTGTCCAGGTGAGGTAGCCGCCTTCGAAGTTGACGCGCTTGTACTTGCCCCACGTGAACTCTTCCGTTGTGGGGTAGCCGAGCGAGCCGCGTTCAAAGCCCTGCTTGGCCCATTCTTTGCGGATGGCGGAGTTGTACATGAGCTTGCGGGCGCCGATCTTGGGCGACCAGTGGATTGAGCCGTTCTGGAACGCCTGGTAGCAGCCGCCGTCCTTGATGGTGCAGGATTCTTCGCCGGTCGGGTAGCCCAGCGCGCCGCGTTCAAAGGCCTGCGCAGCCCATGCCTTCTGGATGCCGGAGCCGAACCGGGTGAAGTGGGTGCCGGTCTTCGGTGAGTGGTGCACCGCGCCCTTTTCAAAGGCTCGGTACGCGCCGCCGCCGGGCAGACCGCCGTGCTCCTTGCCCGTGGGCTTGCCGGTCTTGGACTTGTTGGCCTCGTGGAACTTCTGGATGGGGCTCTTGGGCTTTTCAGCCGGTGCCGGAGGCTTGCCCTTCTGGAAGCCGATGGCCTTCTTGCGGATGTCACCCAGCTGGCTGTACAGACCGTCGCCGGGGCAGTCGGTGTTGCCGATGTCCCTGTGGCTGGATACGCGCTGCACGGTCATCTTCGCACCCTTGGGGTACTTGCGGGTGGCGCCGCCTGCCGAGGTCAGGGTGACCTTGGAGTCGATCTTCCAGTTCCACTTCGAGGACTGCCAGGCGACGATGCGGGCAACCGAGTTGATTGCTGCCTCAGGCGCCTTCTTCTTGTAGGAGCCGATCACCGAAATGCCGAACGTGCCGCGGTTGACGCTCGATGCGTGGGCACCGATGGCGGCTTTGTCGAGCTTGGGGCGACCCTCGTAGATGTTGCCGTACTTGTCAACGAGCATGTTGTAGCCGATGTCGCACCAGTGACGGCTGCCCTGGTGGTAGGACTGGATACCGCGGAGGATGCCCGGAACCTGCTCCTTGGAGTAGCTGTTCGAGCCTTCCGTGTGGTGGATGATCGTCGCGGTGTTGCGGTTGGTCGTCGAAGTCGAGCAGCGAGCCTTCCGCGCACCCCACTGCTTGCGCGAGAAGTACTTGAAGCCGCCGATGGATGCGGCTTTCTTGGCGTTGAGTTTGCCGCCGGCGATGGGGCCGCTGCCGGCTGCCGAGGTGGAGTCGGCTTCCGGCGCGGACGATGCGGGTTCGTTGAGGTCGGGGGAGGAGAATGTGCCTTCGTCGTTGACGCCGCCGAACATGGTGCGGTCGGCGTCCGTGATCGGGGTGGTCGTGACGGTCACGGTGACGGGTGCGCCCTTGGTGCGCACTTCGATCTTTTCGTTGTAGGCAGCGCTGACGGCTCCCGTGCCGGGGGTGTTGGCCTCGTTCGAGCCGTCGTCGGGGCCTTCGTCAGGGTCGGCCTCGAGTTCCTGCCACATCGACCATTTGAGGCTGTTGGTCACCTTTGAGCGGTACTCGACCTTCGGCTGGGCGTCGCCTGCCCATGTCGCTCCGAAGATGACTACGGTGTTCTCATCGTTTGTGCCGGTGGCGTCGATGAGGGCCGTGCTGTCAGCGTCAACCTTCTGCTTGACGGTGTCGACCTTGGGTTCCTGACCGTCGTTGTCGGTTTCCTGCGGAGCGTTCTTGGCGGTCTCCTGCGGCGCCGGTTCTGCGCTGCTGTCGGCATTGGGTGCCGCGGCAGCGGGCACGGCTACCGCAACGGCCACCCCGAGGGCGCCGAGTGTTGCCGGTAGGTGTCGCATGTGAGTCCTTTACATGGGGAAGACAAAGGTTTTTCTCACTGTACGGTCTGCAGGGTCGTTGCCCGCGTATTGTTTCGGGTGTTTTGCAAAAGAGCCGGCGGTTCTGCTCAAGTCTGGCTCACGAGGCGCCCGCACGGGTGAGCTGTGTCTCACGGTTTCGGGGAACTAGGCTGGTTTTATTCTTCAGGAAGGCGAGGCAGTGGAACGAGTTCACGTCAGTGTCCAGCGGACAGCGCAGGGACGTTTCCGAGCGACAAACGCAGCGGGCGCCCAGATTGAAATCGGCACGGGCGAGGATGTCTTCACACCCGTCGAGCTTCTTCTGGCCGCACTCGGAGCGTGCTCTTCGGTTGATCCCGACGCCGTCATCAGCCGGCGCACAGAACCCCGGTCATTTGCCGCTGAGGTTTCCGCCGACTATGTGCGCGAAGACGAAAATTACCTCCAGGATGTGCTCATCCAGCTGGCCGTTGAACTCGACGACTCTCCTGACACACGGCGTGCCGCCCGCACGGTCGACCGCGCGCTTGCTCACGCTCATGGGAAGACGTGCACCGTAGCCCGCACACTCGAGCGCAGGACCGAGGTGCGGGCACAGTCCGAGGTGAGCTTCACCTCGGGCGCGGAAAGCGCGGAAGACTAGGGCAGAAGCAGAAACGGGGCCGCGGAAGATTCCGCGGCCCCGTCTGCGTGCAGTGAGATCAGTCGAAGTCAGTCGAGGTCAGTCGACCGAGATTTCGCCCATGCGGTCCCAGTCGTTGCCTTCGACCTTGTGGGACACGATGAGCGGGGTTTCCTTCAGGTGCGGCGGGAAGTCCTGCTGCATCTTCTTGAAGTGGTCCGAATTGACGTGTGCGCCTGCGGCTTCGTCATCGGCGAAGCCCTCAACGAGCACGTATTCGTCATCGCGCTCCAGGCTCTTCGACCAGTCAAACCACAGGTTGCCGGGTTCTGCGCGCGTGGCTTCCGTGAATTCGCGGGCAATGTTCGGCCAGTCGGCCACGAACTCATCCTTGACGCGGAACTTGACGACGATGAAGTACATATCCTGTCCTTTCTCTGACAGCAGTGAGGTCTGTATCGCGGCTGCTCAGCGCTTGCGCGCGCGTTTGATCTGACGGCCCAAAATGAACATGCGGACCGTGCCGAAGATCCCGGCGATCACAATGCCTGCAATTGCGGCAAGCAGGATCGACACGCCAAGCGGCAGGGTGAACTGCCAGCCGAAGTAGTAGAACTGGGTCGGTTCGTTGTTCTGGATGATGAAGATCAGCAGCAGAACCAGAATGAGGGCGCCGATGATCAGCGACGCCCAAATGCCCGCCGAAAGACCGCCGGAAGACTTAGGTTCCGGCGGTGGGGTCTGGGCTTTTTCCGGTGTGTGTGCCGCTTCGGTCTGCGGTGCGGTTTCGCCTACCTGTTCGACGGTGTCGGGCGAGGTGTACTCGGGAACCGGGTTTTCGCTGGGAACGGTGGGGTGGTCGCCGTTGGGCTGCGTCATGGGGACGTCCTTTCTCTCTGCCGCCATTCTTTCATTCGCGGACGCTGAGGTCAGCCTTTCGGGGCATCGGATATGTCACTGTGTGTGAAACACCGAGGGCCGGGAGCAGCGTGCTCCCGGCCCTCAGCTGGTATCGATCAGCTCAGTTCTCAGCCGAGCTTGTCGATGATTGTGTTGAATGTCTGCGACGGACGCATGAGCTTGGTCAGCGTTTCGTCAGCAGGGTTGTAGTAGCCGTTGAGGTCGACCGGCTGGCCCTGGACAGCCAGCAGCTCTTCGGCGATCACAGCTTCGTTTTCGCGCAGCGCTTCGGCAATGGGTGCCAGCGCCTTGGCGAGTTCGGCATCGTCAGACTGCTTGGCCAGTTCTTCTGCCCAGTACAGGGTCAGGTAGAAGTGGCTGCCGCGGTTGTCGATTTCGCCGACCTTGCGCGAAGGCGAACGGTTCTCATTCAGGAAGGTCTCCGTCGCACGGTCCAGGGTGTCAGCGAGAACGCCGGCACGCTGGTTGTCCTGCGAGTGCAGGAAGTGGCGGAAGGATTCGGCAATCGCGAAGAATTCGCCGAGCGAGTCCCAGCGCAGGTGGTTTTCCTGCTGAACCTGCTGCACGTGCTTGGGTGCCGAACCACCAGCACCGGTTTCGAACAGGCCACCGCCGGCGAGCAGCGGAACAACTGAGAGCATCTTCGCCGATGTACCGAGTTCGAGAATCGGGAAGAGGTCGGTGTTGTAGTCACGCAGCACGTTGCCGGTCACCGAAATGGTGTCTTGCCCCTTGCGGATGCGGGCCAGCGAGTGCTTGGCAGCCTCGACCGGGCTCATGATCTGGATGTCCAGACCCGAGGTGTCATGGTCCTTGAGGTAGGTGTTGACCTTCTCGATGAGGTTGCGGTCGTGTGCGCGCTCCTCGTCCAGCCAGAACACAGCCGGGGTGTCCGACAGGCGAGCGCGGGTCACTGCGAGCTTGACCCAGTCACGGATCGGAATGTCCTTGGTCTGGCATGCGCGCCAGATGTCACCGGTCTGCACTTCGTGGGACATGAGGACGTCGCCTGCGGAGTTGACGACCTCAACCGTGCCGGGACGATCAAGGATGAACGTCTTGTCGTGGCTGCCGTACTCTTCGGCCTTCTGCGCCATGAGGCCCACGTTGGGCACGGTGCCCATCGTGGCGGGGTCGAGGGTGCCGTTTTCCTTGCAGTCCTCAATGGTGGCCTGGAATACACCGGCGTAGCTGGAGTCGGGGATGACTGCCAGGGTGTCGTGCTGGCCGTCGTCAGCACCCCACATCTTGCCGCCGTCGCGGATCATCGCGGGCATGGAGGCGTCCACGATGACATCCGAGGGCACGTGCAGGTTGGTGATGCCGCGCGAAGAATCGACCATGGCAAGTGCCGGGCCGTTTTCGAAGCCGGCGTCGATTTCTGCCTTCACGCCCTTTGCGACCTCGGGGTCGAGGTTGTCAAGACCGTTGAGCAGGGCTGCAAGACCGTAGTCCGGGGTGAGGCCAGCGGCGGTGAGTTCTTCGCCGTACTTTTCGTAGACCGACGGGAAGAAAGCGCGAACGACGTGACCGAACAGTTCGGGGTCCGACACCTTCATCATGGTGGCCTTGAGGTGGACGGAGAACAGAACGCCGTCCTTCTTGGCCTGGGCGATCTGCTCCTTGAGGAACTTCTCAAGGGCACGGACGTTCATGAACGTCGAGTCGATGACTTCGTCCTTGAGCACCTTGAGGCCGTCCTTGAGGACGGTGGTTTCGCCGTCTTCACCGCGCAGGCGAATCTGCAGGGTGTCGTCGGATTCCATGACGACGGACTGTTCGTTCGAACGGAAGTCGTCAGCGGACATGGTGGCCACGCGGGTGCCGGAGTCCTTCGTCCATTCGCCCATCCGGTGCGGGTGGGCCTTCGCGAAGTTCTTGACTGCCTGCGGGGCGCGACGGTCGGAGTTGCCTTCGCGCAGAACCGGGTTGACAGCCGAACCGAGGGCGCGGCCGTAGCGTTCGCGGATGTCGCGCTCTTCGTCGGTCTTCGGCTCTTCCGGGAATTCCGGAAGGTCGTAGCCCTGCCCCTGCAGTTCGGCAATGGCCGCCTTCAGCTGCGGAACGGATGCCGAAATGTTGGGCAGCTTGATGATGTTGGCTTCGGGCTTCTTGGCCAGTTCGCCGAGCTCAGCCAGGGAGTCAGGGTGCTGCTGGTCTTCGGGGAGGACATCGTTAAACTGCGCCAGGATTCGACCGGCAAGTGAGATGTCGCGCGTTTCGACCTCGACACCGGCGGTGTGCGCGAAGGCTTCAACGATCGGCTTGAGCGAATACGTTGCAAGCAGAGGCGCTTCGTCGGTGCGGGTGTAGATGATCTTTGCCATTAGTAGAGGATCACTCCAACTCGCTTCGGGATTGTCGAAGTCATTCTATCGACTCGGAGTGCCAAGCACCGGCCGCCCTCGCGACAGCCGGGTGCAGGCGTCGGTGCCGGTATCCTGTTTCCGGTCGCGTAGGAAGGACGGACAGGGTGGCCAAACTGTATTTCCGGCACGGAGCGATGAACTCCGGCAAGTCGACAGCTCTGCTGCAGGCTGCGTTCAACTATGAAGAGCGCGGACAGCGGATCCTGCTTGCCAAGCCGTACGTCGACACGAAGGGTGCGGACAAGATCATTTCGCGTCTGGGAGTTTCGCGCACCGTCGACATCCTCGTGCGCGAAGACGACGATGTTGAAACCGTTTTCCGCGAAGCCGCCGAATACGCCGACCCGTCCGCGCTCATCACCCACGTCGATCAGCCGGTGCAGCCGGTCGCCTGCCTTTTGGTGGACGAAGCCCAGTTCCTCACACCCACCCAGATTGAGGGACTCATGCGGATCGCGGTGGGTCAGAACGTGCCGGTGATGTGCTACGGCCTGCGCACCGACTTCCGAACGCAGGCATTCCCCGGTTCCCGCAGACTGCTGGAGATCGCCCATACCCTCGAAGAGCTCAAAACCATCTGTCGCTGCGGTAAGAAGGCCATGTTCAACGGCCGCAAAGCCGACGGTGACTTCGTGTTCGCCGGTTCACAGGTGGCAATCGAAGGGGCAGACGTCACCTATGAGTCCTTGTGTCCGCAGTGCTATCTCGAAAAGTCGGGCGGGTCGTTCGGCTGAGCACACCCGCCCGGCAGGAAGAAAAGCCGGCCACTCACCGTTGGAGTTGATATGACGAAACTCGCCTATTCCGTTCTCAACCCGGAATCGACTGACCTTCCCACGCTTATCTTCGGTCCGCCCCTGGGTACGCACGCATCCGTGTGGGCTTCCGTCGCCGCCCGCCTGGCAGATGACTTCCGGGTGGTTTTGACTGAGCTTCCCGGCCACGGCGCCGATGCCGGACGGGACTTCTCGGCTGAAGAGCCTGTCACGGTTGCCTCCATGGCCCGAGGTGTCGTCCAGATTGCCGATGAGCTCGGTGCGGAGACCTTCGGCTACGCCGGCTGTTCTATCTCCGGTGGGGTGGCACAGGAGCTCGCCCTCAACCACTCCGACCGGGTGCGGGCAGCAGCGCCGGTGGCAACAGCGGCCAAGTTCGGCGAACCCCAGGATTGGCACGACAGGATCGCCAGGGTGCGCGAGGACGGCATTGCTCCGGCAGTGCCGGACACGCTCGACCTGTGGTTTGCCGCCGGTTTCCTCAGTGAGGACCTTGCCGCAGGCCACATTGCCGCCCACCAGCTGCTGACAACATCTGAAGAGGCCTACATCGCCTGCTGTGAAGCGCTCGCCGACTACGACCTTTCCGAGCGCACCGCCGACATTGCGGTGCCCACCCTGTGGATGTCTGCCGCCCAGGACGTCGTCAACACACCGGAGTCCATGGAGCAGCTTGCCGAAACAGCACAGAACGGCACGCACGTCACCATCCCGGATGCCGCTCACGTCTTCATGATCGAACACCCCGAACTCGCAGCCGATCACCTGGGCGAGTTCTTCCGAAACCACCTGTGAGGAATCCATGACTCAGCTCTTCAGCCCCATGACCCTGCGGGGACTGACCGTGCGCAACCGCGTGTGGCTGCCTCCCATGTGCCAGTACTCCTGCGAAAACCGCGACGGCGTGCCCGGCCAGTGGCACCTGACGCACCTCGGGGCTCGCGCTGCCGGCGGCTTCGGGCTGATCATCACGGAAGCTTCCGCCGTTGTTCCCGAGGGGCGGATCTCACCGCAGGACGCCGGCATCTGGAACGACGAACAAGCCCAGGCATGGAAGCCGATTGTCGACTTCGTGCACTCCCAGGGAGCCGCCATCGGCATTCAGCTTGCACACGCCGGCCGGAAGGCGAGTACGCATCGGCCGTTCCCCGGCGAAGGAAAGGGGACGGTGTCCAAGGACGCCGGAGGTTGGCCGACACTCGGACCCAGTGACCTCGCTTACCCGGGGCTTGCCGAACCGACGGCTATGAGCGCCGAGCAGATCAGGGACGTCGTCGAAGCATTCGGCGCGGCCGCAGAAAGGGCTGTTACGGCAGGATTCGACACCGTCGAAATCCACGGCGCACACGGCTACCTCATCCACTCCTTCCTCAGCCCGCTGTCGAATAACCGCGACGACGAATACGGCTCAGGCACCGGCAGGTGGAAACTGCTGCGCGACATCCTTGCCGCAGTGCGCTCGAGGGTGCCGGACGACTTCCCAGTGCTCGTGCGCATCTCCGCCGACGAATGGGCAGAGGGCGGCTTCGGCATTGACGAAGCAGTCGAACTGTCCCGAGTTCTGCATGAAGAGGGCTGCGACCTCGTCGACGTGTCCGGGGGAGGAAACACCCCTGCTGACATTCCGGTGGGACCGGGCTATCAGACCGGTTTCGCACAGAGGATCCGCGAGGCAGGCGTGCCGACGGCAGCAGTCGGCCTCATCACCGACCCCGTGCAGGCACAGACCATCCTCACTACGGGGCAGGCAGACGCGGTCCTCATCGGACGGGCAGCCCTGCGCGAACCGTCGTGGCCGCTGCGAGCCGCTCACGAACTCGGCCTCAATCCTCGCGAGATTCCGTACCCTCCCCAGTACGCCCGTGGCCGCTGGTGAGCTCCAAGCCCGCCACACCGATCACCACAAGAACCAGACTCGCGATTTTGAGCAGGGGGAAAGGCTCACCGGCAGCGGCCGCCCACACAGCGGTCGTTGCCGCGCCGATCCCCGTCCACATAGCGTAGGCAGTGCCCATCGGGATGATCCGCATCGCCATGCGCAGACCCGTAAGCGACACGAACAGACCCACGTAGAACAGCAGAATCCAGCCGATGCTGCCCAGCCCGCTGCTCAGAGCGTGCGCCCAGAGGGACTCACAGGCCCCCGAAATCAGCAGAACAATCCACGCACCCGTGCGGGTGGTCGGCGCTAAGCGATTCACGAGAACACCCCCAGGCCCACGATTCCGGCAATGAGGACGAAAACAAAGAACAGCCGCAACAGGGTGAGCCGCTCACGGCCCCGCAGCGCCGAATAGGCAAGAGCTGCGACCGCACCGACACCAACCCACGCGGCATAGCCCGCACCGACTGGGATCACGGTCAGGCCTAAGTACAGTCCGCCCATCGACACAATCGTGCCGACCGTGAACACAATGATCCGCTTGCGCATCGACCAGGAAGACTCACCCAGAGCGGCAGCCCACATGGCCTCAAACGCGCCGGAAATCAACAGCACCGTCCACGCGACAGCAGAAGACTCGAACACGGCACCCTCTCTGTGATGGACTGGGAGCAGACAACAACACTATCGGCCCGCGCGCCGATGCGTCAGGGAGGCTGACATGACTGAGAACACGATCAACACCTCGGCCCTCGAGATCCGCTGGATCGCGGTCTCGGACATGGAAAATAACGTCTACCTTGTCACCCACCGCGACAGCGGGGCGCGACTGCTCGTCGACGCGGCAGACGACTGGTCGGCCATCAAACAGTTCATCGGCGATGCTCCCGTTGAACGCGTTCTGACAACCCACCGCCACTGGGACCACGTTCGGGCTCTGGCGGATGCGCTCGCCGACACCGGCGCTGTGTCTGCGGCGGGGGAGTACGACGCCGATGCCATCGAAGAAGAGTCCGGTGCTGTCATCACTGAGCGTCTGAAGCACGGAGAAACCATCACCGTCGGCGACGTTGCCATCGAGATCGTTCACCTGCGCGGGCACACGCCCGGATCGATTGCGCTCATCATCCGCGACGGGGATGACACCGTGCTGATCTCCGGAGACTCGCTGTTCCCCGGAGGCCCCGGCAAAACCTGGTCCCCTGAAGACTTCACAAGCCTCATGGCCGACCTGCGCACGCGGATCTTCGACGTTCTTCCCGACAGCACCGTCGTGCTGCCGGGCCACGGCGCGCACACCACGATCGGCACCGAAAGGCCGCACCTGGACGAATGGCAGGAGCGCGGCTGGTGAACACTGCCCGGAAACACCGGGCGCGGACTTATAATTGTCGGTTGGGCCCACGCAGTGTGCCCGGATCTTCCAAGAAGAAAGTGGATTGATGGCAGCTGAGACATCACGCAAAAACAACCTCCGCAACGTAGCGATCGTGGCGCACGTCGACCACGGAAAGACCACGCTGGTCAACGCGATGCTCAAACAGGGCGGCGCGTTCGGCGATCACGGCGAGGTCCAGGACCGCGTGATGGACTCCGGTGACCTGGAACGTGAAAAGGGCATCACGATCCTGGCGAAGAACACCTCGATCATCTACAACGGCCCGTCGGCACCCGGTGAGCCCGTCACCATCAACGTCATCGACACCCCCGGCCACGCCGACTTCGGCGGCGAGGTCGAACGCGGCCTGTCGATGGTCGACGGAGTTGTGCTCCTCGTTGACGCCTCCGAAGGTCCGCTGCCGCAGACCCGCTTCGTGCTCCGCAAGGCACTGGCCGCGAAACTCCCCGTGATCCTGCTGATCAACAAGACCGACCGCGCGGATGCCCGCATCGACGGTGTTGTCGAAGAAGCTCAGGACCTCCTGCTGGGACTGGCAAGCGACCTTTCGGAAGAAGACCCCGACATCGACGTTGACGCAGTTCTCGACGTGCCCACCATCTTCGCGTCGGCACGCGCGGGCATCGCTTCGGCAGAACAGCCCGCTGACGGCGAAGTTCCCGACGGCACCGACCTCGAACCGCTGTTCGCGGCCATCATGGAGAACATTCCTGCCCCGACCGTCACGGACGACGGCGTGCTGCAGGCACACGTCACGAATCTCGACGCCTCGCCCTTCCTGGGTCGTCTGGCACTCGTGAAGATCTATGGCGGCGTACTGCGCAAGGGCGCACAGGTCGGCTGGATCAACAAGGAAGGCGACCTCAAGCAGGTCAAAATCACTGAACTGCTCGAAACCCGCGGCCTGGAGCGCGTGCCGGTCGAAGAGGGTGGGGCCGGTGACATTTTCGCAATCGCGGGCATCCCGGACGTCATGATCGGCGACACCATCACCGACCTCGACGACCCGCGCCCCCTGCCGCCCATCCACATCGACGACCCGGCGATCTCCATGACCGTCGGCACCAACACCTCGCCCATGGCCGGCCGCGAAAAGAACACCAAAGTCACCGCGCGCATGGTCAAGGACCGCCTCGACCAGGAACTGGTCGGCAACGTCAGCCTCAAGGTGCTGCCCACGGAACGTCCCGACGCGTGGGAGGTTCAGGGCCGAGGTGAACTCGCCCTGGCCGTGCTCGTTGAGCAGATGCGCCGCGAAGGCTTCGAACTGACCGTCGGCAAACCGCAGGTTGTCACTAAGACGATCGACGGCACCCTGCACGAGCCCTTTGAAATGCTCACGGTCGATGTGCCGGAAGAGTATCTGGGTGGAGTGACCCAGCTGATGGCCAGCCGCAAGGGCCAGATGGAATCCATGTCGAACCACGGAACCGGCTGGGTCCGCATCGAGTTCCGTGTACCGGCGCGCGGCCTCATCGGCTTCCGCACGCGATTCCTCACGGAAACCCACGGGGCCGGTATCGCAAACTCCATCAGTGCCGGCTACGCGCCGTGGGCCGGCGAAATCGAGTTCCGCAACACCGGTTCGCTTGTTGCAGACCGTGCCGGTGCTGCCACCCCGTACGCCATGATTGCCCTGCAGGAGCGCGGTTCGTTCATCGTCGAGCCCACCTCGGAGGTCTACGAGGGCCAGATCGTCGGCGAAAACAGCCGCAACGAAGACATGGACGTCAACATCACCAAGGAAAAGAAGCTGACGAACATGCGCGCAGCCAGCGCCGACAGCTTCGAACACCTGGCGCCCTCGCGCAAACTCACACTCGAAGAGTCCCTCGAGTTCGCCGCTGAAGACGAATGCGTCGAAGTGACCCCTGGCGCTATTCGCCTGCGCAAGGTCATCCTTGACCAGGCTGAGCGCCGCAAGGCCGCCAACGCCCGCAAACGCAGGAACTCCTGATGTCCGGAGTCCTGTTCGTCCACGCCCACCCGGACGACGAATCGATCCTCACCGGCGGCACCATCGCCAGACTGCGCGAAGCCCAAGTGCCCGTCACGATCGTCACCGCAACCCGCGGTGAGGGCGGTGAGGTGATCGGTCCGCTGAACGACACCCTGGAAGTCCACCGCGACGCGCTGGCTGCCCACCGGGAGGGCGAACTCGCCGAGGCCATGAAAGCCCTCGGTGTGGACGACTGGGCGTTCCTCGGCACTCCTGCCGGCGGTGCCGGCACGCTGCCGGAGCGCCGCTTTGAGGACTCCGGCATGGAATGGGGACCTGACGGTCACGCGCAGGTTCCCGCCGACACTCCGGCCGAATCACTGTGTGCCGCGAAACTCGATGACGTTGCCGCCTATATTGCCGCCGTCATTGAGGATCGCCGACCCCGCCTCGTGGTGACCTACCCGGCAGGCGGGGGATACGGGCACCCCGACCACGTTCGGGTGCACGAGGCAACACTGCGTGCAGTGTCGAGGCTCAAGCGCAAACACCGGCCGCGCGTCATCTACGTCGATACACCACAGGCTGCGGTGGAGCAGATGTTCAACGTGGACCGTCCCGGCTTTGCCCTCACCGGCTTTGAGCCCGCCCAGAAAGTTCCCACGATCCCGGCTGAAGACCCGGTTGTTCTCAGCCAGGACATCAGCGCCCACCGCGGGCACAAAGCTCGGGCTATGGCGGCTCACGCCACTCAGCTGCAGGTTGCCGGTGACTTCTACGCGCTGTCGAACAACATCGGCACCGTACTGCTGGACACCGAATACTTCACATCACCCGATGGCCACAAGGGTGCGGACATCCTCGAGTTCCTCGAAGAACCTGATCGTCCAGAGCCGCCCTCGGCGGTGGCGATGGTGTTCTCGAGTGTTTTCCTCGGGCTGCTCGCGGGTGTGCTCGGCACCTTCCAGCACCTGGGAGCATCGCTTTTCAACCTCGCAGGGCAGGCTGTCATCGTGCCGTGGGGACTGCTTTTGGCGCTGGCCCTTGCCGGCTGTGTGCTGTGGTACGTCGCCGAGGCCAACCGTTCGACGGCGGCAGTTGTGCTTTGTGCCGTCACAATGAGCTTGGTGTCGTTCATCGGCTCTCAGCCCGGCCTGTTGCCCGGTGGCGGTGTTCTGGTCACCGGAACCCTGCGGTCCGTGGCCTGGCTGTTTGGGCCCATGATCATTGCCGCTGTCCTGTCGTTCACGCTGCCGTGTCTGCGCGCAAACCGAAAGCACTGATATGTCAAAAGCTCTGTGGGGAACCCTGACGGCAGTTGCCGTTGTTCTCATCGGCTATGCGGCCCTGGCCTTTTGGACGGGGCGGTCTGTTCCGGCCGGAACTCATGTTGCCGGCATCGACATCGGCTCGATGAGCCGGGACGAAGCCGTGAAGGCTCTCGATGAGGGGCTTGCGGACAGGGCCCAGGAGCCGGTTGCGCTGAGTGCGGGTGAGGATTCGGAAGCTGAATTTTCTCCTGACGATGTGTCGCTGGGCTTTTCGGCTGAAGACACCGTGGATGAGCTCATCGGCCCGCGGTTCAACCCGGTCGATATTTTCCGCGCGCTGTCCGGCAGTGAGCACGACAAACCGCTGGCACTCGAATACGACCAGAAGGCTCTCGATACCGCGGCGAAGTCGCTGGCCGAGGACCTGAGCGTGGAGCCGAAGAACGCCGAACTGGCTTTCTCTGGTGAAAAGCCGGAAGTCACGGAAGACGCAGACGGCCGTGAAGTCACTGCCGACAGCATTGTCGAGGCCATCGAAACTCAGTGGCCCGCACAGGACGGCAAGCCGCTGAACACGACGGCTGAGACCGTCGAACCGGACATTACGGACGCCGAAGCGCAGAAGGCGAAAACAGAGATTGCAGAGCCGGCTGTCGCATCGCCTGTGACCCTGAAGTCGACGGGCGAAAAGTCCGGCGAAAGCCTCAAACTCTCACCCAAGGCGATTGCGAAGGCAGCTTCTTTCACACCGCGCGAATCAAAACTTGCCCTTGAGCTCGACGGCAAAGCCCTGAAGGGTTCGCTTTTCAAAGAGAACAAGGGAGTGGGCGAAAAAGCACAGAACGCCAGTTTTGAGTTCTCCGGCGGAAAGCTGACGGTCGTTCCATCCAAGGACGGGATCTCGGCGAAAGACGCTGACGTGGCGAAAGCCGTCGACGCCGCGCTGAAGGCAGAGAACCGCACAGCAGAACTGCCGCTGACAGCGGAGAAAGCATCCTTTACCACGGATGATGCGAAGAATATGAAGATGGAGACGATGGGTAAGTTCTCCACCCCGTATTCGTCGCAGCCGGGCCGCGACACCAACCTCAAGGTCGCATCCGCCAAGGTTGACGGCACCGTTGTTCAGCCGGGCGAACAGTTCAGCCTCAACAAAGCACTCGGACAGCGCACCGCGGCCAACGGCTACCGCAAAGCGGGCGTTATTTCCGGCGGAGAGATGAAACAAGACTACGGCGGCGGTGTTTCACAGGTGTCGACAACGCTGTTCAACGCCGCGTTCTTCTCCGGTATGCAGTTGGATAAGCACAAAGCTCATTCGCGCTACATTTCGCGCTACCCGGAGGGCCGCGAATCCACCCTTGACTGGCATTCGATCGACATGGCCTTCACCAACACCTCGGACAAGCCGGTGGTTCTGCACATGTCGGTCTCCGGCGGCCAGGTCAACGCGGAAATCAAGGGCGAGAAGACTCTCGAAGTCGAAGCCGGCGCATCGGGCCGTTTTGCCCACACGAGTCCGGCAACCGTGAAGAAGTCCGGCCCCAGCTGCAAACCGCAGTCCCCGCGGGGCGGATGGTCGATCACCATCTACCGCACTATGAAGAACATTGAGACCGGCAAGGTGACCAAGGACCAGTTCACGACCGTCTACCGCCCGGTCAACAGGATCGTCTGCGACTAAGCCCCCGCGGGCTGCTCAGCGTTGCCGCCCGCAGCGGCCTCCTGGACGGCGAACCAGAAGCGGTGGTGCTCCTTAAAGCCCAATCCGGCCAGGAGTGCTGTTGCCTCTTCGTTTGCTGCGAGAACATCGCAGCCGATCGAGCGGATGCCCTGAACCGCAGCCAAGCGGGCGGCGGCTTGCACGAGAGCCTTCCCGGCACCTCGGCGGCGCAGCTGGGGATTGACAACCAGATTGTCCACCCAGCCCCACTTGCTGGCGATAGCCAGCCGGACAGCGCCCACGAGTGATTTCGACCCGTCCGGGTGCAGTGCAACGGCTGAGAGAAAAATCACCTGCGGCGCACTGTGCAGGAGCGCGCGCATGTCCTCAGTGTCGTCATGACCCCACGCGGCCAAGTGCACCGCGTGGGCCTGATCGGACTGCACAATCTCCAAACCCTGAGGCGGCTGTGCGGCACCCGCAACTTCCCGGGCCGGGGCAGTCATCGTGAGCCACGTGTCGCTGGGGGAAAACCCCGCCGGTCGCAGCAGCTGCGAAACCTGCGCCGAGGCGGAGTCGAGTTCTCCTCCGGCCTCACCTGAAAAGATCTGCAGGGCAGGGGGAAGGCCCCGATCTATGTACCACTTCTCGACTGCTCCGAGTGCCTCTTCCGCGGGGACCTGCGGGTCTGTGAGCACAAGAGCGGAGTTCGCGCGAGCATCGGCCCCGGCGGCGGCGCGCAAGAGCCAGCCGGACTCGACCGCAGAGACCCCACCCTCGTCCGAGGTGAGTTCTTCGGCAACCGCGTCCCGGTTGAGCCACACGCTTTCGCCCGGCAGCCACACTTGGGCTGAAATGCGGCGCAGGTCTGCCGCCGACACGGTCGAATGGACGGGACCCGGTCGCTTAGGTGCCGGCGGGATTTCGTGGGCGAGCTCAATGGAGGCCCGCTCAATCCGCACGGGACCGCGCTTGGAGTCAACTGTCACGGAGTCGGCATCGGCCGCGAGAACGTGGCCGAGAGCGTCTGTCAGCTGCCCGCCGTCGCTGTAGCGGACGACGACCCGCATTCCCGGCTGCGGCTCAAACACTCCTGTGACCTCCAAGGTGTATCCAGACCATGAACGTCACCACCTTAGCGGGGGAGTACCCTTGGATCAGATGAATGCCGCCGGGAGCGTGTCACTCCACGCTCAGCAGAAGGAGTCCCAGTGACCTACATCATTGCCCAGCCCTGCGTCGACCTCAAAGACCTCGCCTGTGTTGACGAATGTCCCGTCGACTGCATCTACGAAGGCGAGCGGATGCTCTACATCCACCCCGACGAGTGCGTGGACTGCGGCGCCTGCGAACCGGTCTGCCCTGTTGAGGCCATCTACTACGAAGACGACGTCCCAGAAGAGTGGGCCGAGTACTACACGGCCAACGTCGACTTCTTCAACGACCTCGGTTCACCCGGCGGAGCCGCCGGTGTCGGCAATGTCGGCTACGACCACCCGATCGTTGCAGCGCTGCCCAAGCAGGAACACGACGAGTGACCTACGAACGCTACGGCCTTCACCTGGAGGCCTACCCGTGGGATCGGCTGGCCGCCGTACGGCAGACCGCCGAAGCTCATCCCGATGGGATCGTCGACATCTCAATCGGCACGCCCATCGACCCAACACCGGAGCTCATACAGGAAGCCCTGCGGGCGGCAGCTGACGCTCCGGGCTATCCCACAACTGACGGCACTGTTCAGCTGCGCGAAGCGATTGCCGGCTGGTCAAAGCGGGTCCGCGGCATCGAACTTGATCCCGGCAGCGAAATCCTGCCGACGGTCGGGTCCAAAGAGTTCGTCGCAGCCCTGCCGAGCCTGCTGGGGCTCGCTCAGCTGGGACTGCGCGTGGCATGCCCGTCGCAGGCATACCCCACATATGAAATCGGTGCGCGCCTTGCCGGTGTCGAATGTGTGCGCATCAATGCAGCAGACATTGCCGCGGGAGCATCGCTGGAAGGTGTGGGCCTCCTGTGGCTCAATTCGCCGGGCAATCCCACCGGCCGCGTAGATACGGCTGAAGAGCTTCGGGCTGTCATCGCAGAAGCGCGTCGCTGCGGCACCGTGGTGGCCGGCGACGAATGCTATGCGGCTCTCAACTGGGTCGGCGACCGTCCGACCCCGTCGGTGCTCGACCCCGAGGTCGTCGGCGCTGACTATTCCGGCGTGCTGAGCGTCTATTCTCTGTCCAAGCAGTCAAACCTCGCCGGCTACCGTGCATCATTCGTCACGGGTGACCGCGTGCTCATCCGGGAACTGACCACCACCCGCAAACACCAGGGAATGATCGTTCCCGCACCCGTGCAGGCGGCGATGATCGCCGCTCTGAATGACGACGCGCACTGGCAGCGGCAGCGCGACATTTACCTGCGTCGTCGCGAGCTTCTGCGGCCGGCAGTCGAACAGGCGGGCCTGCGCATCGACCATTCGGAAGCGGGCCTGTACCTGTGGGCAACCCGGGGCGAAGACTGCATGGCAACACTCGAATGGCTGGCAGGGCTGGGCATCATGGCAGGCCCAGGCTTCATCTACGGACCGGAAGGACAACAATACGTCCGGCTGGCACTGACAGCACCGGACGAAAGGATTCGTGCGGCGGCTGAGAGGCTGCGCGGAAGCTCAGCTACCACACGTTGAGTGAACTCTCAGTGATTTACTGTTTTTTCTACAATTAGGTAATCTTCTTCATGTCTCTGAACCACAGCGGAACAGAGCGTGCGAAGTTCGAACAGAGGAGAATCAATGGCGGCAGACGGCTTCCTGCGGGTAGATGACCATGAACTCGAACTCGAAGGCGTCGAATCAACAGCCGGTACTGAGGGGCTGAACATCAGCAAGCTCCTGGCTGAAACCGACCGCGTCACCTTCGACCCCGGCTTTGGCAACACCGCCTCGTCGACCTCCGCCATCACTTTCATCGACGGTGACGAAGGCATCCTGCGCTACCGCGGATACGCCATCGAAGACCTCGCCGAGAACGCATCCTTCGTCGAAGTCGCCTACCTCCTCATCAAGGGCGAACTGCCCACCGCCGAACAGCTGAAGTCGTTTGAAGAGCGCATCGCCCAGCACGCCGAAGTCCCGCAGGGCATCTACGACCTCGTCGCCGCAATGCCGGAAGACGCTCACCCCATGTCGATCCTCTCGACCGCCGTTTCGGCGCTGGGCACCTTCAACCAGGACACCATCGACGTCTACGACGACGCACAGATGGAAGAAGCCGCCGTTCGCCTGCTCGGCGCCATGCCCGTCTTGACGGCCCTGGCCCACCGCCGCCGCTTCGGCGTCGACTCGGTCCTGCGCCCCGAACCGCAGTACGGTCTGGTCGGCAACTTCTTCCGCAGCAACTTCGGTGTAAGCGGTGAAGAATACGCATCCAGCGAGAACGTTCGCAAGGCGCTCGACCTTCTGTTCATCCTGCATGCAGACCACGAACAGAACTGCTCGACATCGTCGGTTCGCCTGGTCGGCTCGTCCGAAGCAAACCTCTACCAGTCGGTTGTAGCCGGCATCAACGCTCTGGCAGGCCCTCTGCACGGCGGCGCGAACTCCGCGGTGCTGGAAATGCTCGAAGAGATTTCGCAGTCCGACGACGGCGCCGAAAGCTACATGGAGCGGGTCAAGAACAAGGAACGCGGCGTACGCCTCATGGGCTTCGGCCACCGCGTCTACAAGAACTACGACCCGCGCGCTGCCATCATCAAGCAGACCGCCCACGACATCATCGAAGAGCAGGGCGGCAACGACGACCTCCTGGACCTTGCTACAGCTCTGGAAAAGGTTGCGCTTGACGACGACTACTTCGTCAGCCGCAAGCTGTACCCGAACGTCGACTTCTACACGGGTCTGATCTACAAGGCGCTTGGATTCCCCACCGACATGTTCACGGTGATCTTCGCCATGGGCCGTCTGCCCGGCTGGATTGCCCAGTGGATTGAAATGCGCGGTGACGACACCACCCGCATCGGCCGTCCGCGCCAGATCTACACCGGCGAAAAGCTTCGCACCTACCCGTCGAACTGACGGCTGGGTGAAGGCGGGGTGAGGCACTGTGCCCGCCCCGTCTTTTTCGTGAAAGGACACAATGACCAGCTCTGACATCCCGAACGACGAACTCTTCTACACGAAGGGCTCACTGCACCTGCGAAGCCAGCACGTGCCCGAAACCACCGCCGACCAGCGGCTGTTGGACAATCGCCCTGACTCTGGCTGGGTGCACGAAGACCCGTGGCGGACCATGCGGATCCACGCGGAGTTCATTGAGGGCTTCAGTTCGCTGGCGGGTCTGCCGACGGCAGTGTCGATCTTCGGTTCGGCCCGCCTGAACGAAGGCACGGAAGAGTACGCCCTGGCTGAAGAGCTCGGTCGCAGGCTCGTGGACGAGGGATACGCGGTTGTCACCGGCGGTGGGCCCGGTGTCATGGAGGGCGGCAGCAAGGGTGCAGCGGAAGCCGAAGGAACCTCGGTGGGCCTGGGCATCGAACTGCCGTTTGAATCGGGGCTCAACCCCTATGTGGGCATCGGCATCAACTTCCGCTACTTCTTCGTGCGCAAGACGATGTTTATGAAGTATTCCTCGGCCGCGATTGTGCTGCCCGGCGGCTTCGGCACGCTTGACGAGCTGTTTGAGGCTCTCACACTGGTGCAGACACGCAAGAAGAACCGCTATCCGGTGGTTCTCATGGGAACGGACTTCTGGTCGGGGCTCGTTGACTGGATCACCACCACACTCGTCGACAAGGGAACGATTTCTCCCGGCGATGTCGATCTGTTCCACCTGACGGATTCGGTGGATGAGGCAATTGCCTTCATTCAGGAGTCTGCCGACCAGCCGATTCCCACCGGTCGTTTCCGTCCGTGACGTTCAGAGTTCGCGGGGTTGAGGCCGGACCCCTGCAGCCGGTCATCATGGCTGTCATCAACCGGTCGACGGACTCTTTCTACACGTCTGCGGCAACCGTGGATGATGCACTCTGCTCTGCCGAGGAGGCGGTCCGGGAAGGTGCGCGGATCCTCGACATCGGGGGAGTGAGGGCCGGGCGCGGACCGGCTGTGTCGGTAGGCGAAGAAATCGCTTTGGTCGCGCCGGTCATCTCGGCTTTGGCCAAGGAGTACCCGGATGTGCTCATCTCCTGCGACACCTACCGCGCACCGGTGGCCAGAGCCGCGGCCGAGGCCGGTGCCGGGCTCATCAACGACACGTGGGCGGGTGTGGATCCTGATGTCGCACACGCCGCCGCCGAGGCGGAGGTCGGCCTGGTCTGCTCCCATACCGGGGGCCTGGCTCCCCGGACTGACGCTCATCGCAACCGGTTGGGTCTATCGTCTGCTGATGTCATGCCGGCCGTCATGGAGGGGCTTGAGCGGCTGCGTGCACGCGCCCTCGAGGCGGGTGTTGACGAACGAGCCATCATTCTTGACCCCACACCCGATTTTGGGAAGAACACGTACCAGTCGGCCGCTGTTATGCGGGACCTTGGCATGCTCACAGCCGGTGAGAGCGCCGTGATGCTCGCGATTTCGCGTAAGGACTTTGTGGGAGAGCTCGTCGGTTCACAAGGACCGGATGACCGGCTTGCCGCCACTATTGCGGCCACGGCGCTTGCAGTTGATGCGGGTGCTGCCATTATCCGCACGCATGACACGGCTGAAACACGTCAGGCGATTGACGTGGTTGTCGGCATACGCGGCCTCAAACCGCCTGTCAGCGCACAGCGAGGACTGCGTTGAAAGCGTGTGAGAGCATAGACGCATGGCCTGGATGATCCTTGGAGTGTGCGCGGCGCTCATCGTGTTCGCAGCCGTTGCCGCCGGTGCTTTCGGCATCTTCGATTCCGGCATGAGCGAACCCGAACCCGTTCTGCCACCGAAGGACGCATCCGCTGCTGATATTGCCCGGATGCGGTTCTCACCAGCTTTCGGCGGGTACCGCAGGGACCAAGTTGATCAGGCCATTGACATCCTCACTGCCCGCATAGAAGAGCTTGAAGAAGAAGCCGGTGTCAGAACCGAAAAGTGAAGCCGTGCAGTTACGCACCGAAGCCTTCTCTGCCCGGAGTCTGACCGCGTCTCTACTGCGCCTGCCGGTATGGGTGCAGGCCACTGCGGTCTATGCCGTCAGCCGCGTGGTGACTCTGCTGCTGTTCAGCATTGTTCTGCGCTTCCAGGCGCCCACGTTCTGGTCGGACAACAAACCTCCGACCTTCTTTGAGTTCCTGGGCTTCTGGGACGCTGACTGGTACCGGCGAATCGCCGACGAGGGCTACCCCCGCGTTCTTCCGCTGACCGACAGTGGGGATGTCGCCCAGAACCAGTGGGCGTTCTATCCGCTGCACCCCACGATCGTCGGCTGGCTGCGCGATATGACGGGCATTGACTACAAGGTGCTCTCACCCATCGTGTCGCACATCTTCGCCTTGGCCGCAGCGATTGCGATCCTGTACCTGTTCCGGCGGCACGCAGATCCTGCACGAGCCCTTGCCGGTACAGCGCTCGTGTTCTTCTTTCCCGCAGCAGCCGTCTTTTCGACCGGCTATTCGGAAGCCGCCGGCATCTTCTTCCTCGCGCTTTCCCTGCTGTGCGTGGATTCTCGCCGCTATCTTCTTGCCATTCCAGCAGTTCTCCTCATGGACCTCGCCAGGCCCATTGGGGTGGCGTTTTCGTTCTTCATGCTCATTCACCTGCTTGATCGGATCCGGCGCAGGCAGACAGAGCCGTATCCGCTGTTGGAAGTCCTGACATCGTGGGCTTTGGGTGTGCTGTCGTGCTTCTTCGCCGTACTGCAGCCGCTGGGAGCATGGATGCTCACGGGACAATTCGACGCTTACCGGAAGACCGAAGCTGCGTGGACGGGCCACACGGAGGTCTTCACCCAGTGGCTGACCGCCTCGACACGCTATCTGGGCTGGTGGGGGCCGATTGCCCTCGCTGTTCTCATACTGCTGTTCGTGTGGGGAACGCTCGGTCCGACGGGTGAGCTGATCGGCAGGACGCAGAAGCAGTTCCTTTTCGGCTACGCCGTGTACCTGCTCTTGTTCTTCACACCGCAGACTTCAACCCTGCGGCTTCTGCTGCCGATGTTCGGTCTGGCAATGGTGCAGGCGCGCAGTCGCTCCCGCACGGCTCTGGCTACGGCGCTTATCGGGTTTACGGTCCTGCAGCTTCTGTGGATATCACTGCTGTGGCGTCTGGTGCCGCCCACGGGCTTCCCGCCGTGATATGACGAAGAAGGTCTCGTTATGTGCGAAACCCGAGAAAGTGTTGGATAATAGCTGATAACTGTGTTCGGCGAAAGGATTAAGAATGGCAGCTCAGAAGCCTCGCACCGGTGATGGCCCTCTCGAAGTGACGAAAGAGGGACGCGGCTATGTCCTTCGCCTGCCCGTTGAAGGCGGCGGCCGTCTGGTTATCGAAATCAGCCAGGACGAAGCTCAGGACCTCAAGGATGTCCTGGCCGGAGCGCTCGAAGGCTGACCGGCGTTTCGCAGATCCCGTTCTCCCGATGGGAGAACGGGATTTTTCTTTGGCCGGTCAGCGGCGCACTGCCAGCAGTCCCGCATCGATCGGCAGGAGCACACGGTTGGGGGAGTCCTGGAGGTCGGCAAGAACCCGACGCAGGGCGGTGGAACTCGCATCCCGAGCAGCGGGGTCTGCGACGGTCCCCGAACCCAGGGCGTCATTGACCACCAGCAGTCCGCCGTTGCGCACCTTCGTCAGGGCCTGCGGCACGATGTCGGGGAAACCAGCCGGGTCAGTGTCGACGAACACGAAGTCGTAGCCTTCCGGTGAGAGCCGGCTGAGGACCGATTCGGCAAAACCCTGGATGAACCGTGTTCGGTGGGCGCGGAAACCTGCGACCTCAGCGAGTTCAGCAGCCACTGACTGGCGTTCGCGATCAATGTCAACACTCGTGAGCATGCCGCCGGGGCCCAATCCTGCGAGTATCGCCAGTGTTGACGCTCCCGTGCCGGTGCCCAGCTCAACGACGTTCTTTGCACCGGTCAGCTGTACGAGCATGGTCAGAAGCCTGGCGGATGTCGCGCCCAACGGGGCGCTCTGATAGTCCGCCGCAATTGTGCGCGCCGCTTCTTCTGCGGCTGTCGCGGTGTTGAACCGAGAAGCGTAGTGGCTGTCAGCCGCCCAGTTTCTGGACAAGCGCTCCTCCTGTTCTGCGTGTGCTCCCGCCGGGCCTGATGACCCCGGTGGGATAAGCATAGTCACAGGCCCCGGCGTGTGCCGACCTCGGCTGAAGCCGGAGGGCGCCACGGCTTAGAATGGTGTGCATGTTCGGGATCAACGGCACTGAGTTCATCATCATCATGCTTGTTGTTCTCATTGTCGTAGGCCCGCAGCGCATGCCGGAATATGCCGCGCAGCTGCGTGATTTCGTCAAAACCATGCGCAAGCAGATCGTCAGTCTGCGCGACAGCGTGCAGGACGAAATGGGTGACGACTTCAAAGACGTCGATTGGCAGAAATTCGATCCACGCCAGTACGACCCGCGCAGGATTGTGCGTGAGGCCCTCATGGAAGACGACGAACCCGAACCGGCTGATGATCGCCCGCTGGAGCCCATGCGCCTGTCACCCCTGCAGAGGTACTCAGAACAGGCTGGCCAGCGCGACACATCGAAACCGGCGCCGTTTGACGACGAAGCCACGTAAGCGCCGACCCAATGCTGTGAAATCGAAAAGAGGGGCGTGCGAGGTTGAAACTCGCACGCCCCTCGTCTTCAGCTGTGTGCCTTACTCAGGCCGGTGACAGTCCCAGCGAACGGCCGGCAAGTCCGCGCGAACGGCGGCTGAGCTGCTGGGCAACAGAGCGCAGCGTCACCGAAGCGGGGGAATCCGGGTGGGACAGGACGGCCGGCACACCGGCGTCAGCGCCGGAGCGGACGGGCTCGTCCAGCGGAATCTGACCCAGGAGCGGGACCTTCGCACCGGTTGTGCGGGTCAGCTGTTCGGCGACCTCGGTGCCTCCTCCGGAACCGAAGATTTCCATGCGCTCACCGGAGGGCAGCTCGAGCCACGACATGTTCTCGACAACACCCGCGATGCGCTGGCGGGTCTGGGTTGCGACCGTGCCGGCGCGTGCGGCTACCTGGGCTGCAGCCTGCTGCGGTGTTGTGACAACCAGAAGCTCCGAGGTGGGCAGCAGCTGTCCAACCGAAATGGCGATGTCACCCGTACCCGGCGGCAGGTCGAGCAGCAGGATGTCGAGGTCGCCCCAGAACACGTCCGTGAGGAACTGCTGGAGTGCACGGTGCAGCATAGGTCCGCGCCACACGACAGGCTGTGACGGCGGGACGAACATGCCGATCGACATGACCTTCACGTTGTGAGCCACCTGCGGGATGATCATGTCGTCCACGCGGGTGGGGTTGCCGGACAAGCCCAGCATGCCGGGAATCGAGAAGCCGTAGATGTCGGCGTCGACAACGCCGACCGACAGGCCCTGTTCGGCGAGTGCGACAGCGAGGTTGGCGGTCACGGACGACTTGCCGACACCGCCCTTGCCGGAGGCCACCGCGTAGACGCGGGTGAGCGAGTTCGGTTCGTTGAAGGGAATGGGGCGCGAGGTGCCGGGCCCCTGGAGCTTTTCGCGCATCTCTTGGCGCTGCTCGGGTGTCATGGTGCCCAGTTCCACGTTGACGGCGGTGACGCCCTCAACAGCCTGTACGGCCTTCGTGGTGTCGCTGATGATGGTGTCCTTGAGCGGACAGCCCGCGACTGTCAGCAGAACGCGCACGTCGACGGTGCCGTCGTCTGCGATGGTGAATTCGTCGAGCATTCCCAGTTCGACGATGCTGCGGCGGATTTCGGGGTCTATGACGCCTTTGAGGGCTTCATATACCGCGTCCCTGTTGGGAGGTGTCACTGACCGACCTTCCTCTGACGACGATATTCGACTGGCTATTCTACTGTTCGTCGGTGTGTTCCGGTTCGGGGTGTGGCGAGTTTTCTAAATTGCCGAGGCGCCGCTCGGCTTCCTCTTCCCACTTCTGTGAGAGTTCGGGAAAGACAGTGCTGAATGCATCGGGGAAGGGGTCGGGATCTCGTTCCCACGGCAGGGCCTCTTCTGCACTGAGCACACCGTCGATGATGGCGGCAGACAAAGCATCGGCGGCGGCAATATTGAGTTCGGTCAGCAGTGCTGCGGAGTTCTCAGTGCGCTCGCCCGTGCTTAAGGCAAACACCGTGTCGCCGTCGAACATCGTGTGGGACGGCCACACGGCCCTGGCGATTCCCGCGTGGGCCGACGCCGCTAGCCGAGTGGTCTCAGAATCAGTGAGACCTGCATCCGTGCAGATGACGGCGATCGTCGTGTTGGTGCGGGCGTCTTCCTGCGCGGTTCCGCGTTCGGCAGCTGTCGCGACCAGCCTGGCAACCTCAGCTGGGTCGACACCGGGCAGTGTGAGCCCATAGGCCGACAGCGCCTGTGCCGCGTAGAGTTCGCCGCAAAGTGAGAGGATGGTGCCCATGGGGTTGGCAATCACGACGGCACTGACCCAAGCCCCCGACGAGGTGCGGATCGAAGCGTAGCCCATTCCGCCTCGGGAGAATCCGCGACCAGTCCACGCTGCTGTACCGGCACCTTCCGACCCTCGGAAAGAACTGATGCTGGGTTCTTCGGTGAGGTGGTACCCAAGCGCATGAACAGCGGCCCAGTACCCGTCGCCGGCATCTGGGATGCCGCTGCGATGATCCTCGCGACTGCCGTGATGCGGCCTGCGGCCGATGTCGAAAATCGCGGCCGCAGGAACAATGGGTACTCGAACACCGGCAACGGGTGTGCCGATGCCGGCTTCAGCCAGACGGTTCTGCACACCGCGTGCGGCAGCCAAACCCAGTGCGCTGCCACCGGTGAGGACAACAGCGTCAGCCCCAAAGGGCAGGGTGCCAGGGCGGGCGATGTCGGTTTCGTGCGTGGCGGGACCACCGCCTCGGGAATCAACACCGACAGTCGTACCCGGCGGAGGAATGAGTACGGTGACGCCGCTGCGTTCATCAACTGAATCAACCCCGATGCGAACCCCCAGATGTTCGGGGCTCACACCGGGAAGCAGACAACCGAGTTCCATTCAGCTGCGCCCCTGAACCCACGCTTCGATTTCTTCGCGAGTCCGCGGGAAGCCGGCTGACAGGTTCTCGACACCGTCCTCGGTGACGAGAATGTCGTCTTCGATCCGCACGCCGATGCCGCGGTACTCCTCGGGAAGCAGAAGATCCTCTTCCTTGAAGTACAGTCCCGGCTCAATCGTGAAGATCATGCCCGGCTTGAGGTCAGCACCCAGGTACATGTCGGCACGCGCCTGGGCGCAGTCGTGAACATCGAGGCCGAGGTGGTGGCTGGTTCCGTGGACCATCCACCGGCGGTGCTGCTGGCCCTCAGGGCTGAGCGCCTCTTCGGCAGAAACCGGCAGAAGACCCCACTCTTCCAGGCGGTGCGCAATGACTCCCATAGCGGCATCGTGGACCTCGGCGAACTTCACGGGACGGTTGACGTGCTCACCGGCAACCGCAAAAGCAGCGTCCGCGGCTTCCAGAACCGCGTCGTAGATGCGGGCCTGCACATCCGAGAACGTGCCGCTGATCGGAATCGTGCGGGTGATGTCAGCCGTGTACAGGCTGTCGGCCTCAGCACCGGCATCGACCAGCAGCAGATCACCCGGGTTGACCTTGCCGGTGTTCTTCGTCCAGTGGAGGGTGCAGGCGTTGTTGCCGGAAGCGGCAATCGTTTCGTAGCCCACGTTGTTGCCCTCGGTGCGGGCAGCCTTCCAGAACGCCGTTTCGATGACCCGCTCACCGCGGTGGTGGCCGACGGCTTCGTCGAGGCTGTCGACGATGTGGTCGAAGCCTTCACGAGTGATTGCGATAGCGCGGCGGACTTCGCCGATTTCGTAGTTGTCCTTGATCAGGCGCAGTTCGGACAGGAACTGGGCAAGTTCGTCATCGCCGGCCTGGCTGGCCTCGAGGTCGGCCTGAACGGCCTGGCGTGCCCTGTCGACCTGCGCTTCGATGCTGCTGTCGGCACCGCGCAGCAGACGCACCGAGGTGCTGCCGAGGTCCTTCGTAATGGATTCGCCGGCTTCGGAAATGGGCCGGCACGCCATGCCGGTCATGGTCTCCATGGTTTCCAGTTCCGGGCGCTTGCCGACCCAGTATTCGCCGTAGCGGGCGTCCGAGAAGAACTCCTCGGTGTCCGCTCCAGCGCGCGGGCTGAAGTAGAACGTGACGTTGTGGCCGTCCTCGGTGGGTTCGAACACGAGCACTGAGTCGGGCTCAAGGTCAGCGTGCAGCCCGGTCAGGTGAATGAACGCGGAGTGCGGGCGGAAGGGGTAGTCGGTGTCGTTCGAGCGGACTTTGAGGCTGCCGGCGGGAACGACAACCCGTTCGCCGGGAAACGCCTGGGACACAGCCTCACGGCGTGCGGGAGTGAAGCGGGAAGCTTCGAGTGCTTCGGCGGGAACGGGAGTGCGCTCCCAGCCCTGAGCTACGAAATCCCGGAAGGCCTTCGAGTTCGGCCTGCGGGAGCGGTTGTTGACACGGTCATCAAGAGCCTGATCGGTAGTCATGACTCCAGCATAGTCGCCAGTGCCGCCGTGTCATCCGGCTCAGTAGACTGTGTGGCATGTCGATCGATCTGCACACCCACTCGAGCTTTTCCGACGGCACTCAAACGCCCGAAGAACTGCTGAAAGAAGCCGCGCAGGTGGGGCTTGAGACTGTCGGGCTGACAGATCACGACACGGTTCGCGGATGGGCCGATGCGGCCGTGGCAGCCAAACGCGAAGGCATCAGCCTGGTGCGCGGTATGGAAGTGTCGTGCAAACACGACGGTGTGACAGTGCACCTGCTGAGCTACCTGCACAACCCCGAAGGGGCTGAACTTTCCGCCGCGGTTGCCGATATGCGCAAAGCCCGCCTTGAACGCGGCCAGCGCATGGTCGAACTGCTCAGCCGCGACTACCCGCTGAACTGGGACGACCTTCTGGCCGTTGTCGGCCCTGAAGCGACAATCGGACGGCCGCACATTGCCGACGCCCTCGTAGCCGGCGGATTCGCCGCCGACCGCAGTGCGGCTTTTGCGCACCTGCTCTCCCCGCGCGGGCCCTACTACGTGCCGATTCCGGCAATATCCGCAATCGATGCCGTGCGCATGGTTCACGATGCCGGGGGAGTAGCCGTGTTCGCCCACCCTCTTGCATCAGCACGCGGCCGCGTGCTCGGTGACGCCGCCATCGGCGAACTCATCGAAGCGGGACTCGACGGCTTGGAGATCGACCACCGGGACAATCCTCCGGAGGGGCGACGCCGACTGCGCCGCATGGCGGCAGAACACGACCTCATTGTGACCGGATCATCCGACTATCACGGCGCCGGAAAGCCAAACCGGCTCGGTGAAAACATCACCGAGCCGGAACAGCTGGAGCGAATAGCCGAACGAGCCCGCGGCGTCGAAGTCCTCCACGCCTGACCCGCCCGGCACCCGCCGGAACCCGTCAGTCTTCTTGCGCTCCGCCTCGAGTGCGGCGGCGACGGCGACGACGCTTGGGAGCATCCCCATCAGAGGTCTTCGCCTGCTGTGCGGAATCGGACTTCTGCGCATCCGAGCCCTTCTCAACGCTCTTGCCTCCGCGAGTGCGGCGGCGCGGGCGACGCGGCTTGCTGTCATCACGACGACGCCCGCCGCGGCCGGAACGGCGGTTCTCGCCGCGGCCAGAACCTGAGCCTTCCGACTTTGCGGACTGTGCTCGCGGCAGCCGGCCCTTGGTGCCCTTGGGGATGTTCTGCTCTTCAAACAGGTGGGGAGACGTGGAGTAGGTTTCCTTCGCCTCGAGGTCCTGCTCAAGGGTGCGGGCGATCATGTTCCAGCGCGGAATGTCATCCCAGTCGATGAGCGTGATCGCAATGCCGGTGCTGCCGGCACGACCGGTGCGTCCCACGCGGTGAATGTAGGTGCTTTCGTCATCCGGGCACTGGTAGTTGATGACGTGGGTGACGTCCTCAACGTCGATGCCGCGGGCAGCGACATCGGTGGCAACCAGAACATCGGTCTTGCCAGTGCGGAAGTTTTTCAGAGCACGCTCGCGCGCCTGCTGGTTGAGGTCACCGTGCAGCGGGCGGGCATTAAAACCACGGTCCGTGAGCTCTTCGGCCAGACGGTCGGCAGTGCGCTTCGTCTTGGCGAAGATGATGGTGCGGCCGCGACCCTCTGACTGCAGTACACGACCGACGAGCTCGGCCTTGTCCATAGCGTGGGCACGGTAGGCGAACTGCTTGATGTTCGCAGTCTTTTCGTGCGCCGACTGTTCGTTCGCTGCCCGAATGTGAGTGGGCTGGTGCATGTAGCGGCGAGCCATTGTCACAACCGCACCCGGCATGGTTGCCGAGAATAGCATCGTCTGGCGCCCAGCAGGCAGAGCGGCGATGATCCGCTCAACATCCGGCAGGAAGCCCAGGTCGAGCATTTCGTCGGCCTCGTCGAGGACGACGGTCGTGATTTCGCTGAGCTTGAGAATCCGACGGCCGTACAGGTCGAGCAGACGGCCCGGAGTTCCGACGACGACATCGGCGCCGGCCTTGAGCGATTCAATCTGCGGTTCGTAATCCCGACCGCCGTAGATCGTGACGACCTTGACCTGCAGCTTTTCTGCCGCGGTCGCAAGTTCGCCGGCAACCTGCTGGGCGAGTTCGCGCGTTGGTGCGACGACGAGCCCACGCGGGGCGCGTCCGGCTTCGGGGATTTCGGGGGTTGAGCCCTCGGCCGGAGCGAACTCTGGGCGGACGGGAGCGTCGAGGCGCTGCAGCAGCGGTAGGCCGAAGCCGAGGGTCTTGCCGGTGCCCGTCTGCGCCTGACCGATGATGTCGGCGCCGCCGAGCGCGATCGGCAGAGTCATCGATTGAATGGGGAAGGGCTCGGTGATGCCGTGATCGGCAAGAGCCGCGACGATGGGGCCGGAAACCCCGAAGTCAGCAAAAGTCTTCTGTTCAGTCACATTTTTCCTATTGTCTATCCGGTGCGGCGAACGCACTCACGGCGGTTAGGCTAGGGCCATGCCCCACTCCAACACGCCTGAAGAAGTCCACGCGGCAACGCTGTCCGTTTTGGCCTTCCACGCACTTTCGACGTTTGAACTCACATCAACGGACTCACAGCACGCGCCGAGCATCCGCGAATCCATCGGCCTTGCGCGTCTTGCGGGGCACTCGCTCGAACACTTCGAGCGGCTGGCGTCGCGGGTGGCGGACTTGGGCGGGGATCTGACGAGCCTCATGGAAAGCCAGGCGGGTTCGTTCCGCGCTTTCCGGGAACGCACTCGACCCAAAGACTGGTACGAATCCGTCATGAAGGTCTACGTCTACGACGGGATCATGACCGAATACTGTCGAAGCACCCTCACAGCTCTTGACTCCAAGAGTCGAGAGGTCGTCGATTCCGTGTTCGATGATACACGCTCTGCCGACTATCTCCGGGAATGCCTGCGTTCAGTCGTGGCCGACGACGAGGTGATCGGCAGCCGCCTGGCACTGTGGGGACGCAAGCTCGTCGCCGAATCTCTCACCCGCATCCGCGAATTCGCCGCAATCCCGAACACAGTATTCGAAAAGCCCGACGAAGCTCTTCTCCAGAGGCTGCTCGCCGGGCACTCCAAGCGCATGTCGGACCTCGGGCTCACCGCCTGACCCGAGCGCGCACCTGACTGAGCGGGGCAGCGGGAGATCAGCGGCGCCTCGTGAGTCAGGAGCGGTGACAACAGAAAAACCCGTGCGAACAGGAAAAAGGGGAGGCCCACAGCCTCCCCTTTTGACTTAGCCGATCAGCTGATGCCGAAGCCGACCCGACCCTGCGTGGACGGGCCGGAGTCAACATAGGCAATGGAATCAGCCGGCACGACAACGCGACGCTGACCGTCCTCCAGCACGAGAGGAGTGCCGTCCTTCAACGCGGAATCGACAAGGTCCTTCAGCTGCTGAGCATCAAGATCAGATTCGATGGCGATCTCACGAGTGGACTGTGTGATGCCGATTTTGATTTCCATAGCGCCTCCTTGGCGGGTTCGCGGTTCGCAGAGGCAACCTCACACGAGGCTGCGCTTATTCCCCCAGGTGCAGGTCAACCTGGGGATCTTCAATCGCCGACAGCCCGTCAAAAGCGAGGATGCCGACAAGACGAGCACTTTCGTAAGGATCGTAGTCGCGGTTGCGGGACCATTCGAACGCCGCCTGCTTCGCCATGCCGACAAGAGCGTGGCCGAGGATGTTCGCTTCGGCCTCCGTGACCTCGGTGTCGCGGCGGATGGAACGGCTCACCGTGTCGGCGAAGCTGTCCAGAGCATCCCGCCAGTGCTGACGGCTTTCGTCGTTTTCGTTGTCGGCGCGCATAAGGACATCAAAGGCGTTGCGGTCCTCAACTGCGAACATGAAGAAGCTCTTGATGGTCGAGTACACGCGCTCGCGGCGGTCATGAACCGAGTCCAGCAGAGTGGCGAGCATTCGGTTGAGGTTGTCAATCGCCTCGTCAAGGACCGTGAGGAACAGGTCAAGCTTCGATTCGAAGTGCTGGTACAGGACGGGCTTGGACACTCCGATGCTCGCAGCAATCGCATCCATCGACGTCGCGTGGTAGCCCTCCTGGGCAAACTGGCGGGTAGCGATGCTGATGATCTGCGCGCGGCGCTGCGCGCGTCTCATACGAGGTGTCGGCGGCATTGTGTGACTCTTATCTGACGACGGACGCGGAGACAGGAGCTGTTCCGCGGTGAACGACTGACCATTCTAGATCTTTTTTCTGTGCGTGCGGCCCTTATGTCAGTGGTTCGTGGTCTCATAGGAGCATGATGACGAACTCGGGTGCAAAAAGCAGGGACGCAGAGCGCGCTGGTGCGGACGACGCGGCGGTTGAATCCCTGCTTGCCGGGCAGCGGACGGCGGTGTTCGGCGGTCCCGGTACAGGAAAGACCGAACAGCTGATCAACACCTACTCCGTTTTGGCTGGGCGCGGGGGACACGAATCCGTTCTTGCGCTCACTCCCAGCCGCGAACACGCAGACACCCTGCGCGATCGCCTGCCGAGTGCCGACACCATTCGCTCCGCACCGGCAGCCCGGTCGGTCCACTCCTACGCTTTTTCGCTCGTATCAGCGCATTCGACGGCTGTAGACGGTCGGCCGCTTGACTTCATTTCCGGTGCAGACCAGGAATACCTGCTGGCCTCTATTCTCGAAGGCTTTGAATCCGGACGGGTTTCCGGTCCCGAATGGCCGCCGGGCTTCAGCAGAGAACTCCGTGACACCTCGGGCTTTCGTCGACAGATGCGCGATGCACTGAACGCCGTTATGGGCTACGGCATGAAATCGGATGAACTGAAACGGCTGGGCAAATGGCGAGGCCTGCAGGAATGGCAGGCTCTGGCTCGCGTCCTGCAGGATTACGAAGACCTCCTTGCGATCCCCGTTTTCGGCGGCGTCGACACAGCCGCGGTCTTCGCCCACGCAGCTTCGGTAGTCGCCGGCGACAGCGCGGAAGCCGGGAACAGCTGGTCGTTCTCTTCGGAAACGGTGCCGACCCACATTCTGCTGGACTCTGCACAGGACTTCCCCGACACCGCGCTTGATTTCCTGCTGGCACTCGAAGCCAAAGGCACGACCATCGGCCTGTGGACATCCCCGGACACGACAGTGCAGGGATTCCGCGGCGCCGGCGGTCGGCTGTTCAGGCACCTGGCAGCGGGCACGCAGACCTTCACCATCGACGGTGCCGCACACGTGCACCGCGGGGCCGGCGGCATTCGCCGCGTCTATGATTCCCTGGCCCGCATCATTTCCCGCGATCTTCACCGTCGGCACGTCCCAGCTTCGCCGGAAGACTTCGCAGCCGGGACCTCGACCGTGTCCACCGCCGCCGTGGGCACTCATTCCCAGCAAGCGCGCTTGGCTGCCTCGCTCATTCGCACCTGGCACGACGAAGGCACGCAATGGGACGACATCGCGGTGTTGTCGCGCTCATCCGGGACCGCATCTGCGCTCGCGGCAGAACTCGCAGCACACGGGATTCCGGTGCAGAAACAGGTGCAGCCGCTCAGCTCCCAACCGGCAACCGCGCACATCCTGCGCCTGCTCGCCCTTGGCGAAAACCCAGAACCCGGTGAGCGCGAACGCCTGTGCGAAGACATCGCGGCAGGCCCCTACGGTGAACTCGACGCGGTCGGCGCGGGAAGCCTGCGGCGAGCACTGCTGCGCACTGACAGTCGGGAAGACACCAGCGATACCAGCCTGGGGGCGCTTCTGCTCAGCGCTATCGACCGGCGTGCCGAAACCGCTGATAGCGCTGATGCAGCGGATGGTGCTGTAGGCGCGGACGGGGGACCGCAAGCAGAGAACACCGCGGCGGGACACCGGATTGTGCGCATGCTGCAGCGCGTTCTGACGGCGGCGGAAGGTACGCGCAAGCTCGATCCGGAAAGCGCAGTGTGGGAAGTCTGGGAAGCTTTCGACGTTGCCGACGAATGGCAGCGCCGCGCAGAATCCGATCCCGAAGACGAACGCAACACCGACCTCGACGCCGTCATCCGCCTGCAGACGCTGGCACAGAAATTCACCGACAGAGCAACTGCCCAAGCCGAAAGCTTTGCCCAGACGGTGCTGAGCCAGGCAATTGCACAGGACTCCCTGGCACACTCCGGACAGAGTCGCGAAGTCCCGGTGACCACACCGGCGGCAGTTGCACACCGCGACTTTGAGCACGTCATCATCGCCGATGTGCAGGACGGCACGTGGCCCAACACCCGGGTGCGCGGCTCGGTTTTCCTTCAACAGCAGCTCGACGAAGATCTGGCTGCTGGGGCTTGGCGCGACGCCGACGGGACATCAGCCGAAGACAGCGCTCGCCCCGTCGATTCTGATACGGGGGACAGCTACCGCAAACTGCAGAGGGACACCGTCCGTGACGAAGGCCGCATGTTCCTAGCGGCACTGTCTCGGGCTCGCTTAAACGCGGTGGTTCTCGCCGTCAACGACGGTGAAATTCTGCCGTCGGTGTTTTTCGAACACGTTCAGAAAGCCGCCGCGCAGTTCGGCCGCGAGGGCACGCACTCCGCGGCCGAGCCGCGAATTCTTGGTCCAAAAAGCGACGACGCGAGCGTGGGGCCAGCATCCATGCGCCAACTTGTGGGCTATGCGCGCGGCCAGTTTGAAAACAGCACCGACCCCAAGCCGTGGGCACAGCTGCTGGCCAGCCTTGCCAATGCCGGCATCGAATCAGCGTCGCCGGAAACCTGGAGCGCCTGGCGTGAACGGTCAACGGCTGAACCTTCGGCCGCTCCGGATGTTCCCGTGACGATTTCGCCGTCGACCCTGGAAACATTTCTGGAGTGCTCGCTCAAATGGCTGCTGTCACGCCACGCAGGCACGATGCCGTCCACCAACGCCCAAAAGATCGGCACTCTCGTGCACTCTTTGGCCGAAGAATACCCGCAGGGCGGTTATGCGGAGCTGAAAGAAGCGTTTGAAGAAGGCTTTGCTCTCTTGGAATTCCCCTCCCAGTGGGAACGCGACAGGCAGTATGCCGAAGGCCTCGACATGGTGGCCAACCTCAACGCCTTCCTTGTGGGTCGGCGCAGTGAGGGCTATGAATTCATCGGCTCCGAAATGACTTTGGCTGCCGACAGCGGTGAGGGCTGGCGGATCCGCGGGCGCATTGACCGGCTGGAACGTGACAGCGACGGCCGCCTGCACATCGTCGACTTCAAAACCGCGAAAACGCCGAAATCCCTGAAGGACGCGCAGAATGACCCTCAGCTGGGGGCGTACCAAGCGGCCATGGGTCTGCCGAAAGTCCGCATTGTAGGGGAGGACGGCCAGCCGATGCCGCTGTCAGAGTACGGCGCTGAGTCCGGAGGCGGCATGCTCATGTACCCGCGCAAAGCCGCCGGGACTGGCGGAACATCGAATCGGCGTATGCAGGACCCCATGACGGGGGAAACGCGCGAGGAATTCTTGGCTCAGAAAGTGCGGCCAACAGCTGCCGGCATTCGCTCCGCAGAATTCCCTGCCACACCAAGTGCCGAAGCGTGTCGCTTCTGCCCCGTGAAGCGCTCTTGCCCCGCTGTTCAGACAGGAGAGGACGAATCGTGAACTGCAAGCCTCCGTTCTATTCAGCGGACGACCTCGCCCAGATCGTCGGCACACCGCTCAAAGACGGCACCAAGCCCATGCCGACTGACGAACAGAAGAAGATCATCGAAAGCCCGGTCGATGAACCGGCTGTCGTGGTCGCAGGTGCTGGTTCCGGCAAGACCGCTGTCATTGCGCAGCGTGTGCTGTGGCTGGTGGCTAACCGCTACGTTGCCAAGGATCGGATCCTCGCGCTCACCTTCACCCGCAAAGCCGTCGGCGAACTCGCCAAGCGCATCAACGGTTTCATCAGCGCATTCGAGGCCTACGAGGCAGCCAAAGGCAGGCCATGCGAAAGGGGAGAGGACAGCGAGCGAGACCTACTGGACGCGCTGTTCGGACCAACCGTGCAGACCTACAATTCCTATGCTTCGGCACTCGTCAGCGAGTACGGCCTGAGCATTGGGATCGAAGACGGAACCACCATCCTCGACGATGCGGAAGCCATCCAGGAATTCGGTTCGCTCGTCGACCAAGCGGCCGATGCCGATATTCCGGCTGGAAAATCACGAGCCACGGTCATCAAGGACACTCTGCACCTGGCCTCGCAGATTGACGAACACCTCAAAACGTCAGACGACGTGATCACGTACCTCGATGCGTCTTTGGCAGATGCGGTCAGTTCGGACAACCTGACAGAACACGCAGCCGCGGTTCGCCGCAAGCGCATTCCCAAAGAGGAAAAAGAAGCCCTCGCCGCACGTTTAGAAACACTGGCCGGTGAAGCTGCCGGAGTTCGCACACTGTCACCAGAATTCATTGACCGAGCTGTCGCCGCGGTGGTGGAAGCAGGGACATCTGAGCTCATCGAATCGCTGCTGCGCAAAAAACAGTACGCGGTGCTGGCCGGTCGATGGAAAGAGCACAAGAGCGAAACCGGGCGCATGCAGTTCTCTGACCAGGTCGCTTCCGCTTACACAATCATGACCGCTGACGAACAAGCCCGACGTGAGGAGTGCGGCCGCTGGGACATCATTCTGCTTGATGAATACCAGGACACCTCGGACAGCCAGTTCAAACTTCTTGAGAAGCTGTTCTCTGACAAAGCCGTCACCGCGGTCGGCGACTACCGCCAGTCCATCTACGGTTGGCGTGGAGCCTCGGCTGGCAGCCTTCGCGACTTCCCGGAAAAGTTCAGGTTCAACGGCCAGCCCGCGCAGGAATACTCGCTCAGCATTTCTTTCCGCAATGCGCAGCTCATTCTGGACGCGGCAAACGCTGTCTCAGCTAAGCTCACAGCGATCTCGGCAGCCTCAGCGAAGCAGCTGGAGCACAAATCGCGCGCCGCAAAGGGCACCCAGGCTGCGCCCGAACCAGACGAGGCGACCCACGGCACTGTGACAATCTGCACGACATCGGGCAGCACAGATATCCAATACGGCCTCGACCAGTACCGTGACCTTGCGCTGTGGATGAAGGAGCGGACGGGCACCCGGGCGGTCCTTGTGCGGGCTCGCAAATCCATCGGACCGATCGCTGACGCTCTGCGGGCGGCGGACGTTCCATATGCGATTGTCGGCTCACGCGGTTCGCTCGACAACCCCTACACGGCCGATGCTGTCGCCGCTCTTGCTGCCGCAGTGGACATCACGGCATCGAGCGAGGTGATGCGGCTGCTGAGCGGACCGCAGGCAGCACTGGGTGCAAAAGACATCCGAGCTCTCAACCGCTTCTGCCGACTGCGCTCAGAAGGTCTTGAAGAAGACGCGGTGCCTACTCTCATTGAATGTATCGACGAATTCGCCGACGACGCCACATTGGATGATCTTGTTGATCGAGCAGGACTGTCGGCTGTCGCGATCAGCAGACTGCAGTCCTTGGCGCGGCGGCTCAGAACAGTTCGCCGAAGTGCGTCATCGCCCGTTGACGCGCTGCGTGCTGCGATCCGCGTTTTCAACCTCGACCTCGACATCGAGGCTTTGCCCAATTCCGAACCCCATCGCAGGGCCATCGATTCGCTTAAGGCCATGGCGCTGAACTACGGTGCTCAGCACCCGTCTGCTGCGGCGGCGGACTTCCTTGCCTGGCTCATGGTGGCTGAAGAAAGCGAAGCCCTCGAAGCTGCCGCAGAAGAAGCCGACCCCGACTCCGTCCAGATTATGACGATTCACGCGTCCAAGGGTCTTGAGTTCAGTGCCGTGGCGGTCCCCGACAACACCGTCGGCGATCTCCCTACTCTGCCCAGGAGCACAAAAGCATGGCTGGCGGGAGCCGAACTGCCCTACCCCCTGCGCGGAGACAGGCAGCACTTGGCCGACCTCGACACAACACGGCAGAATCTCAGCACCGCAAAAGACATGAAAGAGCTGTTCGCAGGTTCGCTCGGCGAGCAGATCAAAGCGGACCACGAAGCCGAAGAACGGCGTCTGGCCTACGTTGCCGTCACCCGTGCGGAAACGCACCTGTGGCTGGGCGCTTCGGCAATGACCAGCCGCACCAAACCGAATACCCTGTCGCCCTTCTTGGAGGAGATCACCGAAGCACTTGGCCGGGAAGTCGCACTGCCCGAAGCCGCTGACCCTAGTGCCAGGCCTATGACCAGCTTGGTGTGGCCGCCGGTGGTTGCTGAGCAGACGTTCAGGCAGCGCGTAGAGCTCATTGCTGAATACAGGTCAGCTTCGGGCACTAACCTTCGCGACCTCGAAAGCATGCCGGATATCGGAGGGCTGGCCAGGAGCGCACAGGCTTTCCTTGAGCCAGAACCGCACAGTGCGCCTGCCGAACTCAGCCGCTTGTCGACAACAGCTCTCGTTGACTTCGTGGGCGACCGCGAAGAATTCGACCGGCAACGCAGCCGTCCCATGCCGCAGAAGCCCTCTTCGGCTGCGGCTCTCGGTACAGAATTCCACGCGTGGGTCGAGAACAGGTTCGGTCAGTCGAGCCTGCTTGAACTGGACGACTACACGCCCAGGCGTTTGGGAGATAGGGACAGGGCACGCTTGGAACAGCTTAAGAAGCGGTTCGAAGCGTCAGAGTTCGCCAGCCGGACACCTGCCGGAGTCGAACTTCCCTTTGAACTCAAAGTCGGTCCGAAGGTCATCTCTGGAAAAATCGATGCGGTATTCGACACCGGCACAGCACTCGAGGTTGTCGATTGGAAGACCGGCTCTGCGCCCTACAGCGAACGCGAAATGGCAGACCGAGCGATTCAGCTTTCGATGTATGCCCACGCCGTCGCCCGCATGCCGCAGTTTGCGGGACGGGAAGTGTCAGCGGCCTTCTACTTTTTGGGCAGCGACACCGTTGTGCGCTTCGCGGCTGCCGGCGCAGACAGCAGCGAGCGGACCCTGCTCAGCTGGGAAGAGCTGGAGGCCGCTGTCAGCGGCTGATGATGTCGGTGGCTTCACCGTCGTCATCGGGGGAGTCGAAGGACAGCGGGCGCAGACCGTCGGAGTCATCCGTCGTCTTTGTTCCCTCCTTCGGCTCCCCACCCGCCGCGTCACTGTCACCCTGCGGAACAATGAGTTCGGCAAGGTCCGCCAGCATTTCTTCGACTTCCTTGATCTGCGCGTTGTCGCCAGAATCAACAGCGGCCAAAAGGAGCTCGAGAACAGCCATTTCGCTGCGCAGGTCGATGCGGCTGCGCAGACCGGCATCATCGTGTCGGACATGCTCCGTGTAGAGCTCGAAAAACCTGTTGAAGTCCTCAGGTTCCAGCAGGTGCGAAACAGCTTCGAGGTCGACAGCGGGATCGCCCACGCGCAGCGAACTGAAATCGGCAACCGTCACAATCGACTCGCCGTTGGTGCGCAGCGCATCAATTGTGAGATCACCGTGCAGAGGAACCGGCAGGAAATGCCACAGGGAGGGAGTTTCAAGAACCGTTTCCCACCTCTCCAGCAGCTGCGACGGTACGCGGCCGGTGGCGGCACCTCGGTCCAGCAGGTCCCACAGGAGGCTCCGGGCCTCCTGAGGTTCGTGGACCACGAGCCCCGCATCGGCAATCGGCCCTGTTTCGGCACCGTGCAGAACCGCCAGAATCTCGGCCAGAGAATCAACGTGGCTCGGGGCGGTGCGGAAATCCTCCGTCGACATTGGCGCACCCTCGAGCGGCTGGGAAATCGCGATGCAGCATTCTTCTTCGCTGATCTGTCCCGGGCGGAAGGTCCGCGATTCAATGACGCGGGGCACGGCAAAGCTGCGCTCGGTGGGCAGAATGGAGCGCAGAACAGCAGATGCGAGCTTTTCGGCCTCGGCATCAATTGCTGCGGCCTGGTCAAAGGCCGCGACGACAACGGTGCGCTCACCGTCGCTGACGAGCAGGCGCGGGCCGCGTTCGTCATCGAGCCGTTTCCAGCGCTTGGCCTTGAACCCGTCCAGCATGACGGTGCTGATTGCTACTGCACGAAGATCGAAAGTGTCCACGCCTCCAATCTACCCGGGCTGGACTTGCTCTTCAGTTTCGCAACGGCGCGTGTCAGATCTGTGTCAGTGCCGGCGGCTATCGTGGTGGGCATGAACCGCTACCAGCTGCCAGTACGCTCGCTGGCTCGTGTTGGAACTGACCGCAATCACACTGATCGCGGTGCTGACGGCAGTGTTGCAGACGTTCTCGCCCGCAGCAGCACGCGCGTCTTCTTCTGCCACCGCGGCAGCCTGCTCGTCTCTCGTGGAGGTCTGCACCTGTTCAGGGTGGCGCAGCTCAAGGAGCACTGGGACGGCCTGACCGGCACCAGGGTCTACATCGGCCGCAGCGACACCGCGGACCTCGTCGCACTGCTGCTTGACGACGCCGGACGCTCAACCGCCGACAGCGCTGTTCTCGATGACTCCGCAGCTTCTGCTGACGACTTCCTGTTGGCCCCGGCGGTCGGCACGACAATGGACGATCCCACGTGGGTTGATCTGCGCGCACTGGCAACACAGCTCAGCGACACCGACATCGATGCGGCAACGACCGCTGTGGCACTCGATAACTGGCACAGAACCCACACCCATTCACCGCGTACGGGCGACCCCACGGTGCCCTCAGCCGGGGGATGGGTGCGGGTTGACCCGGAAGCCGGCACGGAACACTTCCCCCGCACCGACCCGGCTGTGATCACCGCGGTGCTGCACACTGACGACGCCGGCGCGGAGCGCATTCTGCTGGGCAACAACGCGCTGTGGCCCGAAGGCCGGTACTCGCTTCTGGCCGGTTTCGTTGAACCTGGTGAAACCCTGGAACAGGCGGTCAGGCGCGAAGTCCACGAAGAATCCGACATCGACTGCGACACCATTCGCTATCTCGGTTCCCAACCGTGGCCGTTTCCGTGCTCACTCATGCTCGGCTTCGCTGCGCGAGCGCGGTCTGCTGCGATTGCGGCAGACGGCCATGAAATCGCCGACGTCAAGTGGTTCAGTCGCGAAGACATACAAGCCGGAACAGCGGACGGCTCGCTGTCTCTGCCCGGCGAAGTCTCGATTGCCGGGCAGATCATCAGTGCCTGGCTCGACGGAGAACAGCTGCTGTGACATCCAAAGCGGAACATCTGCTGGAAGCGCTGGACGCCCAGCAGCGGGCAGTTGCCGAACACAGCGGCGGCCCGCTCGTCGTCCTTGCCGGTGCGGGCACCGGCAAGACCAGGGCCATGACGCACCGCATCGCCTATGGGGCGCTCACCGGCAAGCGCGATCCCAAACAGACCCTGGCCCTGACATTCACCGCAAAGGCTGCGGGAGAAATGCGCTCCAGGCTGCGCTCACTCGGTGTCGACGGCGCGCAGGCCCGCACATTCCACGCTGCGGCCCTGCGCCAGATGCGCTATTTCTGGTCCATGTTCGCCGAAGGTCCGTTCCCAGAGCTCATGCCCAACAAAGCCGGGGCTGTTGCCCGCGTCATGGGAAATCTCGGCATGACGGTCGAACGCGAACTCGTCCGCGACGTCGCATCAGAAATCGAATACGCGGCCGTGAGCCTCCTGGGCATTGAGGACTACGCGCAGCAGGCGCGTAATCGTGAACTGCCGGGCGGGCTCACCGTTTCCGCGGTTGTCGACATCATGCGCGGCTACAGCGACCTCAAAACAGAACGCCGGCTGCTGGACTTTGAAGACGTCCTGCTGACGCTGTCGGGAGTGCTGGGTTCGCGTGCCGACCTCGCAGCCACCGTGCACAGTCAGTATCGCCACTTCGTGGTTGACGAATTCCAGGACGTTTCGCCACTGCAGTACGACCTCCTGATGCGCTGGCTGGGCGACAGGGACTCCCTGTGCGTTGTCGGTGATCCCGCGCAGACCATCTACACCTTCGCGGGCGCCACATCGAACTATCTGCTGAACACAGCGCAGCGCTTTGCGGACACGACAACCATCGAACTTGTGCGCAACTACCGTTCGCGGCAGCCCATTGTCGAAGCCGCCAACCGGATCCTCGCCCACACCGGCAGTGGAGCTCTGCAGCTGCAGGCGGTGCGCGAAGGAGGTCAGGCACCGTCCGCCTCGGAGTACGCAGACGATGCTTCAGAAGCCGCCGCTGTCGCCCAGCGGATAGCCGCGCAGATTGCACAGGGCACGCGCGCATCTGACATTGCGGTGCTCTTTCGCACCAACGGGCAGAGCCGGGCGATAGAAGAGGCCCTCGAAGCCCGCGGCATCAGCTATGTGCTGCGCGGGGGAGAGCGCTTCTTTGCTCGCCGCGAAGTCAAAGAGGCCATGGTTCTACTGCGCTCTTCTGCCGCGGCACGGCGCACGGAAAGACTCGACACCGCTGTTGCCGAGGTGCTGTCCAGCATCGGCTGGCAGGCTCAGCCGCCGTCGGCTACCGGAGCGCTGCGGGAAAAATGGGAATCGCTCAATTCCCTCGTGCAGCTGGCCGCAGATATGCAGCGCAGCTCAGAGCTGCCCATCACCCTGCCGCAGTTCAGCGCGGAACTCGAAGATCGGCGAGAACACCAGTTCGCACCCACGGTTGACGGAGTGACGCTGGCCAGTGTGCACGCAGCGAAGGGCTTGGAGTGGAGCCGCGTGCACCTTATCGGCCTCACCGAGGGGCTCATGCCCATTTCCTATGCGCAGACTCCGCGCGATATCGCCGAAGAGCGCCGGCTGTTCTATGTTGCCGTCACCCGCGCCCGGGATTCACTCGATATGTCGTGGGCGCGCATGCGCCAGTCAGGTGCCCGCACCCAGCGCAAAGTGTCGCGGTTTATTGGTGAGATGCGCGGTTCGCAGCCTGTTCACCGTGAAGAAGAACCGCGTGCCACTTCGGCTGGGAAGTCCTGCAGGCAGTGCGGCAGGGCACTCACTCAGCCCGCTGAACGGCGCATGGGCAGGTGCGCCGCATGTGCGGCTCCGGCTGACAGCGGACTGCTGCAGCAGCTCAGCCAGTGGCGGGCGGCAAAAGCCGAAGAGCTGCGCGTGCCCGAATACATGGTGCTGACACAGGCCACGCTGAGCGCGCTTGCCGAAGCTTCTCCGCGCAGCCGGGACCAGCTGGCTCTCATTCCTGGTCTCGGCTCGGTCAAACTCGCTCAGTTCGGGGCTGAACTGCTCGACATCACTGCAGCAGATTCGGCAGCGGCATCGGAGCCCTGACGACACTGGCAGTCGGGGTGGAAAGACACCGCATCTTCTTCGAACCCCCAATCTGACACGGTCAGCTTGCTGTGCGCGCCGGGCATTCCCGCCCGATTGGCGCGCAGCCGGGAGGCTGTGTGGGCAGCCGTAATGGCCACGAGTGCGGGGTCGGCCAGTGAAGCCCGAGGTCCGCTCAGGTGGACGGCTTTCCACGCTTCCAACCATCCGGGGTCATGCTGTTTGGCCCAGAGCACGCTGCAGCGGGAACACGGCGAAGCACCGGGCACAATGACTCCGCCGACAGTTCCGAAGTGGTCTCCGATGACAGCGTGGACGTGGTCGATATCGTGGGCAAACAGTGCATCCGAGCTCAGCAGATCAGGCATCCACACTGCCGTGATGATCACGAGGCTGCCCGGGTGGATGCGGGGGTCAATGCTGCTGTCCGCCGGCGCGGCTCGCAGTCCTGCGGCAGCAGCTGCCGTTGCGAATTCATCATTGAAGGGCCCGATGGCATACACGGGGGAGCGGCGCACTTTTGCCGCGAGCTCGAGGGGATCAGCCGAGTTTTGGGTCGCCCAGGTGCGCAGACGCCACGGGGCCGAGGTGCCGGGAACCCGGGTGGTCACGAGTATTCCGGCTTCCGTCAGGAGTGTGCGGAGTTCGTGCGCCCTGCTTGCTGTGACTCCGAGTGTCTGTGCTTCGGGTTCGAAGTCGTCTTCTTCAATGCCCAGCCGCAGAGCGTCAATGAGGGCGGCTTCGCTGTCGCTGAGTCCGGAAAGGATGACCGGGTCGTCTATTCCGAACTGCACACAGGCGTGCGTTCGGCTGATGACGGCAGCGGCCGGATCAATTATGAGCATCTTCACCTCCGGTAGTGCAGTCAATCTACGTTGCTGGGCTGGCCGGATGGAAGACGATTTCTACATCTGTGGAAAACCTGTGGATAGAACACGAGCAGGGCCTGCTGCGCGGGTGTCGGCTGGTGAGAACCGACGCCACTGTGCAGGCCCTGCTCAGTAGTCGGACCCGCAGGGCCGTCAGTGTTCACGAGCCTTCCCCTTGCCCGTGATCACTGCGTTTTCCGCAGGTCCGTCCCTCAAAGTTAAAGGACGGACGGGACGTCGTCAAAGCGGAGTCCGGTTGGCAGTGTGGACGCGTGTGGATTCTCTGTGGAGACTTCTCCCGTGCCTGTGGAAACAGCTGTGGATGATGATGTGGCCGATGGCTGTTCAGGCCCGAGAATCCGCGAAATTCGGCTGTTAATGCATAAATTTTTGAAATCTGTTGGATTTAAGTAGGTGGTGTTCGTCACATCTTGGACATGTTCGCTTCACTTTGTTCTCGGTGGGGCGCTCTGCTTGGATTGGCACCATGACGGCGGCAGATGTTGAGCGAATGCTTCGCAGCGGAGAAATGACTGTGGTGCGCTCTGCGCGCAGAAAGAAAACATACTCGCTGCAGCCGACCGCCGACGGCTGGAAGCTCGCTGTTCCGCAGCGTTTCAATGTTGCAGCAAACCTCGACGGCATCGCTCGGCTTTTGGAACGTGCCCAGCGCCGCCGGGCGCTGGCTCCCCGCAGCGACGACGAACTCCGAGCCCTCGCCGAGGAGCTCAACAGCCGCTATTTCGACGACGGCATTGAGCCGGGCTCTGTGCGCTGGGTTGCGAACCAGCGACGCAGGTTCGCCTCTGCAAGCGGTCTGACGGGGGATATCAGAGTGTCCGACCGTCTGCGGAACGTTCCCCGGTGGGTCCTCGAGGCAGTCCTGGTTCACGAGCTGGCCCATTTGCGGCACCTCGACCATTCACCTGCTTTTCGCGCTTTGGCGAACCGGCATCCGAAAGCAGAGGCAGCGGAAGTCTTCCTCGAAGGCTTTGCGCACGGCGAAGATGCCGCCGAAGCCGCAGGAAGACAAAGCTGAACAGGCATAAGCCGCGGCGCTGCCGAACGCTGCGCTGCGTCAGCACACAAAAGCGCCGCGGGTGATCTCCCCGCGGCGCTTTTGAGCTTCGGTGAAGCTGCCTGCTTCAGCCGGCGTCAGTCGTCCTTGCCGGATTCCTCATCCAGCAGTCGCTGGAGAGCTTCGTCCATGTTTTCGATATCGGCGTCGGCCGCTTCGGGGCTGCGGCGCTCCAGGTAGCCCAGAGGGTCGTCGAGGTCGACGGCCGACGGCAGGGACTCCACCTGGCTGAACACGGCATCGCGGGCTTCAGCGCCTTCTGTCTGTTCGAGGAACGTGAACAGCTGCACCGCATCGTTCATGCGGGTCGGGTGGATGTTCAGCCCGATGAGCGAAGCGAATTCAGCTTCGGCTTCCGACTGGGTGCTGTAGCGTTCGCGCAGCGCTTCGCGAATCTGGTCGCGCTTTTCAAGCGGTTCGACAGCGGCGTAGGCAACAACATCGGTCCAGCCTGCAACCGTTGACAGCAGCCGCTGGAGGTTCTGTTCTGCGGCGCGGCGTTCTGCCGTATCGGCGGGTTTGAACAGGTCTTTCTGCATCTGTTCGGCCGCTTCCTGCATTTTCTGCGGATCCATGTCCGGTGTGATGCCACCGAGGGCGCCCCCGTTGACTTCGACCGTCGCAGCGTATGCGCGCACGGCCTCTTCAATGTGCTTGCGCAGCCACGGAGCGCGAGCAAACAGCGCGTAGTGTGCCAGTTCCAGAGCGGCCAGGTAGATGCGCAGCTCGGTCACGTCGACATCGATTTCAGCGGCGAAGCCCGTGATGTTTGCGCTCACCATGGAGGGACGCTGGCTTGATGCCAGCGGCAGACCGTACTCCGTGCCGGTGAGCACAGAGCCGGACAGTGCAGCGGCGGCCTGTCCCAGCTGGGAGGCGAACATCGACGTTGTCATGGAGGCAAGCATCGGCTGTGCGCTGCTGAGGAAGCCGCGCATCTCCTCGGGAATCTGCTCCGTGATGCTCTCGGTGAGTCCGGAAGCGGTCCGTTCCTGGATGGGGGAGGCAAGCGACAGCCAACCGCCGATCGTCTCCTTGACCCAGCCTCGGCGGCTGAGTGCCTGAACGCCGGCAGCCCCTGACGAGGCGTCTGTCACCTTTGAGAGCCACAGTTCGGCAAGGCGGAACGCATCTGCCGTGGCTTGGCTGGTCTCGTTGGTCACGGTCGGGTCCGGCTGGGGGACAGCGCTTTCGGCTGTCCGCAGGGCGGCTTCTTCTGGGTCGGGAGGGGACATCATCGACTGGAAGCTGCTCATCATCGATCCCAGCTGGCTTGGATCCATGTTGAACGGCCCCTGCCCGCCGCCGAAGAACATGCCGAACATGTTGTTCCTCGGGTCGTCATCTGGACGGTCTTTGTCATCACTCATGTTGGCCCCCACGGGTTGATCGTTCTTTTCAGGGTAACGAAGCGAAGGGCCAAAAGATTTCCACTCAGCGCCGTCGACTGCACATTTCGCTCTCGACGTAACGCCGAATGGTGGTGTCGTCACGGCACCGACTAGAATGCTTCAAGCCGACCAACCGAAAGGACACTGTGGCCAGGCACTCTGACCAGCCTCGCAGGCGGATCTCCGCATTCGCCGTTTCGAGCTTTCTCGCGTTCGTTCTCGTGCTGGTCACAGTTGTTCTGCCCGTCCCGTACATGGTCGAAACCCCCGGCCCGGTGTTCAACACGCTGGGGAAAGTCAAAGACACCGACAAAGACGTCGTTGAAATCACGGGAGCGAAAACCTATCCCACTGACGGGCAGCTCAACATGCTCACCGTCGGCGTGGTGGGAGGTCCCGACCGCCACATGAGCGCACTGCGCGCATTCATGGGGGTTCTCAAGGGGGCGGAAACCGTCGTGCCGACCGAATCCATGTACCCGCTGGACACAACCGGCGAACAGGTCAGCCAGACCAACACGGCGCAGATGACAAGCTCCCAGGACATCGCCACGGCCGCGGCGCTCAGCGAACTCGGCTTGGACTACACGGTTCGCATGCGAGTGGCAGAAGACCCCGCCGACGGACCGGCACGCGGCAAAGTCGCCCAGGGCGACACCGTGCTGGCCATCAACGGCAAAGAAGTCGAAGGCCCGGACGCCCTGCAGACAATCCACGCGGAAGTCGAGAAAGACAGCCCGGTGGAGCTCCGCCTCGAAAGCGGGGGAAAGGAGCGGACCGAAACGGTCCAGCCGACCATGATCGACGGCAAACACCGGATGGGAGTTCTGCTGAACCAGGACTTCGACTTCCCCGTCGACGTGAAGTTCAACCTCGACAACATCGGCGGCCCATCAGCCGGCACGGTGTTTGCGCTGACGATCATCGACAAGCTGACCGAAGGGCCTCTGGCAGGTGACAAGAACGTCGCCGGAACCGGAGCGATCACAGCCGACGGCACCGTGCAGCCCATTGGGGGAGCGCGACAGAAGGTCGTCGCCGCAGACGATGCCGGCAGCGAATACTTCCTGTCCCCGCGTGACAACTGCGCTGAAGCGCTCGACGCCGCCAAGGGGCGCGACATCACAGTTGTGAGAATCGACAATCTCCACGCAGCGAAAACCGCGCTGGAGGACATTGCAGAAGACCGAACATCCGACCTGCCTTCGTGCAGCGCCGACAGGTGAGAGCCTTCGAAAGGAACCCCGTGTCCAACAGTCAGGAAACAGCGAAGCGCAAGGGGCCATCGCCCCTCGTTTTGACGATTGCCGCGGTCATCGCACTGCTGGCGCTCTACGTGGTGTTTGCGCAGATCTACACGGACGTCCTGTGGTTCTCCCAGGTTGACTACCTCGCGGTGTTCACCACGGAGTGGATCACTCGGATTGCACTGTTCGCCGCCGGCCTGATTGTTATGGGGTTCGCGGTCTTCCTGCCGCTGTCACTGGCCTACCGGAAACGACCGGTCTATGTGCCGCAGACCCCGCAGCAGGAAAACCTCGACCGCTACCGCGAGGCGATTGAACCGCTGCGTCGACTCATGACGATTGTCATGCCGCTGGTGATCGGCGGCATCGGCGGTGTGTCGCTCAGTGGCGCGTGGAAAGAGGTGCTTCTGTTCCTCAACCCCACCTCGTTCGGCAAAGCCGACCCGGAATTCGGGCTCGACATTTCTTTCTACGTCTTCTCTCTGCCGATGCTCAGGGTCATCGGTGACTTCCTCGCAATGGCAGCACTGTTGTCCCTCGTGGCAGCAGCCGTGGCCCACTACCTGTTCGGCGGTATCCGTCCGGGCGAAGAAAAGGGCATTCAGCTGACAAAAGCCGCACGCGTGCAGCTGGCCGTGACGGCAGCAATTCTGGTTCTGCTGCAGGCAGGGCGTATTTTCCTGCAGCGCTACACGAGGCTGATGGACGAATCCGGTCTTATGGCCGGTGCCAGCTACACGGCCGTGAACATCACGATCCCGGCTCTGCTCATCATCGCGATTGCCGCCGTGGTCGTGGCAGTTCTGTTGGCCGCGAACGCTTTTCGCGACATGTGGAAGCTCTCAGTGGTCTCGGTTGTCATGCTGCTGGTTCTCGGTGCGGTTTCCATCATCGGTCTGCCGGCAGCCGTGCAGCAGTTCATGGTCCAGCCGAGTGAACAGAGTCTGGAAAAGGACTACCTGCAGCGGAACATCGACGCGACTCGCGATGCCTACGGCATTGCCGATGTCGAAGTGCAACAGTACAAGCCTTCCACTGAAGGCGAACGAGGTGCCCTGAGGGCTGACGCTGACACCGCGGCTTCTATTCGACTTCTGGACCCGAACCTGGTGTCGGACACGTTCCGTCAGCTGCAGCAGCAGCGTTCCTTCTATTCGTTCCCCGAACAGCTCGACGTTGACCGCTACGAGATCGACGGCAAACAACAGGACACCGTGATCTCGGTTCGTGAACTCAACCCGGAATCGCAGGCGACGGCTTCGTGGCTTAACCAGTCGGTTGTCTACACGCACGGTTTCGGTGTTGTCGCAGCCTACGGCAACAAGCAGGGTGCGGATGGCCGCCCGGCGTTCCTCGAACACAACATCCCGCCGACGGGTGAACTCGGCGAATACGAACCGCGTGTCTACTTCGGCGAACAGTCGCCCACCTACTCGATTGTCGGCGGCCCGGAGGACGGCGAGAAGCGCGAGATCGACTACCCGACGGACGACGACAAAGACGGCGGTGCTCAGGTCTACACCACATTCCAGGGGGATGGCGGACCGAATGTCGGCAAGCTGTTCAATCGCTTGGCCTTCGCCGTGAAGTTCCAGGACGAGCAGATCGTCCTGTCGGATGCGGTCAACCCGGAATCGCAGATTCTGTTCAACCGCAAGCCGCGGGAGAGGGTCAAGAAGGTCGCTCCCTTCCTCGAAGTGGACGGCGATCCGTACCCCACGGTTGTGGACGGCCGCATTAAGTGGATTGTCGACGCCTACACCACAAGCTCGAACTACCCGTATTCGACGCCGCAGGTCCTGCAGGCCGTCACGGAAGACTCCAACACCCAGCGCCAGGGTGCTGTGGCTGCGCTTCCGCCGCAGAAGGTCAACTACATCCGCAACTCGGTGAAGGTCGCCGTCGATGCCTATGACGGTTCGATTGACATGTACGCGTGGGATGAAGAAGACCCGGTCCTGCAGTCATGGTCGAAGATCTTCCCGAACGCGCTCAAGCCGATCTCGGAAATCAGCGGCGATCTGATGAGCCACGTGCGCTACCCGGAGGACCTTTTCAAGGTGCAGCGCCAGCTGCTGACGCAGTACCACGTTCCGGATGCGAACTCGTTCTACACGAAACAGGACTTCTGGACGACGCCGCTTGACCCGACGGTCGCACGTGACAAGCAGCTCATGCAGCCTCCCTACTACATGACGCTGCAGATGCCAGGTCAGGAAAAGCCCACGTTCTCGCTGACCTCGAGCTTCATTCCGCGCCCCATTGAGGGACAGACCCGCAACAACCTCACCGGCTATTTCGCAGCCAGCGGCGACGCGGGCAATGAAAAGGGCAAGGTTGCCGACGAATACGGTCGCCTGCGTCTGCTCCAGCTGCCGCGCAACACGACGGTTCCCGGCCCCGGCCAGGCCCAGAACAACTTCAACACCGAACCCGCCATCCAGCAGAACCTCAACCTGCTGCGTCAGGGTGAATCGAAGGTGGAGAACGGCAACCTTCTTACGCTGCCGATCGGCGGGGGACTGCTGTACGTTCAGCCGGTCTACGTCCGTTCGCAGGGTGAGACTTCGTACCCGGTTCTGCAGCGAGTGCTTGTGGCATTCGGTGAGCAGATCGGCTTCGCTCCGACCCTTGACGAAGCACTTGACCAGGTGTTCGGCGGTGACTCCGGTGTGTCCGCGGGTGACCACGGACAGTCCGGCCAGGCCTCTGACGACGAAAAGGGCTCGGTCACAGCTGACGGCTCAAAGGACGGCGACAAGGGCAAGGCCGCCGGGGGAGCAGGACTTGATGAGGCTTTGAAGGAAGCCGATCAGGCAATGAAGGACTCTGACAAGGCCATGAAGGAAGGCAACTGGGACGAGTACGGCAAGGCTCAGGATCGTCTGCGCAAGGCACTGGAGAAGGCCATGAAGGCCGACGGTGCTGACGCCGGTGCAGGCCAGGGTGGCGACACCGGTGCAGACCAGGATGGCGACCAGGACTGATGCCCGCAGCGTTCGCCCCGGCCGCTTGACACGGCCGGGGCGAACGCTGCGTCAAGCAGGCTTGGCCAGCTGTTTTGCCCAGCGGGTTTGGCGGGAGCGGTGACCGTTTGTTGAGCACTGTGGTTGCTGAGTGGAATCGTTGCCGGGACACCTGCTGAATCGCGGTGCGATACACATCACACCCACTTAATTTGGTGTTCACCGCAAGGTTCCGTATAGTGGTACACGCACCGCGGGGTGGAGCAGTTCGGTAGCTCGCCGGGCTCATAACCCGGAGGTCGAGGGTTCGAATCCCTCCCCCGCCACCACGTAGAAATCCCGGGACATCGCAAAGATGTCCCGGGATTTTTTATGCTGTGCCGTTGCGCGCCGACTGCGGCGCTGGGCTGTTCTCACGCTTTAATGCAGATTCACGCGTTAATGTGCCGCATTAAAGCGCAAATCTGCATTTGCGCGTGAGCCTGGGGTGAAGGGGAGTCAACGCAGACTCACGCTGGCTTGCACTGGTCCCCGCCACCCGAAAACTCCCGAGGTGGAAGGCAGGGGAGAGCGGCACCTCGGCAGGGGTGAACGGGCAGGCCCCGGCACTTTCATGCCGGGGCCCTCGTCGTGGTTGCTCAGCGCCGCTGCGGGCCGTTCTCACGCTTTAATGCAGATTCACGCGTTAATGCGCTGCATTAAAGCGCAAATCTGCATTTACGTGTGAATCTGGGGTGAGGCGGGGCGTACGCAGCTCAGGCGTACATCTGGGGTGAGGCGGGTCATCCACCCCCAGGCACAGGCTCCGCCTTAACCCTCAGAGGCTCTGGAAAACATCGAGGTTGTTGCGAATGCGCTGGGCAGCGTCTTCGACTTCCTCAGTCGATTTGCAGAAGCTGAAGCGAATGAAGCTGCGGAAGCGCTTCGCGGTTTCTGAACCCTCGCGGCACAGTGCTGTAGCCGGAATTCCCGTCACGCCGACTTTTCGGGTGAGCACGTCATTGACCGCCGTCGCGTCCTTGTCTGTCAGCTGCGAGAAATCGGCCAGCAGGAAGTACCCGGCCTGGGGTACATGGATCTGCATGCCCTGCACGTCTTCCAGCGCGCCCACGATGATTTCGCGGTTGTGCTGCAGGACATCGCGGTTCTCCTTGGGGAACGACCATCCTTCGCCGATCGCCTGTGCGAGTGCCGCTTGGAGCGGATTGCCCACGGAGAACGTCATGTACTGCTGGATTGCCTGACATGCGGCGCGCACACGGGGAGAAGCAATGAGCCAGCCGATTTTCCACCCGGTGATGTTGAACGCCTTGCCGGCGGAAGAAACCGAGACGATGCGCTCAGAATCCGGGTAGCGGGCGGCAATCGGCTGGTAGTCGGTGTTGTCGAATACCAGGTGTTCGTAGACCTCGTCAGTGAGGATCCATGCGTTCACGCGCTCGGCTGCTTCATAGATCCGGTCGAGAGCCTCGACGGAGAACACGGTCCCGGTGGGGTTGTGGGGCGAATTGACCAGAATCATTGATGCGCCCTCGACTTCACGTTCGAAGGCCGCCCAATCCGGCTGCCAGCTGTCCTCAGCGGGCAGGAGCGGTACTGTGGCGAACTCGCCCCCGGCCATTGCGACAGCCGCAGGGTAGGAATCGAAGAACGGCTCAAAGGTCACAAGCTTCCCGCCGCGCGGCAGCAGCGCCATGATGGCGCTCGTCAGCCCCTGGGTCGCGCCCACTGTGATGAGCACCTGCTCGGGCTCAACCTTGTGCCCGTATTCGCGTTCCCGCTGAGTGCACACGGCCTCGATGAGATCGGGACGACCCTGTCCCGGCGGGTACTGGTTCTCGCCGTCCTTCATAGCGCGATCGACAGCGTCGAGCAGCGGTGTGGGAGCAGGAATGCCGGGGGCACCCTGGCCGAGGTTGACCGCTCCCTGCTCAGCGGCGAACTTCGTCATAACCCCGAAGATCGTTTCGGTGGGCTTGCCGTCAGCGTCCAGCAGTCCGGCGGCCCGGTTGACCTCTTCTGGCAGAGGGCTGAGCTCTAATGTCATGCGAGTTTCTCCAGGGCGGCTTGGTGCAGGTGTCCGTTCGATGCGACCGCATTGGGTCCAAACGGTCCCGGGCGGCCGTCAACGTCGGTGAAGACGCCGCCGGCTGCCTGCACGATGGGTACAAGGGCGGCCATGTCATACAGTTCGAGCTCAGGTTCTGCCGCGATGTCGACAGCACCTTCCGCTACGAGCATGTATGACCAGAAGTCACCATAGCCGCGCAGGCGCCACACCTGGTCTGTCAATGAAATAAAAGCGTCGCGGCGGCCAAGATCACGCCAACCGGACAGAGATGAGAAAGCCAGTGATGCATCGGCCAGTTCGCTGACTTCAGAAACGGAGATCTGTCGATCGTCACCGTCAAACCTCAAGAAGGCGCCGCCGTCCGGGGTTCCCCACCAGCGGCGGCCGAGTGCCGGTGCGCTCACCATGCCCAAAAGGGGAGTGGCACCCTCGTACAGTCCGATGAGGGTGGCGTAGACCGGAACACCGCGGACAAAGTTCTTCGTCCCGTCGATGGGATCGATGATCCAGCGGCGGGCGCTTTCACCGGAAGCACCGAATTCTTCCCCGTACAGCGAATCATCGGGACGGTTGTCGACGATGATTTCGCGCAGGGCGTGTTCAACTGCGCGGTCAATGTCCGTTACGGGGGTCATGTCCGGCTTCTGCGAAACGCTGAAGTCCTGCGCGCGGAATGCAGGAAGCGACAGAGCGTCGGCTTTGTCAGCCAAATAGTGGGCAAGTTCGAGGTCGTCCATGCCCACCAGGCTAGTCGAACAGCTCAGTCAGTGCTGAGGCTGTCCAGAAGGCGGCGCAGCGAGTCCAGCCGAGCGGCCCCGCCCTGGCCTGCGCGGCCGTCGGCGACCCACGTGTCGAGAGCACACCCGGGGGAGTCTGCCTGGTGTTCGCAGCCGCGCGGGCAGTGTGCGGTGGCGGGTGCGAGGTCGGCAAACGCCGCGATGACGGTGTCCACGTCAATGTGCGCGAGGCCGAAGGAGCGCACACCCGGGGTGTCGATGATCCATCCGCCATCAGGCAGCGGCAGCGCCAGTGCAGATGAGCTGGTGTGCCGGCCGCGCCCGGTGACCTGGTTGACGTGGCCGGTGGCCCGGTCAGCTTCGGGGACAAGCGCGTTCATGAGCGTTGATTTGCCCACCCCGGAATGTCCAAGCAGCACACTGATCCTGTCGTGCAGACGTTCCGCGAGCTCCTCGGTCTTCGGCTGCCCGGAGTCATCAAATCCGCACGCGACGATCGGCACTCCAGTGTCTGCGAAGCGCTGACGCAGAGCGTCGATCGGTGCGAGGTCAAGCTTGGTGACAGCGAGGATCGGTTCGATCTCGGCATTGAATGCAGCGGCAATCGCCCTGTCGATCAGCCCCTCTGAGGGTGCGGGGTCGGCAGCGGCGGTGACGATGACCATCTGATCGGCGTTGGCGACGATCACACGTTCGGTGTTGTCGCTGTCGTCGGCGCTGCGCCGCAGAATCGTCTTGCGGTCATCCAGCACGACTATGCGGGCCAAGGTTCCCTCGGTTCCCGAGGTGTCGCCCACCAACCTCACTCGGTCACCGGGGACCAGGGGAATGCGCCTCAGGTGTGAGGCGCGGACACCCGTGACGCTGACACCCGTGTCGAGTCGGGTGCGGTAGCGGCCCCGGTCGACCGATGTGATCATCCCGCCGATCGCGTCGTCATAGCTGGGCAGCTCTTTTGTCCTCCGCCTCTTGCCTTTTCTGTTGGGGCGGGGGCGGTAATCCTCTTCTGTGAAGTTCGCGTAGCGGCCTGCCATCAGCCGAAAGCCTCGTCCCACATTCGGGTGAATGCGGGCAGTGTTTTGCTGACGGTGTCGGGGTCGTTGATGACAAGCCCCGGTGTGACCAGGCCCAGTATCGCTCCGGCCATGACCATGCGGTGGTCCGCGTATGTGTTCCAGCCGCGGTCGGCGATGGAATCGGCATCGGGAGCCGGTGGGCCGGTGATGGTGAGGGAGTCCTCGCCTTCATCGACCGTGACGCCGAAGGCTGACAGTTCTTCTGCCAATGCGCTGAGCCTGTCGGTTTCGTGCCCGCGCAGGTGGCCGATCCCGGTGATTCGCGAGGTGCCACCGGCTGCCGCTGCCACTGCGGCGGTCACGGGGGTCAGTTCGCCGACGGATGACAGGTCGAGGTCTACCGGCTGCAGCTGCTTGGGTCCGCGGACCGTGAGTTCGCCGTCGATGAGTTCGCATTCACCGCCGAAGGCTTCTGCGATGAACCGGAATTCATCACCTGCCTGCGTTGTGTGGTCAGGCCAGTTCGGGACGGCGACTTCGCCCCCGGTGACGAGTGCGGCCGCGAGGAAGGTGGCAGCGTTCGACAGATCAGGTTCAACCGTGATGTCCAGCGGTGCGATCGGGCCTGGGTGCACACGCCAGACATTCGGTTCAGGGGTATCGACCGTGACACCGGCAGCGCGCAGCGTTTCGACCGTCATGTCGATGTGCGGGACAGAGGGCAGGGAAGCGCCCGTGTGGCGCACCGTGAGGCCCTCGGCAAAGCGCGGTGCCGCCAGCAGAAGTCCAGACACGAACTGGCTGGACTGACTGGCATCGATGTCGATGGACCCACCGCGGGGGACTGCGTCAACCGTCATGGTGAACGGCAGGGATTCGCTTTCAGAGCTGACATCCACCCCGAGCTCTCGGAGTGCAGACAGAACAGTGCCCATAGGGCGAACGCGGGCCTGCGCATCGCCGTCAAAGCGTGCTGAAACCCCGGCTGCGGCACTTGCGAATGGCACAAAGCGCATAACAGTGCCGGCCAGACCGCACTCGACCTCGGCGGGGGCATCTGGAACGCCTTCAATAGGCGTGATGCGCACAGCGTCACCGTCGTGCTCAACAGCACCGCCAAGAGCAATAACTGCATCGAGCATCAGCTGAGTATCACGAGAGATGAGCGGTGCCCGAAGAGTTGATGGCGCCTCGGCCAGCGCCGCCAGCACAAGCAGACGGTTGGTCAGCGATTTCGAACCGGGAACAGAAACACGAGCCCGCACCGGCTGAGAAACAGCGGGTGCGGGCCACGTGGTGAAAACGTCAGTCATCAGGAGTTCGGCGTAATGGCGTCCATTGCCTTAGCGGACTGCTTTTCGATGCTGTCCCACGCGCTCTCGGCAGCGTGGCGGGCACGCCATGCCAGGCTGGGACGGCCGGCCGTGTCGACAGCTGCCAGCAGAGCACCGCCCAGCAGCGAAGTCTTGGTGACCAGCGAGTTCTTCTTCTCTGCCTCACCGTCCAGCTGTTCTGCAACAACATCGATGAGGTAGGTGCTCACCAGCAGGCCGGCCGACAGGCGCGGCATCTTGCCGATTGCAAGCAGGCTGCCGGCGGCGATCTGCGCAACACCGGCACCGCGGGCAACGAGGTCGGGGCTGACCTGGACATCAAACTTTTCATCCAGGAGGCGGGTCAGAGGGGCGATAGAAGCGGACTGGGGGCGGCGTGCCCGGCTGACGCCGTTGGCGATGAACGACGAGGCAAGCATGGGGCGGGCAATAAGCCGTACAAGAGACAAAGCTGCGTCCTTTCTTTCGAGAGCACTCCCAGCATATCGCCCACGAGCGCAATCGGCAGAGTCGGTCGCTCCGCGGCGCCACCTCGGAATAGTTGCCCATGACAAGCCGTTGTGTTCAGTGAACAGATCGAGAGGAGACCGCATGGTTCTGTGCAAAGAGCGACAGACATCGGCCGAGGCCGCGGCGACCGGTGCGTCAGGCACCCGGACAGCTGACTTCCCAGAGGCCCCACATCACGGCGACGTAGCATTGACCGTGATGAGTGAACCGATTGATCTTGAACGCGAAACGGACGAAGAGCGCTCAGCGCGCTTCGAAGCCGACGCCCTGCAGTACGTCAACCAGCTGTACGCGGCCGCCATGCGCATGACCCGCAACCCCGCAGACGCTGAAGACCTCGTCCAAGAGGCGTATTTGAAGGCATACGCGGCCTTCCACCAGTACAAGCCCGGAACCAACCTCAAAGCGTGGCTCTACCGGATTCTGACGAACACGTTCATCAACAACTATCGGAAGAAACAGCGCCAGCCGCTGGAATCCAGTGATGACGACATTCAGGACTGGCAGCTGCACCGGGCAGCCAGCCACACCTCGGACCAGGGGCGTTCAGCCGAGCTCGAAGCTCTCGACCAAATGCCCGACTCCGACGTCAAAGAGGCACTGGCCAGCCTGAAGGATGACTTCCGGATGGTGGTGTACTACGCGGACGTCGAAGGTCTCCCGTACAAGGAAATCGCCGAAATCATGGACACACCAATCGGCACGGTGATGTCCCGTCTGCACCGTGGACGCCGTCAGCTGCGAGACAAGCTCGCTGACTACGCGGCGGAGCGGGGCATCGGCACAGCGAAGACGGAGGCGAAGAAATGACAGAGACAAATCGCTGGAGTTCGTGTCGCATGGAAAGCCTGGAGCGCATCTACGGCTACCTCGACGGTGAGCTCGGACCCGAAGCCTGTCAGGCGATCGAAGCGCATCTGCGCGACTGCGAAGAATGCTCTGACGAATACCAGATCGAGTCGATGCTCAAGGAGCTCGTGCGCCGCTCGTGCAACTGCGACGTCGCACCGGAAGGGCTCGCTGATCGCATCCGCGCCAGGATCACGGTCGAGCGCACCCAGATCCACTGGCAGGGCTGAGCTGTCAGGGCTGAGCCGTCGTCACCGTCGAATGACAGGCAGTACCGAATGACAGACTGCACGGCTGGCTGAAGTCAGCAGACAAACAAGAAGGGCGTGATGGTGATTAACACCATCACGCCCTTTGCGTCTATATGAGACCGAGGATCAGCGACCTGCGTTGGGGCGCTTGCCGTGGTTAGCGGGCTTGTTCCTGCGGTCCTTGCGCTTACGTCCGCGCTTGCTCATAATGATCTCCTCCTGGTCAACTACGGTATTCTTTCACACTGTTGCGCTCACGCCAAATAATGTGAGCTGCACCTCGTGTCAGGCGGTGACGTCGTCTACGCCCAGCCACTCAAACCAGCCGCGGTTGAGCACCAGCCATGACAACAGCCCGTAGCCTTCCTGACCGGGCAGACCTTCGCTCGATGTGGCAAGTTCTCGCTGCCAGACAGCGTGGTCTGCCAGGGGAGTGAAGCAGTCGACGTACGGGATGCTACGGCGCAGTGCGACTTCCGAAAAACCGCGGTTGAGCTCTTCGATCTGACGGTTTTCGCGCTGACTGCGTCCGGGGGTCGGCCCGACAACGAATGCGGAGTATCCGCGGCTGAGGGCCTGGTCGAGAATATTGGCCAGGTTCAGACGGGATCGTGCCGTAGAAATTCCCGCGGCGATGTCTCCGCAGCCTGGCGCAAGCACCAGTCGCTTGTCGTCGTCATCGCCGTAGCGGAGCTCGGCCTCTGCGATGCAGCGGTCGGCAAACTGTGCGGAGTCTTCGCTCGGAGCAGCCAGAGTGTAGAACCTGGCGTTTTCGAGCGCTGGGTGAGTGCGGACAGCCACCCGGCCAACCCAGCCCAGTGCACGACCGTCGCCGTGGCCGGCAACCAGGTGGTCACCGGCCACGACGATCGATGTGCGCCTCTTCGGGGTCACTTATCGAAAACCCGCTTGATGACTTCGGCCTGTTCGTAGTCGTGAACCTTCTTCAGACCGGTAGCCGGGGCCGCCGAGGATGCGCGGCTGACGGGGCGCAGGGTGCGACCGTCGAGCACGGGGTCCAGGTGCAGGGCCATGAACGGGTAAGCACCCTGGTTCTCCGGTTCTTCCTGAGCCCACACGATTTCGGCATCCGCCGGGTAGGCGCTGAGCACGTCCTTCACCGCGTCGGTGTCGAGCGGGTACAGCTGCTCCATGCGGACAATCGCCGTGGTTTCGTCGTTGCGCTTGCTGCGTTCGGCAACCAGGTCCCAGTAGAACTTGCCGGCGACAAGCACCACGCGGTTGACCTTGGAAGCGTCGACGGTCGTGTCCGGGATGATCGGCTCGAAGCGGCCCGAGGTGAACTGCTCGACGTCCGTGGCAGCTGCCTTGAGGCGCAGCATGGACTTAGGTGTGAAGATCACCAGCGGGCGTTTGTTCTCGGTGTGTGCGTGACGGCGCAGCAGGTGGAAGTGCGAAGCGCCGTTAGACGGGTAGGCAACCGTCATGTTGTTCTCTGCGCACAGCTGGAGGAAGCGCTCGATGCGGGCCGAGGAGTGGTCTGGGCCCTGGCCTTCGTAGCCGTGGGGCAGCAGGAGGACAACACCGGAAAGCTGTTCCCACTTCTGTTCCGAGGACGCGATGTATTCGTCGATGATCGACTGTGCACCCTGCGCGAAGTCACCGAACTGGGCTTCCCACAGCACGAGGGCCTTCTTGTTCTCTACGGCATAGCCGTATTCGAAGCCCATGGCCGCGTACTCGCTCAGCAGGGAGTTGTAGACCCAGAAGTGAGCCTGCTCGTCGGTGAGGTTGGCAAGCGGCGTCCACTCGTTGCCGTTGTCGTGGTCGATCAGGACCGCGTGGCGCTGAGTGAATGTACCGCGGCGGGAGTCCTGACCGGCAAGGCGGACCGGGATGCCCTCCATGAGGACCGAACCGAAGGCCAGCAGTTCCGCGAAGCCCCAGTCGATGCCGCCGGAGCGGGACATTTCCTGACGCTTCTTGAGCAGGCTGCGCAGCTTCTTGTGGACTTCGAAGTCTTCGGGAACGTCAACGTGTGCGTCACCGATCTTTTCGACGATGTCTTTCGAAACTGCGGTTTCGACTTCGGTGCCGAAGTCGCTCGGTTCGATGTCGATCTTCTGCGGGAAGCCGGCGTCGGCGCCTGCGGACTTCTCGGCTTCCTTCGTTTCTTTGAAGGCAGCTTCGAGCTTGTTCTGGTAGTCCTTGACGACTTCGGAGACCTGTTCGTCGCTGATGAACTTACGGCCGACAAGCGATTCGGTGTAGAGCTTGCGCACCGAAGCCTTCTTGTCGATCAGCGAGTACATGACCGGCTGGGTCATCGACGGGTCGTCGCCCTCGTTGTGGCCGCGGCGGCGGTAGCACACGAGGTCGATGAAGATGTCGCGGTGGAACGTCTGGCGGAATTCGAATGCCAGGCGGGCAGCGCGGAAGACGGCTTCGGGGTCATCGCCGTTGACGTGGATGACCGGGGCCGAAATCGACTTGGCGACGTCGGTTGAGTAGAACGACGAGCGAGCCGATGCCGGCGAAGTGGTGAAGCCGACCTGGTTGTTGATGACCACGTGGATCGTGCCGCCGGTGCGGTAGCCGCGCAGTTCGGACTGCTGAACAGTTTCGAAGGCCACACCCTGACCTGCGACAGCAGCATCACCGTGGACGAGGATCGGCAGAACGCCGAAGCCCTCTTCGCCGTGGTCGAGTTCGTCCTGCTTGGCGCGCACAATGCCGCCGAGGACGGGGTTGACGGTTTCGAGGTGGCTGGGGTTTGCAGCAACCGACACCTTGGTGGTGTTGCCGGCGGGCGAGGTGAAGGAGCCGTCCATGCCCAGGTGGTACTTGACGTCGCCGGAGCCCTGGAAGGATTCGGGCGACTGCACGCCGTCGAATTCGCGGAAGATCTGTGCGTAGGACTTGCCCGCGATGTTCGTCAGCACGTTGAGGCGACCGCGGTGAGCCATGCCGATGGCGACTTCTTCCAGACCTGCGTCAGCTGCTTCGTTGGCGATTTCGTCCAGCAGGACGATGGTCGATTCGCCGCCTTCGAGCGAAAAGCGCTTCTGGCCGATGTACTTGGTCTGCAGGAAGGTCTCGAAAGCCTCTGCCGCGTTGAGACGGCCCAGGATGTGGCCCTGTTCTTCGCGGGTGAGCTCTTCGTGGGGGATTTCGATCTTCGACTGGAACCAGCGGCGCTGCTCCGGGTCGGCGATGTGCATGTATTCGTAGCCGGTCGTGCGGCAGTAGGCGTCGCGCAGCAGGCCGAGGATGTCGCGCAGGGGCATGACGGGCTTGCCGCCGAAACCGCCGGTTGCGAAGGAGCGCTCGAGGTCCCACAGGGTGAGGTCGTGGTTGTTGATGTCGAGGTCCGGGTGCGTGCGCTGGCGGTAGACCAGGGGGTCGATGTTCGCCATGAGGTGGCCGCGCGTGCGGTACGAGTCGATGAGCTCGATGACGCGGGCGGTCTTGTTGACGTCGTCGGTGTCGGATGCATCGAGGTCGGGCATCCAGCGGACCGGTTCGTAGGGCAGCTGGAGGGACTCGAAGATTTCGTCGTAGAAGCCGTCGCCGCCCAGCAGGTACTCGTGGACGAGCTTGAGGAACTCACCCGAGCCCGCACCCTGGATGACGCGGTGGTCGTAGGTCGAGGACAGGGTGACGACCTTGGAGACGGCCAGGCGGTTGATGGTCTCCTGGCTTGCGCCCTGGAATTCTGCCGGGTAGTTCATGGCGCCGACGCCGACGATGGCGCCCTGGCCGCGCATGAGGCGGGGGACGGACATCATGGTGCCGATGCCGCCGGGGTTGGTCAGCGACACGGTGGTGCCGGCGAAGTCCTCAGCGCCGAGCTTGCCGTTGCGGCCGCGTTCGACGAGGTCGTCGTAGGCTGCCATGAATTCGCGGAAGGTCAGCGTGTCGGCGGCCTTGACGTTGGGCACCAGGAGCATGCGGGTGCCGTCGGGCCGGGGAACGTCGATCGCAAGACCGAAGTTCACGTGGGCCGGCTGCACCATTGCGGGCTTGCCGTCCTGTTCGTCGTAGTAGACGTTCTGGGTGGGCATGGCCTTGAGTGCCCTGATCACGGCGAAGCCGATGATGTGGGTGAAGGAGACCTTGCCGCCGCGGGTGCGCTTGAGGTGCGAGTTGATGACGATGCGGTTGTCGATCATCGCCTTGGCGGGAAGCTGGCGGTAGGACGTTGCGGTGGGGACGTTGATGGAGTCGTCCATGTTGACGGCAACGGCCTTGGCCGGTCCGCGCAGTTTCGTGACCTTGTCTTCGGCGTCCTGGGGTGCCGAGGCGGACTTCTGCGCGTTGCCGGCTGCGGAATTCTTGGAGGCGGCGGTCTTGGATTCGGCCTTCGGGGTTTCCGCTTCCGTCGACGAAGGGGTTACGCCCTTGGACGACGTCGAGCTCTTCTTCTGTGTGCTCTGCGAAGATGCGGCGGGGGCCTTCTTCTGCGGGGCCGCCTTCTGTGCGGCAGGGGCCGAATCGCTGCTCTGAGCTTCGTACTTTTCGAAGACCGGCCACCAGGCCTTGTCTACTGAGTTCTTGTCTTTCAGGTACTGCTCGTAGAGCTCCTCAACCAGCCATTCGTTCGAGCCAAAGTCTTCGGCCGTGATGGTCGGGTTCGATTCAGACACGGCACTGATCGCCTTCTTCCTAAGCTTCGGTGGGTACAACGACGTCGCGGACCAGTCTAGCCAATTGAACCGGCCGTATCCCGCATGGTTTCAATTTCGGCTGTGTCATCTGTCACCTTGCCCTTTGCAGGCCTGGTTCCTTGTGCGGTTGCCGTGTCATTTCCTGCTTGCGGTTCGCTACGATGGCCTCATGAAATATGCCAGTTTCGGCCCGGCGTTGACCGTCGGGCTTGTATGCGCCTCGGATTTGTTCGGGGTTGTTCTGTAGTGGAGTGGCTGTATCTGGGCTTGGCCCTCCTCATGATCGTCGGCACGGGCTATTTTGTGGCCGGCGAATTCTCTCTCCTGACGCTCGATCGGCACGATGTCGACAAAGCGCTTGCCGAAGGGCAGCGGGGCGCCAAGTACCTCGATCTTGGCCTGAAGCATCTGTCGACCCAGCTGTCTGCCGCGCAGGTCGGCATTACGCTCACGACCCTTTTGACGGGCTACTTGATGGAGCCGTCGGTCGGCGTGATTCTCCGACGCCTTTTCGGTGCGTTTGACCTTCCAGCTGCCGCCTCGCAGTCTCTGTCGCTTGTCATTGCACTCATCATTTCGACGTTCTTGTCGATGGTGATCGGTGAGCTTGTGCCTAAGAACATGGCCATTTCCTCTCCGATGACGGCAGCGAAGATCGCTGTTCCGTTTCAGTATTTCTTTTCGGTTGTATTCAAGCCGGTTATTGCGTTCCTCAACGGGTCGGCGAATAAGGCGCTGCTCTCTATGGGAATTGAGCCGCAGGAAGAGTCTTCGGCGGGTCGGTCGGCTGACGAACTGACCGCGCTTGTTCGGCACTCTGCTGATGAAGGTGCAATTGATGAGCAGACCGCCGACCTCGTGGCCCGCACTCTGAGCTTTTCTGAACTCACCGCGGAGGACATCATGACTCCGCGCACGCGCATGGTGTCTGTCAATAAGGACTCCACTGCTGCCGACATCATCGCGCAGGCCCGCTCGACTGGCTTTTCGCGTTTCCCGGTGGCGGGGGACTCGCGCGATGACATCGTCGGCATTGTGCATGTCAAGCACGCGATCGCCGTTCCCTTCAGCAAGCGTGAGGACGCCTACGCCGGTGGTCTTATGTCGGAGCTGCGCGAGGTGCCTGACACTTTGGAACTGGAGCCTCTCCTCCTGCTTCTGAGGCAGGAAGGGAACCAGGTTGCCGTCGTCATTGACGAATACGGGGGCACTGCTGGTCTTGTGACGCTGGAAGACGTGGTCGAGGAGCTTGTCGGCGAAGTCGCGGATGAGCACGACCGACTGCGCGTTATGGTGCGGCCCGCTCGTGACGGCTCGTGGATCGTGCCGGGCATGATGCGTCCGGACGAGGTAGTGGAGGCCACCGGTATGGAGATTCCCTCGGACTCTGACTACGAGACCATGGCCGGACTCGTTCTCTATCGCTTGGGTGAAATTCCCAAGGTCGGTGCGCGCATCAGCATTGACGGCGCTGACCTTGTGGTCGAGCGGATGATGGGGCACCGGATTGAGCGTCTGCGCATGATCCCCGACTATTCGAGGACGGCGCTGTGAACGACTGGTTGGGACTTCTGTGGCTTGTCGTTCTCATTTTGGGCAATGCCTTCTTTGTGGCTGCTGAATTCAGCGTTGTGTCGGCGCGTCGATCGCAGATCGAGCCCTTGGCTGATCAGGGGCGTCGCTCGGCTAAGACCGCGCTGTACGCGATGGAGCACGTGTCTCTTATGCTGGCGATCTGTCAGCTGGGCATTACGGTCTGCTCCCTCATGCTCGGCAACGTTGCTGAGCCGGCTATTCATCACCTGTTGGCGGGTCCGCTCGAGTGGATGAAGATTCCTCCTGCCGCCGCGAGTACGATCGGCTTCGCGATTGCGCTTTCGATTGTGACGTTCTTGCACGTGGTCGTCGGCGAAATGATTCCGAAGAACATTGCCTTGGCGGAAGCAAAGCATGCGGTGTTGCTTCTGGCACCGCCGCTGGTGGTGTTGGCGAAGATCTTCGGCTTTGTCATCCATCCGCTCAACGCTTTCGCCAATGCGCTGCTGAAGCTGTGTGGGATCACTCCGCGTGATGATGTCAATGCCGCCTACACAGTCGAAGAAGTCCAGGCGATCGTCGCCGAATCCAAACGCGAAGGTCTGTTAGCCGACGAAGGCGGGCTGCTCAAGGGAGCTTTGGAGTTCTCGGACAAAAAGGCCTCCGATGTCATGGTTCCCATTCAGAAGGTCGTCACTGTCGCAGCAGATGTGACTCCGGAGCGGATTTCCAGCCTGGTGGGGCAGAAGGGCTTTTCGCGGTTCATTGTGCTCGGTGCTGATGGCACGCCCGATGGCTACATTCACGTCAAGGACATCCTGTATGTTGAGGACGAAGTCGACTATGAAAAGCCCGTGCCCTCGAAGCGCTTCCGTTCGCTTGTCACGATTTCAGCTGAAGAAGAGATTGAAGATGCTCTGCAGCGCATGCAGGAAGCGGGCAATCATGTCGGCTGCGTCATGAGTGCAAAGGGCAAGCCGGTAGGCGTGCTGTTCCTTGAGGATGTGCTCGAGGAGCTCGTGGGTGAGGTTCGCGACGCAATGCAGCGCGAGTCGGCCAGCCGATGAGGATGTGAAGTGCGTCTCGGCGGTGATCTGCCTGTGATCATCACACTCGTTGCGTAACAGAATTGTGAAGATCGTTATTGTTCGTTACACTGCTGTAACATCGAGTGCCGTCGATGACGGTGCATCCGTGAATGTTTTTCTGAGGGAGGATCGTGGACGCAGGATCGAACGGCCAGCCTATGCGCCGACGCGACATTCGCCGCGCAGAGAAGCGCTCTGCACGTCGCGCCAAGTTCAGCTTTATGCGCCACCCCGAGGCCGCACCTCCAGTTGCTGAAGCGCATACTTCCGAAACAGCCCTTGCGCCGGCCGTCACCACTCCTGTTGCCGCCGCGACTGTTCGCGGATCCGACGGTTCTCGTCTCCGCGCCTACCGTATGCGCCGCCGCCTTGCCGGTTCGTCTGTCGCTGCAGTCGCAGCGCTCGGCGTGATCGGCGGTGGCTTCGCTGTCATGAGCTCCAGCCTTGGGTCGTCTGCCTACGCGAAGGCTGAAGCGTTCGGCGATGCACCGGACGGTCTGCGCGCAGAAGCCGTTGACGGTGCCGGCGGTCAGGGCGGCGATTCGACCTCAGGTCAGGACAGCAGCCTGTCCGGCGGTGTTCTGAGCTCTGAGGGCGGCAAGGCACACGCGGCCTCGCGCACTATCGAGCGCACTGCGCTGCCCGGATGCTCCGGCAAGGCCCCCACGGGCGAAGCCAAGAACGGAGAGCTCCCTGACGATTGGATGTGCAAGATCGGCAAGGGCGGTCACAAGCTCCGCGCTGACGCAGCAGTCGCCTTTGCTCAGATGAACGCCGCCTACAAGGCGGACACCGGCAAAGATCTCGAGATCACCGACAGCTACCGTCCCATCGGATCGCAGCAGGCAGTTGCCGCTTCCAAGCCCGGACTTGCTGCCAAGCCCGGCACCTCGATGCACGGCTGGGGCATCGCCATCGACTTCGGCGGTGGCGCCGAAACTGCCAGCGGCCAGCAGTACGACTGGCTTGTCGCTCACGCCGGCGAATATGGCTGGGAGAATCCCGAATGGGCCAAGTCCAGCAAGTATGAGCCGTGGCACTGGGAGTATGTGCCGGCTCGCAAAATGATCAAGGGTCACTGATCCTTTCGGCTTTCTGACGCGTGATACAGTTGGAGAGCTTTTCGCCCGCGTAGCTCAGTGGATAGAGCGTCTGCCTCCGGAGCAGAAGGTCGTAGGTTCGAATCCTGTCGCGGGCACGAGAAAGGGCTCCTGGTCAGCGGAAACGTCGATCAGGGACCTTCTTCATGCCTGTCTCTAAGGGGGCGTGTGTGCACTGAGGGGCGCAATATTCAACGGGCCGCCGGCTGCATGGGGCTGCCCAAGGGATGATGGGCTCATGCGCATCGACGAGTTCTTCCAGGAGTCGCTCGTCGCTGTGGCCGGACCCGCTTGAGCCGGTCTGCTGGGCGGATATCCTGCTATGGCAATTGTGATGGCAGTACTGCTCTTTGGTGCCGGTGGGCTGATAACTCGATCCTGATGTCAGGTTCCAGGGCTGTCCCATCCACTGTAGCGCCAGCCGAAGCAGTACTCGATTGGTATTGGCATCGCGGCAGCTACTGTGCTTGAGTGCTTCGCACGTATTCGCTCACGTCCGCGACCGCAGACTTCGCTGTGCGGGCGGCACCGATGATGGTCGCGGAGGAAAACCCCGTCCAATCGCCATACCCCAACAGGTGCAGACCAGGAACATCGATGCTTCGAGTTCCCGTGGTGACTGGATGCCCGTTCTCCCAGGTCAATTCGAGACCCTCGAGATGCTTGAGGTGTGGTTTGAAGCCGGTGCACCAGATGATGGCATCACAGCTGTACTCACTGCCGTCGGCCCACGAAACCCCAGCCGAGGTCAATCGCTCGAACATCGGCGAGGCGCTCAAGCTGCCACGATCGCGTGCAGCCCGAACGGGCGGGACCATGACGATATCGCCAAGCCCCGACACGCCATCGTGGTCGCGCCCGGCCCGCTGGGCCGCCTCGCGGGCGGTGGCAACATCGAAGAGCACTCGTCCATCGACGTCATCAGGCATGAACCGTGGTCGGCGCTGCGTCACCCACAGTGTCTGTGCCACGGTCGAGACTTCCGAGACGATCTGGGCGGCGGAGTTCCCACCGCCGACGATGACGACCCGTTGGTCGGTGTAGTCCTCGGGCGAATCGTAATCAACGGTGTGCAGCTGTCGTCCCGTGAAATCCTCACAGCCCGGATAGTGAGGGACATAGGGGCGTTGCCATGTTCCGGTGGCGCTGATGACCGCCGTGGTCTCCAGGGTGCCGGTATCGGTATCGACGAACAGCTGCCCCCGGCCCTGGTAGACATTGCTGACGTGGACCGGGCGTTGAACGGGTAGATCGTAACGGTGTTCGTACCGGGTCAGGTAGTCAACGACATGATCGGCGGTGGGAAATGACTCGCCCTTCTGCGCAGGCATCGGCCAGCCTGGCAGTGGACTGTATTCGGCGGGTGAAAACAGACGCAACGACTGCCACCCGTGCTGCCAGGCTCCGCCGGGGCCGGCGTGGTCGTCGAGAATTACGAATTCGAGACCTGCTCTGCGAAGAAAATATCCAGCGGCGAGGCCGGCCTGCCCGCCGCCGATGACCACGACATCAGTCATCCGGTGCCCCCTCAATCTTGCCCGAGTAAGTCAGCCGCGAGCGCCTCAATGCGGGTCTTGATGTCGTCGCGGATCAGGCGAACCGCTTCGATGCCCTGGCCCGCTGGGTCATCGAGTTCCCAGTCCTCGCAGCGCTTTCCCGGGAAGAAGGGGCATGCGTCGCCACAGCCCATGGTGATGACCGCGTCTGAGTCCTGCACAGCCTCGTCTGTGAGAACTTTCGGCTGCTCGGCGGAGATGTCGATGCCGTCTTCGCTCATCGCCTCGACCGCGATGGGGTTGATGTGTTCGGCCGGGACGGATCCTGCTGAGCGGACTTCGATGCGGTTGCCCGCATAATGGCGCAGGTAGCCGGCTGCCATTTGGGAACGGCCAGCGTTGTGGACGCACACGAATAAGACAGAGGGTTTGTGGTCAGTCATAGGGGCGGTCTCTCTTTCGATCAGCTGGTAAGGGAATCGAGTAGGGCCTGGACCCGGGTCGCAAGATCGTCGCGGATGCGTGTCGCTGTTTCAGGAGAGGCCAGTGCTGGGTCGGCGACTGCCCAATCCTCGTAGCGCAGCCCGGGCACGATGGGGCAGACGTCGCCGCAGCCCATCGTGATCACGACATCAGCCGCGCGAATCGCGTCATCGGTCAACGGCTTTGGGAACAGTTCCCCGACGTTCTCTCCGTCCAGGGTGCTGATGAGTTCGGCAACGTTCGGGTTGATTCCGGCCGCGGGAGTCGAACCTGCGGAGCGGGCGATGACCTTACCTCCGGATAAGTGACGTGTCAGGGCCGCGGCGAGTTGGGACCGGCCTGCATTGGCGACACAGATGAAGAGGACCTGCGGAGGTGCGCTGGCTCGGTCCCGGGTGATGTCAGCCAAGCGCTGCTTCGCGAAGCGCTCGGTCAAGGGGATGAGGCAGCGAGTGGTTTTCGCCGATCGAGCGAGCGCTGTGTAGGAATCGCGCACGATGCCGGTGACGGTCTCTGGCGACACACCAGCCGACGTTGCCGACAGGTCTGCGGCCAAACGGCTGATGCGGGCATCGACGTCGACGGCACTGCCCACCATTGTTGCCTCGGGCGGCGGGTTTGGTGCGATGACGGCGGGGGCGAACCCCTCCAGCAGAGCGCTCACAGCGGCCTGGCGACCAGCGGCAATCGAGTACCAGACCCAGGTGCCGCGACGTTGAGAGTCAAGCAGCCCCACTGTCTTCAGCACTTTCAAATGATGAGAGACAGTTGGCTGAGAAACATCGGCAAGCTCTGCAAGGTCGCAGACACATGACTCTCCACGCGGATCAGTGCTGATCGCTGAGAGCATCCGCAGCCGCAGAGGGTCAGCGAGTGCCTTGAGTGTGCCGGCAAGCGTCGTCGCGACGTCGAGAGCGATGGCGTGGGACGGGTCGGGGGCACACGGTTCATCGGCAGTCGGGGTCATAGTGGTTTCAGTCATGACGAGCTCGACTCCGTGGCGTAGGGGTCAGTGCGGAACCATGCCTTCGCGGCCCAGAGTGAGACATAGACGAGGCCGACCAGAACAGGAACCTCAATGAGGGGGCCGACGACTCCAGCCAGGGCCTGTCCGCTGGCAGCGCCGAAGGTGCCGATGGCGACGGCAATCGCGAGTTCGAAGTTGTTGCCCGCTGCCGTAAACGCCAGTGTTGTGGATCGAGCGTAGCCAAGACCGAGGCTCTTGCCGAGCAGGAGGCCGGCGAACCACATCAGCGAGAAGTAGACCAGCAATGGCAGTGCGATTCGAGCGACGTCCAACGGTTGACTGGTGATCTGCTCGCCCTGGAGCGCGAAGAGCAGCACGATCGTAAACAACAGGCCGTAGAGCGCCCAGGGCCCCACTCGGGGAATGAACTTCTCTTCGTACCACTGACGGCCGCGACGTTTCTCGCCGATCCACCGTGAGGCGAATCCGGCGATCAGGGGGACGCCGAGGAAGACGAGCACGTTGAGAGCGATCTGGCCCATTGACACGTCCAGGCCCTGTGTATCAAGTCCCAACCACGTGGGCAGGACAGTGAGGTAGAACCAGCCGAGGACTGAGAACATGACCACCTGGAAGATCGAGTTGATCGCGACCAGCACAGCGGTTGCCTCTCGGTCACCGCAGGCGAGGTCGTTCCAGATCACGACCATGGCAATACAGCGGGCCAGGCCGACGATGATCAATCCTGTGCGGTATTCGGGGAGGTCTGGCAGGAACAACCAGGCCAGAGCGAACATCACGGCGGGCCCGACCAACCAGTTGAGGATCAATGACGAGATCAGCAGCTTCTTATCGCCGGTGACGTCGGCGACCTTGTCATAGCGGACTTTAGCGAGGACGGGGTACATCATGACCAGCAAGCCAAGGGCGATCGGCACTGAGATGCTGCCGACTTCCAAATGGGAAAGAAGCTCAGAGACCCCTGGGATCAGCCGGCCGAGGAGGAGGCCCGCGATCATGGCCAGGCCGATCCAGGCCGGCAGCCACTTATCCAGTGTCGACAGGCGTGCGGGTGTTGTCTGCTGTGTGGTGGTGTCTGCAGTCATGCCGGGAGCTCCTTGATCTTGAATCGACACGTATCTATATTGACGCATGTCGATATAGGAGGCAATTGTCTGACCGGCCCCGGGTCTCCAAGACGTCGGCGAATGCAAAGCCCCACCAGAAGCAGGCTCGCTCCGGGGTGCCCCAAGAGTGAGGCGCGCTCGCGGCTGAGTCTGTGCCGCGGCACCTGGTTGGCCGCATTGGACGCGCGCGTAATATCGTTGACCCTGTGACTCCGGAAGATCTCAAAGCAGCAATTGAACAGGCCATTCAGACTCTGGCCGACGAAGGCCTGAACCTTACGGTTCCCGACAAGCTCACGGTCGAGCGACCCAAGAACCGCGACCACGGCGACTGGGCGGCCAACACGGCCCTTCAGCTTGCCAAACAAGCGGGAGTTCCACCTCGGGAACTTGCTGAAAAAATCGCTGAACAGCTGCGTGCAAATCCCGGTGTCGACACCGTGGACGTTGCGGGCCCCGGTTTCCTCAACATCACCCTCAACAAGGCGGCTGCCGGCCAGCTGGCCCTCGACATCGTCGAGGCAGGCAGCTCCTACGGACACTCTGACGCCCTGGCCGGAGATCCGGTCAACATGGAGTTTGTGTCAGCCAACCCGACCGGCCCGCTCCACCTGGGACACACCCGCTGGGCCGCCGTCGGCGACGCTCTGACGCGCGTCCTGCGAGCCGCAGGGGCAGATGTGACCGCCGAGTACTACATCAACGACTTCGGCTCCCAGATGGACACATTCGCCGGCAGTGTCCTGGCGCGCCTTCGCGGACAGGATGTCCCAGAGGGCGGCTACCCCGGCCAGTACGTGCAGGCAATCGCAGATGCCCTGCTTGAGCGCCACCCCGAATGGGCCGACAGCGCTGATGCCGACATCTACGACCAGCTGCGCGCGGAAGCCTACGAACTGCAGTTGGCTGACATCAAAGACACGCTCACCGCATTCGGCGTTGACTTCGATGTGTTCTTCTCCGAAAAGAGCCTCCACGACGAAGGCAAGGTCGCCGATGCCGTGGCCCGCCTGCGCGAACAGGGCCATATCTTCGACGAGGACGGTGCAGTGTGGCTGCGCACCACGGACTTCGGCGACGACAAGAACCGGGTGCTCGTCCGCGCTGACGGCAATCCCACCTACTTTGCCGCTGACGCCGCCTACTACCTGTCCAAGAAGGACCGCGGCTTTGCCAAGAAGATCTACCTGCTGGGTGCAGACCACCACGGCTACGTAGGCCGCCTCAAAGCACTCGCGGCAACTGCCGGCGATGACCCGAACGAGAACATCGAGATCCTCATCGGGCAGCTCATCAGCGTCAACGGCGCGCGCCTGTCCAAGCGGGCCGGCAACATCATCGAACTGCGCGACCTCATCGAATGGCTCGGCGCAGATGCGCTGCGCTACTCGCTGGCGCGCATCCCCACCGATTCGCCGCTCACGCTCGACCCCGAGGTTCTGCGCTCAGCGTCGAACGACAACCCCGTTTACTACGTGCAGTACGCCCACGCACGGGCCTGCAGTGTGGAACGCCGGGCGGTCGAGGCGGGGGTAGAGCAGGCCCCTGTCGACCCGGCAACGCTGACCGATCCGACCGAAGCGGTCCTGCTGTCGGCACTCGCCGACTTCCCGCGCGTCGTGACCGACTCTGCAAAGCTGCGCGAACCGCACCGGGTCGCCCGCTACCTCGAATCGCTCGCCGGCAGCTTCCACAAGTGGTATGACGCCTGCCGCGTTGTGCCGCGCACAGACGAAGAGCTCGCTGCCGTCCACGGCACACGCCTGGTGCTTGACCGTGCGACCAAGACCGTGCTCGCCAACGGACTGCGCATGCTCGGAGTCTCAGCACCGGAGAAGATGTAATGCCAGCTCACCCTTCAGGCGTTCTGCACGCCGGACCGTCGCCGGTTTGGCTGCCCGTGCCCACCGACGTCAATGAACTCATGGCCTCGCTGTGGTCGCGCAACACCGTCAAGAACTCCGAAGGCGTTCTGAAAGTCGCCGGGGTTCCGGTGACACAGTTCGCCGAGCGCTTCGGCAGCCCGCTGTACGTGCTCGATGTAGACGACTTCCGCCACCGTGCCCGAAGTTTTGTCGAAGAGTTCAGCGCGGCTTTCGCCGCCCAGGGCATGGAAGCCCGTGCCTACTACGCCGGCAAGGCTTTTCTGTGCACCGCAGTTGCCCGGTGGGCACACGAAGAGGGCATGGGCGTAGACACGTGCTCGCTTGGCGAAATGCGCACAGCTCAGGCCGCCGGTGTTCCCGCCCAAGCAGTGGGCCTGCACGGCAACAACAAATCCGATGACGAAATTGCCATGGCCCTGGACTGGGGTATCGGTCGGATCGTCATCGACTCGCTTGACGAAATCGAACGCGTCTCGCAGGCTGCCGCGGAACGCGGCATCACCGCACCCGTCATGCTGCGGTTGACCGTTGGGGTTGAAGCACACACGCACAGCTTCATCGCAACAGCACACGAAGACCAGAAGTTCGGTCTGTCCATCAGCGGGGGAGCGGCAGACCAAGCCGCCCGTGCTGTCATTGCCGACCCCCACCTCGAGTTCGTCGGCCTGCACAGTCACATCGGCTCCCAGATCTTTGAAAAAGACGGCTTTGCCCTCGCAGCCCGCAAGATCATTGAGTTCTCTGCCTGTCTGCGCGAAGACACCGGTTTCGTCGTTCCCGAAATCGACCTGGGCGGCGGTTTTGGCATCCGCTACACATCGCAGGACAGACCTGTTTCCTTTGCGCAGATGGCCGGTCTGCTGGCCGCTGCGGTTGCAGAAGAATGCGACGACGCGGACTTCCCGCGCCCGGCAGTGTCCTTCGAACCGGGACGGGCGATTGTCGGACAGGCCATGTTCTCGCTCTACACCGCTGGAACCATAAAAGAAGTCGAAACCGGGTCCGGCATCCGTACTTATGTGTCAGTAGACGGCGGAATGAGCGACAACATTCGGACCGCTCTGTACGATGCCGATTATTCGTGCACACTGGCCTCACGGTCATCCGATGCCAAGGCGACTGTTGTCCGCGTGGTGGGCAAACACTGCGAGAGCGGCGACATCGTGGTCCGCGATGAGTACCTGCCTGCTGACATCAGCCGGGGAGACCTCATCGCAGTCCCCGGCACGGGTGCCTACTGCAGGCCTCTGTCCTCGAATTACAACCACGTACCGCGCCCCGGTGTCGTCGCCGTCGAAGACGGGCAAGCCGAGTGGGTGGTGCTGCCCGAGACCTACGAACAGATGTTTGCATCGGATCCCGGCTTCGCCCGGGCCAATGAGAACGGAGAAAAATGAGCGCCCAGCCTCTTAAGGTAGCCCTGCTCGGAGCGGGAACCGTCGGCAGCGAAGTCGCCGACGCGATCCTCAACCGCGCTGACAGCTTCACCGAGCGCATTGGAAGCCCGCTTGAGCTCATGTCCGTCGGTGTGCGCGACACTTCGAAGTCCCGTCCCGGCATTCCGGCCGAGCTCATCACAGACGATCTCGACAAGGCAATTGAAGGAGCCGACATCGTCGTCGAGCTCATGGGAGGCATCGAACCCGCCCGCGAGCTGCTGATCAAGGCGCTGGACTCCGGTGCTTCGGTCGTCACCGCCAACAAAGCGCTGCTGGCCAAGCACTCCGGCGAGCTCTTCGCCGCCGCCGACAAGGCCAAGGTGCGCCTTGAATACGAAGCTGCCGTAGCAGGCGCCATCCCCATCATCCGCCCCGTAGGCGATTCGCTGGCCGGTGACCGCATCACCCGCGTGCTCGGGATCGTCAACGGCACCACGAACTTCATCCTCGACGCGATGGAAGCCAAGGGCTGGGAGTACGAACACGCGCTGAAGACCGCTCAGGAACTCGGCTATGCAGAAGCTGATCCGACGGCAGATGTCGGCGGCCATGACGCTGCTGCCAAGGCCGCGATTCTGGCTTCGCTGGCATTCCACAGCTCCGTGAGCATCGATGACGTCCACGTTGAGGGTATTGAGAACATCACCGCGGACATGATCTCGACCGCGGCCAGCCAGGGCTTCACCATCAAGCTTCTGGCCATCTGCGAAAGCATCCCGGGCGCCGGAATCTCGGCGCGCGTCTACCCGGCGCTGATCCCGGCAGACCACGCTCTGGCCAGCGTGGGCGGGGCGTTCAACGCCGTGTTCGTCGAAGCTGAATCCGCCGGTGAGCTCATGTTCTACGGCCAGGGAGCCGGGGGAGCCCCGACATCGTCCGCAGTGCTCGGCGACCTCGTGTCGGTTGCGCGCCGCAAGGTGCTCGGCGGCGCCGGCCAGTACCGGAAGCTCGAAGGCGATTCGCAGCCGATCGTCCCGATCGACGACATCACCACCCGCTACCACATCACACTGGCCGTGCAAGACCGCCCGGGCGTGCTGCACACCGTCACCGAGGTCTTCCTCGACCAAGAGGTGTCCATCAAGCTGGTCGAACAGACCAGCCTGGACGATGCGGCTGACCCGCGCGCCAAGCTCGTGGTGGCAACACACAGTGCAAGCGAATCCGCGCTGGCGACGACCGTGGAGCGGCTGCGCGCGCTCGACGTGGTCGATGACGTTGTGTCGATTCTGCGCATCGAAGGACAGTGAGAAAGACCATGGCACACCAGTGGCGCGGGGTCGTGACCGAATACCGCGAACACCTTGCAATCGATCCGCAGGCCCAGCCTGTTTCGCTCGGAGAAGGCGGCACCCCACTGATCTTCGCCGAAAAGCTCTCGGAGCGCACCGGCGCAGAGGTCTACGTCAAATATGAGGGTATGAACCCCACCGGTTCGTTCAAGGACCGCGGTATGACAGCCGCGATCACCGCGGCCAAGGCCGCCGGTGCAAAGGCCGTCATCTGCGCTTCAACTGGCAACACTTCGGCATCGGCTGCCGCCTATGCGACAAAGGCCGGCATGACGTGTGCGGTTCTTGTGCCGAAGGGCAAAATCGCCCCCGGCAAAATGAGCCAGGCTGTCGCGCATGGCGCCCAGCTGCTGGAAGTCGACGGCAACTTCGACGACTGCCTGACCCTGTGCCGCAAGCTGTCGGAGTCCTACCCGGTCCATCTGGTCAACTCGGTCAACCCCGACCGCATCGAAGGCCAGAAGACAGCCGCGTTTGAAGTTGTCGACGCTCTCGGCAAAGCACCGGACATTCACGCGCTGCCGGTGGGCAACGCCGGAAACATCACCGCCTACTGGAAGGGCTACACCGAGTACGCCCAGAAGGGCCTGGCTGATTCGACCCCGCGCATGTGGGGCTTCCAGGCTGCCGGTGCGGCTCCGCTTGTCACCGGCCACCCCGTTGACGAACCGGAGACGATTGCAACTGCCATCCGGATCGGCAACCCCGCTTCGTGGGACAAGGCGATCGCGGCTCGTGACGAATCGGGCGGTCTTATCGATTCGGTGGAAGACGAACAGATCATCCGCGCTCACCGTCTGCTGTCCTCAACCGAGGGCATCTTCATCGAGCCCGGCTCGGCCGCCTCGATCGCAGGTCTGCTGAAGATGCACGAAGCCGGACAGGTGCCGCAGGGTGCTGTCATCGTGTGCACCGTCACCGGGCACGGACTCAAAGACGCAGACTGGGCACTCAAAGCGGCAGAAGGCGAATTCGAAGCCAAGAGCGTGCCGGTTGACGCTGTCAGCGCGGCCCGCGCACTGGGCCTGGAGAGCTGATAATGCCCTACAGCATCGAAGTCTCGGTCCCTGCGACATCGGCTAACCTGGGTCCCGGATACGACACATTCGGGCTCGCCCTCGACATTGCCGATGAAGTGGTGGCCGAACTTCACCCCGATCCGGTCGACCTCAGCAGCTGTGTAGAGGTTACCGGGCAGGGGGCCGGCCAGGTGCCCACCTCCTCGGACCATCTGATCCACAGGGTTGTGCGCGAGGTGCTCGATCACTACGGACACGGGGCGCTGGCTGACCGGCTGACTCTGCGCTGTGCCAACACGATCCCGCATTCGAGGGGGATGGGGTCCTCGGCCGCCGCTGTTGTTGCGGGAATCTCGATTGCCGATGCTCTTCTTGCCTTCGCGGGACGAGGTGAATTGACAGAAGAGGAAAGACTCGCCTGGGCGGTTCACTACGAGGGGCATGCTGACAACGCTGCACCCGCTCTGTTCGGCGGGGTCTCCATCAGCACGCTCGATGCGGAAGGCAGCCCTCGGTCTGTTTCAGTTCCGGTCCACCCGGCTGTGCGCGCGGTTCTCATCGTTCCCGACACCAAGTTGGACACCGACTACGCGCGCTCCTTCATTCCAGAGCAGATTCCCCACGCTGACGCAGTGGCGAACTCAGCGGCGGCGGCTCTGTTCATCCACGCGATCGGCCGCGCTCCGTCGCTTCTTTTCGAGGCGACAGAAGATCATCTTCACCAGGAGTATCGCCGTCCCGCGATGCCGGAAACGCTGGCTCGGGTCGATGCTCTTCGGGCTCACGGGCTCGCCGCTGTTGTTTCGGGGGGCGGCCCGACAGCGCTCGTTCTGGGCACCGGGGAAAACCTGCGCGATGAAGTCGCCTCGGTCCTCGGCGACGACGATGCCAGGATCATCGCAGCCTCGATAGCAGATTTCGGGGCGACCATTACACGAACAGACGCATAGGGGAATCAGCGCGCCGACTGTCGGCGCGCTGATTCGCTTTACCGCATTTCTTCACGTTATGCTTGACCTGTTCTTCCGCAGCGCTTCGCTGTGATGTTCGGATCGACAGGTTCTGTCTCCGATGAAGAACAGTCACCTCAGCACCCACGCTGGTGCTTTCACAGTCACTTTCATGTGCAGACCATTGCTGAATGCCTCTTTGTGCTTCAGCCGAACGAGGGAGAAGGAACCTTCGTGTCAGAAAACACTGACTTCAACCACTCCGGAAGCCTGTCCGCACTCCGCCTGCCGCAGCTGCAGGAAATGGCAGCAGGATTGGGAATCAAAGGCTACCGCCGTCTTCGCAAGAGCGACCTGATCGACGCCATTCTCCAGGCGCAGGGCGGAGCCGCGCAGTCCGGTGCAGACACCGGTGCTGGCGCAGACAAGAAGAAGAGCTCGGACGCGTCCTCGGACAAAGCCGAGAACACCGACAGCAAGAAAAACGACGAAAAGAAGGCCGAAGCCAAGGCTGAAGACAAGGCCGACGGTCGTGACAGTGCCGAACAGGGCGACGACAGCGGCCGTTCGCGTCGTCGCAGCCGTGGCGGCAAGCGCGGAGACGACAGCTCTGCCGACGTTTCCCAGTCCGGCGACGGCCAGCGCGGCGATAAGAACCGCGGTGACAACAACCGCGACGACAAGAACCGTGACAACAACGGCCACAACGACAAGGGTGGTCGCGGCGACAAGAACGGCCACGACGACAAGCAGGGCCACAAGAACAACAAGAACGGTCGCGGTCGCAAGAACCACGGTGACGACGGGGACAATCGCAACAACGGCGATAACCGCGACAACCGTGGGAATGACAACCGCGGCAACAACGGCGATAACCGCAGCAACCGTCACGACGACGGGGGCCGGGACGACAACAACGATCGTGGTCGACGCGGCCGTGGCCGAGACCGCAAACGTCGTCGCGGTGACGACGACCTGCGTCCCGACGATGTGCTCATTCCCGTCAGCGGCATCCTCGACGTACACGACAACTACGCGTTCCTGCGCACTTCCAGCTACCTGCCGGGCCAGAACGACGTCTACGTGTCGAACAACATGGTCAAGCGCAATGGTCTGCGCAAGGGTGACGCCGTTGTCGGCGCCATTCGCCAGCACCGCGAAGGCGAACGCAATAACCGTCGCGAAAAGTTCGACGCCCTCGTCCGCCTGGACTCCGTCAACGGTCTGTCGGTTGAGGACGCCAAGCGCCGCGTGAACTTCTCGAAGCTCACCCCGCTCTACCCGCAGGAGCGCCTGCGGATGGAGACGACATCGTCGAACGTCACGCAGCGGATCATCGATCTTGTTGCCCCCATCGGCAAGGGCCAGCGCGGTCTGATCGTCGCCCCGCCGAAGGCCGGCAAGACCACGATCATGCAGCAGATTGCCAACGCTGTGAAGACGAACAACCCCGACGTCCACCTCATGGTCGTCCTGGTCGACGAACGTCCCGAAGAAGTCACGGACATGACCCGCGCGGTTGACGGCGAAGTCATCGCCTCGACCTTCGACCGTCCGGCTGACGACCACACCGCAATTGCCGAACTCGCAATTGAGCGTGCCAAGCGCTTGGTTGAAATGGGCCAGGATGTCGTTGTGCTCCTGGACAACATCACCCGTCTGGGCCGTGCCTACAACCTGGCGCAGCCGGCATCCGGCCGCATCCTGTCCGGTGGTGTCGACGCCAACGCCCTCTACCCGCCCAAGCGCTTCTTCGGTGCCGCGCGGAACATCGAGGGCGGCGGTTCGCTCACGATTCTGGCAACGGCCCTCGTCGAGACCGGCTCGAAGATGGACGAAGTCATCTTCGAAGAGTTCAAGGGCACCGGCAACATGGAGCTTCGCCTGTCGCGCAGCCTTGCTGACAAGCGCATCTTCCCGGCTGTTGACGTCAACGGCTCCGGAACGCGCCGCGAAGAGAACCTCATGGGTGCTGAAGAGCGCAAGATCATGTGGCGTCTGCGCCGCGTGCTCGCTGGCCTTGAACAGCAGCAGGCTCTTGAGCTTCTGCTCTCAAAGCTGAAGGAAACCCAGAACAACGCTGAGTTCCTCATGCAGGTGCAGAAGACCACCCCGCTGCCGAAAGCCGCCTCTGACGACTGATGGCGCTTGACTCTTCGCAGCTGGAAGCCAGTGTCCGCTCGCTCATCGACGAGCACGACCGAATCGAGGCGGAACTCGCCGACCCGGACGTGCTCGCCGATGCGGGGCGGACCCGCAAGCTGACCAGGCGGTATTCCGAACTCGGCCAGGTGAAAACCTGCGTCGACGCGATTGACTCCGCCCGCAGCGACCGCGAGGCTGCCGCTGAGCTTGCCGAAGAGGACAGCTCGTTTGCCGAAGAGGCACACCGCTTGGACGGTGTGGTTGCCGATCTCGAAGAACGGCTGCGGGAACTGCTCGTTCCCAAAGACCCCGATGATGTCCGCGATGCCCTGCTCGAGGTCAAAGCCGGAGAAGGCGGTGACGAATCCGCCCTGTTCGCCGCAGACCTCGTCAACATGTACCGGCACTGGGCGTCCAACCGCGGATGGAGTGTCGAAGTCCTCGACTCCACGGAAACCGCTTTGGGCGGTTGGAAGGACATCACGCTGGCCGTTAAATCCCGCGAAGGCGGCGTGTACGGCTGGATGAAGTTCGAAGGCGGTGTGCACCGCGTGCAGCGTGTTCCCGTGACGGAATCGCAGGGACGCATCCACACATCGGCCGCCGGTGTCATGGTGTTTCCGGAAGTCGACGAACCCGACGAGATCCGCATTGACGACAACGATCTGCGCATCGATGTTTACCGTTCGTCCGGGCCCGGCGGCCAGTCGGTCAACACGACAGACTCCGCTGTGCGCATCACCCACCTGCCCACGGGAATCGTCGCCAGCTGTCAGAACGAAAAGTCACAGCTGCAGAATCGTGAGGCCGCCATGCGCATTCTGCGTGCGCGTCTGTTGGCCAAACAGGCTGAAGAAGCCGCTGCAGAAGCCCAGAGCGCACGCCGCTCACAGGTTCGCTCGGTGGACCGTTCCGAGCGCGTCCGCACCTACAACTTCCCGGAAAACCGGATCGTCGATCATCGCACCGGGTACAAGGCATACAACCTCGACCAGGTCCTTGACGGGCGATTGGACGAGGTTGTCGAATCCCTGCGCGCCGCTGAACGTGCTGAGCGGCTCGAGGGGATCGGCTGATTGTCTGCTGATCCGCTTCGTGCCCGCCAGATTCTGTCTTCTGCAGCCGCTCGGCTGTACCGCGCGGACATAGAAGCCGCCGATGCGGAGGCTCGCCTTCTTCTTGCATGGGCCTGGGGGAGTGATGTCAAGGATCTGTCCCTGACGCTCTTGTCCGATCCCGCTGTTCCCGCCGATGTAGTCCACCGCCTTGAGGATGCGCTGACACGCCGGAGCGAACGGGTTCCACTTCAGCACATCACCGGACAGGCCCCTTTCCGGCACCTCGACCTGGCTGTCGGCCCCGGTGTTTTCATTCCCCGCCCCGAAACTGAGCTGCTGGCTCAGTGGGGCATTGACTTTCTGCGCAGCCGCCCCCGCGGCAGCCGGCAGGTGCTTGACCTGTGCACCGGCACCTCGGCCTTGGCTCTGTCCTTGGCAACCGAGGTGGGCGGCACCTCGGCAACCGGCATCGAACTGAGCCCGACCGCCTACGGGTGGGCACAGAAGAACATTGAGAACCATGCTCGGGCACTCAGCCGCTGCGGTTCGCAGTGCACAGTCACCCAGGGTGACGCACTGCAGTTCTTTCCGGACTGCCCAGTGGACCTTGTGGTGTCGAATCCTCCGTATGTCGACCGTGCGCGCCAGCCGAAGCTGCCGGAAGTTGAAGCCGACCCCGAAATCGCCTTGTACGGCGGGGGAGAGGACGGTATGGAGTTTCCCCGCGCGCTCATCGCCCACGCGGCGAGGATCATAGTTCCCGGAGGAGCACTGGCTGTCGAACACGCTGAATATCAGGGGCAGCAGATGCGCGATGCTTTTGCGAACGCGGGCTTTGAACGGGTGGAAGTCCACCGCGACTACACTGGCAGGGAACGTTTCACCACCGGCTTCACACCACACGAGGAGACCCATGTCGCGGCACTATGACCTTCGCAGCTCAGAGGTCCACGACCTCGTGATCGCCGAAGCCGCACGGGTCATCGAAGACGGCAAACTCATCGTGCTGCCCACCGACACCGTCTACGGTGTCGCCGCCGACGCATTTTCACCCGAAGCGGTTGAGCGCCTGCTCGAAGCGAAGGGCCGTGACCGCACCATGCCGCCGCCCGTGCTCATCGCGCGCCCGGAAACCCTCATGGGAATCGCCGAGGGCGTCGATGCTGCGACCATGGCACTCACAGCAGAGTTCTGGCCTGGAGCGCTGACCATCATCTGCCGCGCACAGCCCATGCTCGACTGGGACCTCGGCGACACCCACGGCACAGTGGCAGTTCGGATGCCGGACCACGAACCCGCACTCGACGTGCTGCGCCGCACCGGCCCCTTGGCTGTTTCGTCGGCCAACGCGCACGGGCAGCCGGCAGCTCTGACAGTTGAAGACGCCGAGCAGATGCTGGGGGAGACCATCGAGGTCTACCTTGACTCCGGCCCTGCAGCCGGCCAGGGCGCTTCGACGATCATCGACATGACGGCACAGCCGCCCCGAGTGGTGCGCTCGGGTCCCATTTCCTACGCGGCTCTTGCCGAGCACGTGCCGAATCTGCTGGATGTCGGCCAAGAACCCGAAGACCCCGAGGTGCCGGCTGAGGGAGCCGCTGCTGACGAGGCGCCCGCTTCCGGAGAGGCTGATAGGGACGGCTGATGCGCGTCTACCTGTTCATCGTCGTCGTGTCGGCTATCGTGTCCTATCTTGTGACGCCCATGGTCCGACGCGTGGCCGAACGCGGGCTCATCTTCTCGCCGCTGCGCGACCGCGACGTCCACTCGGTGCCCACGCCCAGACTCGGCGGCGTGGCCATCTATGCCGGTGTGCTCGTCGGACTGCTGTTTGCATCCCAAACCCCGTTCCTTCGGCACCTGTTTGACAATCCCGCGCCCATCATCGGTGTGGCCGGCGCCGGGGGCCTTCTGGTGCTCATCGGTGTAATCGACGACATCTGGGACATCAACTGGGCCGCGAAGCTGGCCGGACAGGCTCTGGCCGCGGGCTTTATGGCTCTCAACGGCGTGGCAATGCTGTCGATCCCGTGGGTCGACATCATCGTGGGGTCGCCGCGTATGTCGGTCATTCTCACGGTGTTCGTTGTTCTGGTCACCATCAACGCGGTCAACTTCGTCGACGGACTCGACGGACTTGCCAGCGGCGTCGTGACAATCGGCGGCGTGGCCTTCTTCATCTACAGCTATCAGCTGGCCGTGGACACGAGCCCCGCCAGCTACGCGAACCTGGCCTCGCTCATCATCGCGCTTCTTGTAGGCGGGTGCATTGGCTTCCTGCCGCACAACTTCAACCCCTCCCGGATCTTCATGGGAGATTCCGGATCGATGCTCATCGGCCTTCTGCTGGCCGCATCGACTATTCGCGTCACCGGCCAGGTCGATCCCGCGCTTCTTTCGAACGAACGTGTTTTCGCCGCCTACATGCCGATCATCCTGCCCCTGGCGGTTATGGCGCTGCCGCTCATCGACCTTTTCCTGGCTGTTGTCCGCCGAATGGCGGCAGGAAAATCGCCGTTCAGCGCGGACGCGAAGCACCTTCACCACCGCATGCTGCGCCTGGGGCATTCTCACGCTCGCGCAGTGCTCATCATGTACCTGTGGACAGCGGACTTCGCCTTCGGTGCAATCGGCTTCCTGCTGTTCCCAACAGACATCGTCATCATCGTTGTGGGCATCAGCCTTCTCATAACACTCGCGTTCACCTTCTACCCGGTGATCGCCCGTCGTCGCTACCGAAGGGAAATCACAAGATGAGCCAGCAGTCCACCAGCGCACAGGCCGTCAGTAGACTCATGCAGCGGATCCTCGTTTTCAGTGCGACTGCCGGTGTTGCTATCGCGTTGATCGCAGCGGTGATCGGCGGGCTGACAGTCGGTGTGAGCGGTGTCTACAGTGCGCTCATCGGAGCGGCTGTTGCCTTTGTGTTCTTCGGCATCACCGCGGTCATCATGCTGTTCACGGCAGACGCTGGTCCGGCTGTCACGGCAGGTGCGGCGATGGGCGGCTTCCTGGTGAAGATCGTGCTCCTGTTCGCAGTCATTGCGATGCTTTCCGGCAAAGACTTCTATCACCCGATGGTTCTGTTCATCACGCTTGTTGCCGGTGCGGTGGCATCCCTGGCGATCGAAACATGGGCAGTGCAGAACGCTCGGATTCCGACGGTTGATCCGACGCTCGGGAAACGCGACTGAGTTTTGAATCATAAGTCGCGCTTGGTAAGATTCAGTCAAACCGCGATGATTCCTCTGGGAATCGTGTGTGTTTTTCCGGAGCCCGCACTTGTGGCTCTGCAAACACATCGACCATCCGCATATGGCCACTGCATGCTTGCGTGCGCCCTGAGCTTTGGGAGTTAGCCCTGTTTAACGCGTCAGCTCTGACTTCATCGGTGTCCCTCGTCGCAGAGGGAGGAGGCTTCCACGCACCAGGGCTCGAAGAGTTCTTCCCCAGCGCTGTGCTCTTCGCCGGGACCCCCTTTGAACTCAACCGGATCATGATCATCCGGATCGCAGTTTCCCTCCTCATGGTGCTGGCCTTCTGGCTGATGCTTCGCGGCGGCCGACTGGTTCCCACCCGCGCTCAGTCGATTGCGGAAATGGCGCTTGAGTTCTGCCGCAAGGGCATCGCCCACGACATCCTCGGCAAAAAAGACGGCGACCGCTTCTTCCCGCTGATCGCCGTCATCTTCCTGACTGTGTTCTGCATGAACATCACGGGCATCATCCCGTTCCTCAACATTTCGCCGAACTCGAACATCGGCATGCCGCTGGTGTTGGCCGTCGTCGCCTACTTCGTCATGATCGGCGCCGGAATCAAGGCCCAGGGCGGCGGCGCATACCTTAAGAGCCAGCTGTTCCCGGCCGGTGTTCCGCCGCTGATGTACATCATCGTGACCCCGATTGAGTTCGTCTCGACCTTCATCGCCCGCCCGGTTTCGCTCACACTGCGTCTGACCTTCAACATGATCGTCGGCCACCTTCTTCTGGTGCTGTGCTTTGCCGCAACCCACTTCTTCTTCTTCGAAGCCGGCGGCGGTCTCTTCGCACTCGGCGGTCTGACTCTCGTCGGCGGTTTCGCCTTCACACTCTTCGAAATCCTGGTAGCCGTGCTGCAGGCATACGTCTTCGCACTGCTGACCGCTGTGTACATTCAGCTGAGCATCGCTCAGGACCACTGAGGTACAACCCCACAAACTCCTGTAACACACGGGACCACGGTCGGCTTAAGCCAGTCGGCCAAGATATCGGAAGGAAAAACATCCCATGGATACAACCATTCTCGCTGAAGTCTCGGGCAACATCTCTACGGTCGGCTACGGTCTGTCCGCTATCGGTCCCGGTATCGGTATCGGCATCCTCGTCGGCAAGACCGTCGAAGGCATGGCTCGCCAGCCTGAGGTCTCCGGCCAGCTGCGCACCACCATGTTCCTGGGTATTGCATTCGTCGAGCTCCTGGCCTTCCTCGGCATTGCAGCTCACTTCATCTTCGTCTGATCTGGAATAAGGACTGACTCTTGACCCCGACTACTTTCATCGCCGCAGGGGCTTCTGACCAGAACCCCATGATTCCGGCTGTCTACGACATTGTGTGGTCGCTGGTCTGCTTCGTCATCATCCTGCTCGTTTTCTGGAAGCTCATCCTTCCGAAGTTCAAGGAAGTCCTTGACGAGCGATCCAGGCTTATCCAGGGCGGCATCGAAAAGGCCGAACGCGCACAGGCCGAAGCCGATGCAGCGCTGGAAGAGTACCGGATGCAGCTTGCCGAGGGCCGCGCAGAGGCAGCCCGTCTGCGTGCCGAGGCTCAGGAAGACGGCGCTCAGATCATCGCTGACATGAAGCAGCAGGCCAACGAAGAAGCCGAACGCATCATCTCGACTGCCAAGGCGCAGATCGCAGCTGAGCGCCAGGCAGCAATGATTTCGCTCCGCAGCGAAGTCGGCTCGCTGGCCACAGACCTCGCATCCCGCATCGTCGGCGAATCGCTGCAGGACGACGCCCGTTCCAACGGTGTTGTCGACCGCTTCATCGCTGACCTCGAAGCACAGGCTCCGGCCGGCAAGGACGCGTGATGCTGGCATCGAGCAGAAATTCACTGCTGCAGACCGTTGACGAGGCAGCGACCGTCGTCACGCCCGGAACCGGCTTTGCAGCCGATCTCCTGGCAGCTGTCGGCGTTTTCGCTTCGGATGTTCAGCTGCGACGCGTTCTCACGGACTCGGCAGTCGACGTTGAAGCCAAGCGCGGCCTTCTGAACTCGCTGTTCGCAGGCAAGCTGTCGGCTCCCGCCGTCGATCTGCTCGTCAGCGCCGCCGGACGTCGGTGGGCGCGCGTTCAGGACTACGTGACCGCAGTCGAAACCGCTGCTGTGTCGCAGCTGGCCGCACACGCGCAGTCGCAGGAGCGCCTGGGCGAGGTCGAAGAAGAGCTGTTCCGCTTTACGCGTCTGGTTCTCTCTGATCACGACCTCGAACGGGCCCTCGAATCTGACGCTGAGCCGGCCGCTAAGGAACAGCTGCTGCAGCAGATCGTCGGCAGCCGCGTTTCGGCAGAAACGCTCATGCTGCTCGTCCACGGTGCTGTCAACCCGCGCCGTCGTCGAGTCTCCGAAGCCTACGAGAACTTCTCGGAAATCCTCGCATTCCGTCAGCAGCGCGCAGTTGCAGACGTGACTGTCGCACGGGAACTGACCGAACAGCAGAAGTCCCGTCTCGAGGCAGCTCTCTCGGCCAGCTTTGGTCGCAAACTCGTTCTCAACATCCGCATCGACCCCGACGTTGTCGGCGGTGTCCGCGTGCAGGTTGGAGACGAAGTTATGACCTCGACGATTGCCGACCGACTCGCAGAAGTTGAGCGCAGGCTCGCAAGCTAACAGCGGCCGCGCCGCACAAACCAAGGAAGCAGGGAAACCGCGATGGCGGATCTGACAATTCGCCCGGAGGAGATCCGGGACGCGCTGGGGAAGTTTGTAGAGAACTACAAGCCCGCCTCGGCTGACAAGACGGAAGTGGGCACCGTTGTGACCGCTGGCGACGGCATCGCCAACGTGTCCGGACTGCCCGGAGTTATGGCCAATGAACTGCTGCGCTTCGAAGACGGCACGCTCGGCCTGGCCCAGAACCTCGACGAACGCGAAATCGGCGTGGTCGTTCTCGGCGAATTCGCCAACATCGCCGAAGAGCAGAAGGTCTACCGCACGGGCGAGGTTCTTTCGGTGCCCGTCGGAGACAAGTTCCTCGGCCGCGTTGTCGACCCGCTCGGCAACCCAGTCGACGGTCTCGGCGACATCGAAGCCGAAGGTCGCCGTGAACTCGAGCTTCAGGCTGCCGGCGTTATGGACCGCAAGGAAGTCAAGGAGCCCATGGAGACCGGCCTCAAGGCCATCGACGCCATGGTGCCCGTCGGCCGCGGCCAGCGTCAGCTGATCATCGGTGACCGCAAGACCGGCAAGACCGCTCTTGCGATCGACACCATCATCAACCAGAAGGCCAACTGGGAATCCGGCGACCCGAGCAAGCAGGTTCGCTGCATTTACGTGGCCTGTGGTCAGAAGGGCTCGACAATTGCGTCGGTCCGCCGCTCGCTGGAAGAAAACGGTGCTCTCGAGTACACGACCATCGTGGCTTCGCCGGCCTCGGACCCGGCAGGCTTCAAGTACCTTGCTCCCTACGCGGGTTCGGCTATCGGCCAGCACTGGATGTACCAGGGCAAGCACGTCCTCATCGTCTTCGACGACCTCTCCAAGCAGGCCGAGGCATACCGTGCGATTTCGCTTCTGCTGCGCCGTCCGCCGGGCCGTGAGGCATACCCTGGTGACGTCTTCTACCTGCACTCGCGCCTCCTTGAACGCTGCGCCAAGCTCTCGGACGAGCTCGGCGGCGGTTCGATGACCGGTCTGCCGATCATTGAAACCAAGGCAAACGACGTCGGTGCGTTCATTCCGACCAACGTCATTTCGATTACCGACGGTCAGATCTTCCTGCAGTCGGACCTCTTCAACGCCAACCAGCGCCCGGCCGTCGACGTCGGTGTTTCTGTGTCGCGCGTCGGCGGTTCGGCTCAGCGCAAGCCTCTGCGCGGTGTTTCGGGAACCCTGAAGATCTCGCTGGCTCAGTACCGCTCGCTCGAGGCGTTCGCGATGTTCGCATCCGACCTTGACGCCGCAACCAAGCGTCAGCTGGATCGCGGTGCTCGCCTGATGGAACTGCTCAAGCAGGGTCAGTACGACCCGATGCCTTCCGAAAAGCAGACCGTGTCCATCTGGGCAGGCTCCGAAGGCCACCTCGATGACATCCCCGTCGAGGACGTCCTGCGCTTCGAACGTGAATTCCACGACTACCTTGAGCGCAAGACCGAGATTCTGACCACGATCGCGAACCTCAACGACAAGCTCGGCAAGGACCTCCTGGGCGAGCTTGAAACCGCGATCACCGAATTCAAGCGCGAGTTCCAGTCTTCGGACGGGGGCTCGGCGATCGGCACTGAAGACTTCGACGCCACGAACGAAGAAGAAGTCGTTCAGGAGCAGATCGTCAAGCAGCGCTGATCGGGTATAGGGAAAGGAAGTACTGATGGGAGCTTCACAGAGGGTCTTCAAAGCGAAGATCAACTCGACATCGTCCTTGAGGAAGATCTTCAAGGCGATGGAGCTCATCGCGGCTTCCCGTATTCAGAAGGCCATCCGCAGGGTCAAGGACGCAACGCCCTACGCCAACGCGATCACGCGCGCCGTATCCGCAGTCGCAACGCAGTCGAATGTCGACCACGTTCTGACCACGGAACCGGAAGACGTGCGCCGCGCGGCAGTTGTCGTCATCGGCCCCGACCGCGGATTCGCCGGAGCATATTCATCGAATGTCATCCGGCGAGCAGAAGAGCTCGTTCAGCTTCTCGACGAAAAGAACGTTGAACAGCAGCTCTACGTGGTCGGACGCAAGCCCGAAACGTACTACACGTTCCGCGAGCGTCAGCTGGCCGGCGCCTGGACGGGATTCTCTGAGAACCCGACTGTCGAAGACGCCCAGAAGATCGGCAACACGCTTCTGGAAGCCTTCGACCGTGACTTCGGCAACGACGGTGTCGACGAAATCTACTTCGTCTACACACGGTTCGTGAACTCCGTTACTCAGGAGCCCGAACACCGTCGTCTGCTTCCGCTTGAGGTCGTTGAAGCCGATGAAGATCATCCGGCGCCGACGACCGCGGACGGTCCTCTGCCGCTGTACGAATTCGAACCTGACGCAGAAACTGTGCTCAACGCACTGCTGCCGAAGTACATCGAATCGCGCATCCTCGCTGCGCTGCTCAACGCGGCAGCATCTGAGCAGGCTGCACGCCAGCAGGCAATGAAGACCGCAACCGACAACGCAGACGACCTCATCCGGACGTACACGCGACTCGCCAACTCGGCGCGTCAGGCTGAGATTACCCAGGAGATCTCTGAGATCGTCGGCGGTGCAGACGCACTTGCCGGCGCAGGATCTGCTGACTGAAGCGTCTAACGCCCTAAGAGAGCAGAAAAGAAAGAGAACATGACTGCAACCGTTACTGAAACACCCCAGGTCAAGGGTGGGGTCGGGCGGATCTCTCGAGTTATCGGCCCCGTTGTCGATATCGAGTTCCCGCTCGATTCGGTTCCCGCAATCTACAACGCACTCAAGACTGAGGTCGAACTGTCTGAGGGCACCCGCGAACTGACGTTCGAAGTCGAGCTGCAGCTCGGCAACGGCATCGTCCGCGCCGTGTCGATGCAGCCGACTGACGGTCTTGTCCGCGGCCAGGAAGTCCGCGACACCGGCGGCCCCATTTCGGTGCCCGTCGGCGATGTCACCAAGGGCAAGGTCTTCAACGTCACCGGTGACGTCCTCAACGACTCGATGATCGACGAACCCTACGAGATCACCGAGCGCTGGCCCATCCACCGCACCGCACCTAACTTCGACCAGCTGGAATCGAAGACTCAGATGTTCGAAACGGGCATCAAGGTCATCGACCTCCTGACCCCCTACGTGCAGGGTGGAAAGATTGGTCTGTTCGGTGGTGCTGGTGTCGGCAAGACCGTTCTGATTCAGGAAATGATCACCCGTGTCGCCCAGGACCACGGTGGTGTGTCTGTGTTCGCCGGTGTCGGTGAGCGCACCCGTGAGGGCAACGACCTCATCCACGAAATGGACGAATCGGGAGTTCTGCCCAACACCGCACTGGTGTTCGGCCAGATGGACGAACCGCCGGGCACGCGTCTGCGCATCGCCCTGACCGGTCTGACCATGGCTGAGTACTTCCGCGACGTTCAGAAGCAGGACGTGCTTCTGTTCATCGACAACATCTTCCGCTTCACGCAGGCAGGTTCGGAAGTCTCGACGCTGCTGGGCCGCATGCCTTCGGCTGTGGGCTACCAGCCGACCCTGGCTGACGAAATGGGTGTCCTCCAGGAGCGCATTACGTCGACCCGCGGTCACTCGATTACGTCGATGCAGGCCATTTACGTCCCCGCTGACGACTACACCGACCCGGCTCCGGCAACGACGTTCGCACACCTCGACGCCACCACGGAACTGTCGCGTGACATCGCTTCGCGCGGTCTGTACCCGGCTGTTGACCCGCTGACCTCGTCGTCGCGCATCCTCGACCCGCTGTACGTTGGTCAGGACCACTACGACACTGCCGTGCGCGTCAAGCAGATCCTCCAGAAGAACAAGGAACTGCAGGACATCATCGCCATCCTCGGTGTTGACGAACTGTCCGAAGAAGACAAGCTCACGGTTCACCGCGCACGTCGTATTGAGCAGTTCCTGTCGCAGAACACCTACACCGCTCTGCAGTTCACCGGTGTTGAAGGCTCGACCGTTCCGATCAAGGACACGATCGAAGGCTTCAAGGGCATCTGCGACGGCGACTTCGACCACATCCCCGAACAGGCCTTCTTCAACGTCGGCCCGATCGACGATGTGCTGCGCAACTACGAGCAGCTCCAGAAGGAGAACTGATCCATGGCACTCGATGTCACCGTCGTCGCCGCTGACCGCGAAGTGTGGTCCGGCCAGGCGAAGCGCGTTGTCGCTAAGTCCGTTGAAGGCGAAATCGGAATCCTGACCGGTCACGAACCGGTGCTTGCCGTGATCGCCGGCGGCGACGTGAGGATCATTGACTCCAACGACCAGCTTGTGACCGCTCACGCGGCCGGCGGGTTCATGTCGGTTGAAAACGACCGTGTGAACATCGTCGCCGACACAGCGAAGCTGGTCTGACCAAAGCCCGACGCCTGCGAACGTAGACTGACACTGTGAATGCATCTGTCCTGCTGATTATTCTGCTCTCGTTGGTGGGATTGGCTGCTATTGCAGTTGCAGCAGTCTCCGTTCGCCGTCGGGCCATTGGCCGCCTTAAGGGCGCCTTTGACTGCTCATACAGCGTGGGCGGTGACTCCAGTCACCGCCCACGTTGGCGTTTGGGCGTTGCGGTTTTCAGCGTCAGCACTCTTGATTGGTATCCGATCTTCGGCTTTTCTTCGCGCCCCGCGGTGCGTTTGCCGCGCTCAACCATGGAGATTGCTGAGCGTACGAAACCTGAAGGCGATGAGCGCTTCGCGGTTATGTCGGATGCCTATATCGCCACCTTGGCTATCAACAGCGGAAACCCTGATCCCCGCATCTGCAGGCTCGCTCTCGATGCTGATTCGCTGTCTGCCCTGTCCGCGTGGATCGAATCGTCTCCGCCCGGCGACAACATCGCCGTCGGAAGGTTCAATTGATGGAAGTCCTCCGCGTCCACGGCCCTGTTCGCTTGGAAGGCTCGGTAGAAGTCCGAGGTGCCAAGAACAGTGTCCTCAAACTCATGGCCGCCGCTCTGCTTGCTCCCGGCCGTTCTGTCATCACGAACGTTCCTGCGATTCTCGACGTTTCGATCATGGCCCGTCTCCTTGAGCGGCTCGGCTGCGATGTTGATTACGATTCCCGGGCTGGCGTCGTCTCTATTGACGTCCCTGAGCGCACGGATATTCAGGCTGATTATCAGCTTGTGCGCGCGATGCGCGCCTCTATTTCTGTTTTGGGCCCGCTGATCGGCCGTATGCGCAGCGCCAAGGTCGCACTTCCCGGTGGGGATGCCATTGGATCGCGCGGTCTTGATCTGCACGCAGCGGGTCTCAGGGCTCTGGGTGCGGATGTTCACCTTGATCATGGCTATTTTGTTGCTGAGGCGCCGGACGGCCTGCACGGTGCTGATATCTCCTTGGCCTTTCCTTCTGTCGGAGCGACAGAGAACCTTGTGATGGCGGCGGTTCTGGCAGATGGGCGCACCGTCATTGACAACGCTGCCAAAGAACCGGAGATTGTCGACATCTGTTCGATGTTGGTGAGCATGGGTGCGAAGATCGACGGCATCGGCACAGCTCGTCTCGTCATCGACGGCGTGGAAAGTCTGCGCCCCGTGGAGCACAGCTGCGTGCCCGACAGAATTGTGGGTGGCACGTGGGCCTACGCTACGGCGATTACGGCCGGCGATGTCGAGGTCGTGGGCGTCACGCGTGATCTCTTCCCGAATGTTCTTGACAAGCTCGAAGCGGCCGGGGCCTCGATTTCTGACACTGAGCGCGGTCTGCGTGTCATCGGACCTCAGCGTCCGCGTTCGGTGAACATCTCTACTCTTCCGTTCCCCGGTTTTCCCACTGATCTGCAGCCGTTTGCCATTGCCTTGAACGCGGTCGCCGACGGTGTTGGCGTGGTTACGGAGAACCTGTTTGAGGCCCGCTGGCGGTTTGTTCATGAACTTGCCCGCCTCGGTGCGAACATCGCAATTGACGGCAATCACGCTCTTATCACCGGTACGGCTGAGTTGACGGGGGCCGAGGTGGAAGCCTCCGACATCCGTGCTGGTGCCGGTCTGGTTCTCGCTGGTCTTGTTGCCAGTGGAACTACTGAGGTCGCAGGGGTCGATCACATCGACCGCGGCTACGAATTCTTCGCCGAGAAGCTGCGTGCTCTCGGCGCGCACGTCGAGCGGGACGCTGTCCCGGAGATGCTCGACTTCAGCTGAGCACTGAGTTTCAGCTGAAGTCTTCGCGCAGCTCAGTCTTCGTCTGGCAGTGTTGGCAGAGACAGCGTGTCGGTCGGGTTTTCCGGCAGAGGACCGAAGACTACGGTACGTTCCTCGTCATCCTGTTCTTCATCGACTTCGATTTCGCTGCGGTACTGCGCGTACCACTGCTCGATTTCTTCGTGTGAGCGCCCAGCGAAGTTCCACCACATGACGATTTCCTCGTCGAAGGGCTGGCCTCCGAACAGCACAAGTCGCGTGGGGACATCGGCGGAGAGCCGAACGGTGCTGTTGCCCTGGGGGATGAAGGCGAGCTGTTCCGCTTCGATGACGGCTGTTGTGCCGTCTGCGAGTGTCAGCTGAGCTTCTCCGGAATCAACGAGCAGGCCGTGTTCAAAATGGTCGCTCAGCGGAATCTCAGCCGTGCCGTAGATGTCCAGCTGTGCTGCTACGACGCTCACGACAGGGTCGATGGGGGAGCGAACCTCACCCACGGATCCCACATAGACCGTGACTTTGCAGTCGCCGGCGTAAAAGCATTCCGCGGGATAATGCTGGGTGGAAGCCGGAGCAAAACGGTGCTTATCCGGAAGCGCGTACCAGAGCTCCACCCCGTGGAGGATCTCTGTGTCTTCCGTTGTGAACTCGGAGTGCGAAGCCCCACGACCGGCTATGAACAAAGATGCTTCGCCGGGTTCGACGGTGACAGAGGTGCCTGTTGAGAAGGTCTCTGTCAGGCTGCCGCTGAACAGCATCGGCATGCACGCGACACCCGCATGAGGGTGCGTGGGCGAGGTGAGCTTGCCGGTTTCGTCGTCAACGCCCTGCGGACCGAAGTGGTCGAGGTAGCACCACGGGCCGATCATGCCCAGCTCGTCGTGAGGCAGGGCGCGGCGCAGCGGAACGCCGTGCGTGTCTACGCTGCGGATATCGCGCGGTTCGACAACGGTCAGTTCAGTGGCATCGGCTGCCGTGCACACATGAACGCGGGGCCGCTTTTCCAGATTGCTCATTGTTCGTCTCGCTCCTTGCGAGGGTAACCAGCTTAGGTTGACGGACGTCGGCAGATACGGCGCTTTGCCGTGCCCACCGCGATGACCCTAGCACTCGCGGCTCAAAGCCGCCGGCAGCAAAGCATCCGCGGCGTGTGCGAGTGCTCAGAACAGGCGGGATTCTGAATCGTCTACTCCGCGCATGGCATCGTAGTCCAGAATGACGCAGCGGATTCCACGGTCCTCTGCGAGGGTGCGCGCCTGGGGTTTGATTTCCTGGGCGGCGAAGACGCCCGTGACGGGTGCCAAAAGCGGGTCTCGATTGAGCAGCTCCAGGTATCTGGTGAGCTGCTCAACACCGTCGATTCCACCTCGTCTTTTGATTTCGACGGCGACCGAGGCGCCCTCGCCGCTGCGGGCGAGGATGTCGACCGGTCCGATGGCCGTCATGTATTCCCTGCGCACGGTTGTGTAGCCCTCGCCGAGCGTGTCGATCTGGTCTGCCAGCAGCTCCTGCAGGTGTGCCTCGACGCCGTCTTTGATGAGACCGGGGTCGACGCCGAATTCGTGGGTAATGTCTTCTAAGACCTCGGCGATCGAGATGATGAGCCGGTCCTCGGTCTTTTCGGCCGCGACAGTCCAGACTTCCCGGATGCCGGCTTCGGCCTGCTCGTCGGACGGCTTATCTACTCGAAGCTGTGCCGGGGCGGTCATCCAGTTCAGCGGCTTGTAGGAGCCGCCGTCGGAGTGGACGAGCACTGAACCATCGGCCTTGAGCATGACAAGCCGCTTAGCCATGGGCAGGTGGGCGGTCAGACGACCGACGTAGTCAACACTGCACTGAGCAATCACCAAACGCACGTCGCACACTCTACGTGACACAATGATGTCTATGCCACGCTCCCCATCGAACCGCCGCCGCAATAAGTGGCAGCAGCCGCATCGACCTCTGTCGTCGATGAACTCTGTGCGCCGTTCGATCACGGAACCGGACGGCACGTGGATTGTGCAGCAGATCCGCAGCGGCACACCGGGCAAGGTCTACATCTGCCCGGGCTGCAATCAGGATCTCCCCGCCTCCACACCGCACACCGTCGCGTGGCGCTCAGGCGATGAGTTCGGCTGGGGGACCGGTGTGGGGGAGCGTCGGCACTGGCACACCTCGTGTTTCAACGCCCGCAGCCGTCGGTGAATGTTCCGCGCTGATGCAAAAACCGGCGCCGCTGCTGCGACGCCGGTTTTCTATGCTGCAGGTTTCCTAAGCTGACTGGTCAGCTGTTTGGGTTCTTGGCCTGGGATGGGCCGCCCACCTGACCGTTCTTCTTATTGTCGGGCTGAGGGCCTGCGGACTTCGCCTGAGCGGTCTTTGCGTCCGAGCTTTGTCCGGCTGACTGCTTGGCATCCTGCTGGCCGGAAGCCGCCGGCTTGTCGCCCTGTTCGTCTGTCTTGTTGTCTTTGCCCGAGGTGCTGCTCTTCTTCTGTGCCGAGCCTTCGGCTGCTTTGAGCTTCTCGAGTTCTTCCTTCGACCCGATCTTTTCGGTGGGGTAGGCGGCTGCCTTGATCTGGTCGGAACGGTCGTCTTCGAGGTCAACGTCGTCGAAGAGTCCGGGTGCGCTGAACATGGAGCGCAGCTGCTCCATCTGGGCGGTGATGGTGCGGCGCTGCTTGGTCAGCAAGTCGACCTGCGACTGTGCCGCGGACACCGAGCGCTTGGCTTCTGCAGCGGATTCTTCCAGTGTTGCCTCGGCGGTTTCGCGTGCTTCGTTGATGAGTTCCTGAGCGCGAGCCTTGCCATCAGCGATGATCTTGTCGGCCTTTTCGAGAGCTTCCTTGCGGGTCTTCTCGGCGCGCTCAGCCGCTTCCTTAGCATCGGCGTCGGCCTTGGCTGCCCGGTCAGCGGCCGCCTTCTGCAGCTTCTGGTTTTCTTCTTGGGCCTTGGTAAAGCGTTCGTTTTCGGCCTTTTCGTGGTCGGCGCGGATCTTGGCGAGGCTGGCAGCCTGGGCGTCGGCGGCCTTTTTGGCCTCAGCCGACTGCTTTTCGGCTTCTGTGCGCAGCGTGTTCGCTTCGGCCTTGGCCTTTTCCAGAAGCGTGTCGGCTTCCTTCTTGGCTGCGGCAATCGTGTCTGCAGCTTCCTTTTCTGCAGCGGCGCGCTTTTCATTCAGTTCGCGCTTGAGCGCTTCGTAGGAGTCAGACTTTTCTGCAGCGGAGTCGTCGCGGATCTGCTGGGCTTCGCGCTCAGCGGTCTGCTTGAGTTCCGCGGCGCGCTTTTCTGCGGCATCGATCGTTTCAGAAGCGCGCAGGTCTGCAGCCTTGGCAGTAGCCTCTGCTTCTGCGCGGGCGCTGTTGAGCGTGTCGTTGCTTTCGGTGTGCATACGAGCACGTGACGACGCGGCGTCTGCGCGGGCTTTGTTGCGTATGGTTTCGGCATCCGCGGTTGCCTGGGCGAGCGTTTCGCGTGCCTGGGATTCGGCGATCTTCAGCAGCTGGTCGATGCGGCTGCCGGGAGGGCCGGCCTGTGCTGCGTTGTCGTCAGCTGCCTTTTTCAGCTGCTGCTTGGCTTCGGAGAGTTCGCCTGCGATCTGCAGCTTTGCGCGGTCAGCCGCGATGACCTGGCTGCGAGCGTCGGAGAGGGCCTTGCGGAGGGATTCGATTTCCTGCTTGAGCTGGCTCAAACGCGAATCGACTTCGTTCTTTTCGTACCCCCGCATTGCTGTGCGGAATTCTTCCGGTTGTGTCACGGTTCCGATTCTCCTTCGTCCGAATGCTCTGCGTGCCCGGCGATGCAGCCGTCAGGCGCGCCTCAGTGCTGAGCCACTAGGGGCAATTCTACGTAGTCAGCTTCACATTTCCTCAAAGAGGGAGCCCCCGCGGGCCGCAGTGTCGTGGGTCACTGTCGGTGCTCTAGGATTGTTCCCAAAGTGAGGCGAGACTCACGGAAACCTCAGCAAAGGAGTTCTCATGGCAGAAGCCGTCATCGTCGCCGGTGCCCGCACGCCGCTGGGCAAGATGTCCGGTGGACTGGCAAGTCTTTCCGCAGTCGATCTTGGAGCACACGCCATTAAGGGCGCGCTCGACAAGGCCGGAGTCGCTCCGGACGCCGTTGAATACGTCCTCATGGGGCAGGTCCTGCAGGCCGGTCTCGGACAGGGTGCTGGCCGTCAGGCCGCAGCTAAGGCAGGCATCCCCATGAACGTTCCGGCCGTCACGCTCAACAAGCTGTGCCTGTCGGGCATCAACACCATCACCCACGCCGCGATGCTGGTTCGCTCCGGCGAGTACGACGTCGTCGTTGCCGGTGGCCAGGAATCGATGACGAACGCGCCGCACATGCTTGAGAAGTCGCGCGCCGGCTTTAAGTACGGCACGATTCAGATGCGCGACCACATGGACTACGACGGTCTGTGGGATGCCTTCACGGATCAGGCCATGGGTGGGCTGACCGAGTCGATGAACGATGAAGACGGCGTCCACTTCTCACGCGAAGAACAGGACGCTTTCGCCGCGCAGTCACACCAGCGCGCCGCTAAGGCCTGGGCTGACGGCAAGTTTGCCGACGAGGTCGTGCCGGTCACGATCAAGACCCGCAAGGGCGAAGTCGTCGTCGACAGCGATGAAGGTGTCCGCGCCGGCACGACCGCTGAATCCATGGCCGGTCTGCGTCCGGCGTTCCGCAAGGACGGCACCATCACCGCCGGCAACGCCTCGCAGATCTCTGACGGTGCTGCGGCCGTTGTCGTCATGAACAAGGACAAGGCGGTTGAGCAGGGCCTGCCGATCCTTGCGGAAATCAAGTCGCACGCCTGGACTGCAGGCCCGGACTCGACGCTGCAGCACCAGCCCTCGCAGGCCATCAAGGCCGCCGCTGAACGCGAAGGCGTGGCAGCGGACTCGTTCGACCTGTACGAAATCAATGAGGCCTTTGCCGCGGTGTCGCTGGCTTCCATGAAGGACCTCGGCATTGATGATGAGCGTGTGAACGTCAACGGCGGTGCCGTGTCCCTGGGTCACCCGATCGGTGCCTCGGGAGCGCGCATTGTCCTCCACCTCGCCCTGGAACTTCAGCGCCGAGGCGGAGGCAAGGGTGTCGCCGCCCTCTGTGGCGGCGGTGGTCAGGGTGACGCTCTCATTGTCGAGGTGCCGCAGGCCTGATCCTGTCTGAGTGACCTCCGCAGGGGTCGGCATCGGGGTGATCCGATGCCGACCCCAGCTGTCTGTGTGGGCACGACCGCACAGCCGGGGTCGTCGAAGTCGCGGCGGGCGCTAGAATGGCGTGCTGAAGCCTCCATAGCTCAATGGATAGAGCAACGGCCTTCTAATCCGTAGGTTGCAGGTTCGAGTCCTGCTGGGGGCGCTTCTTCAGCCCGGGCGCGTGGTGTCACAACCACGGTCCGGGCGTTTTCAACGCTGGGGCTTTCGAGCTCTCCTCAAGATCGGTTTCGGTTCAATCCGTGTATCCGAGTGCCGGTCGCAGCGCGTCAACCGTGAATCAAGCGGGGGTTTCATCCGAAGAGCGGAACTCAGCCTTGACCGTCCCGAGGTGGTCAAAGTCTGCGGTGATGACGTCACCGGGGCCTGCGGGCACCGACGCGGTCATCGCTCCTGGCAATATGAGGTGGCCAGCCTCCAAGGTGACGCCTCGTTCGCCTAGCGCGTTCGCCAACCACGCCACCGCATTCAGCGGCGATCCGAGTATTGCCGCACCCGTTCCCTGTCCGACTTCGGCGCCGTTGCGAAAGACGCGAACACTCAGGGCTTTCAGGTCGAGGTCGTCGGCGGGTACCCGGACGGAACCGAGCACAATCCTCGCAGAGGAGCCGTTGTCTGCGATGGTGTCTTCGAGCTTGATGCGCCAGTCAGCGATCCGGGAATCGACAACCTCCAGCGACGCGACGGAATAGTCGACTGCACTGAGCACATCGTCAGCGGTGACGCCCGGTCCGCACAGAGGAGATTTGAGGACGAACGCGATCTCTGGTTCCACGCGTGGACTGATGAGATCGTTTGCGAGGAATACGCCGCGCTCATTCTGGACCATGTCTGCGAACAGGTGCCCGTAGTCGGGGGTGTCTACCCCCATCTGCCGCTGCATTGCCTTAGATGTGAGCCCAATCTTATGGCCAATGAGGGTGCGCCCGTCTGCAAAGTGCTTCTGCGCGAGCGCAACCTGAATCGCATACGCGTCGTGCACCGTCATCCCTGGATAGGTTTCGGTCAACGGTGGAATCGATGTGCGTGTCAGCTCAGCGGTGCGCAGAGCGTGCGCGGCCTCCGCAATGTGGTTGGTATCCATTGGTGTCTCCTCAGCCGAATCGCAAGGCTGCCAGCAGTCGGTGTGCAGGCTTTCACGACTGCTCTCCATCGTATTTCGTACATTCGTCACACAGAATTCACACAATTGGATCTTGTGTGTCAACCGTCTGCGTCACTATGAGGCCACTACGGAAAGGCTTTCTATGTCGCAGACAACCAAACCCCAGCAGAACATCTCGGTGAAGCCCGGTGGCCACGGTTTCTTAGGGCCGGACCGCTGGTGGCACATTTCCTTCGGCGGCCTCATGACGATCGCACTCGTCGTGTTCATGGTGTGGTCATTCGGCTACGTCGACGTCGGAGCGAACAAGGTTGTCCTAGTGCTGACGGTCCTCTTCGGACTGTTCATGGCCTTCAACATCGGCGGCAACGACGTTGCCAACTCCTTCGGCACGAGCGTTGGCGCCGGCACCCTGTCGATGAAGCAGGCGCTCGTCATCGCCGCAATCTTTGAAGTCAGCGGCGCAGTCCTGGCCGGTGGGGAAGTGACCGAGACCGTGCGCTCGGGCATCGTCGACCTCAATGCGATCGACCTTGAGCCCATGGACTTCGTGTTCATCATGATGTCAGCGCTGCTGGGCGCGGCCATCTGGCTACTGGTGGCAACCCGCATGGGCTGGCCCGTATCGACAACCCACTCAATTGTCGGCGGCATTGTCGGTGCAGCCCTGACCCTGGGCATCACGACCGGCACCGGCGGTCTCGAAATGGTGCAGTGGGGCGAAATCGGCAAGATCGTCATGTCGTGGGTGCTTTCACCCCTGCTGGGCGGAATCGTCGCCTGGGTGCTGTTCGGGCAGATCAAAAAACACATCCTCGTCTACAACGAGGAAATGGACGTGAAGCTGCGCGAACTCAAGCGCGAACGCGCTGAACTGCGCACTAAGCACAAGCAGGCCTTCGAACGTCTCGACGAACTGCAGCAGATCTCGTACACAAACGCCATGGCGCGCGACGCCTCGGTCTACCAGCGGGACGACTACGATCCGGAAGAATTCGAATCGGAGTACTACCGCGACCTGCACCGCGTAGAAACCCGGGCCAAGGAAATCAACGCGCACCGCGCACTGGAGGCATGGGTGCCCCTGCTGGCAGCTTTCGGCGCCGTGGTCATCGGCTCGATGATGCTGTTCAAGGGGTTGAAGAACCTCAACTTCGAACTGAGCTCGGTCGGAAACTTCCTCATTCTCGGCATGATCGCAGCGACCGTGTGGATGGCGGTCTTCATCTTCGCGCGCTCGCTGAAGAAGCGGGATCTGTCGCGCTCAACGTTCCTGCTGTTCAGCTGGATGCAGGTTTTCACGGCCTCCGCGTTCGCCTTCAGCCACGGATCCAACGACATTGCCAATGCCATCGGACCGTTCGCGGCGATCCTCGATGTGCTCAAGACCAACCAGATCAATGACGAGGCGGGGGTCCACCCGGCTGTCATGCTCACTGCAGGTGTCGCCCTGATTTCCGGTCTGTGGTTCATCGGCCGGTTCGTGATCAAGACCGTAGGCTCGGGACTGACCGAAATGCACCCGGCCTCCGGCTTCGCCGCAGAGCTTGCCGCCGCCGGTGTGGTCATGTTGGCCTCTGTTCTCGGTCTTCCGGTGTCCTCGACGCACATCCTCATCGGTGCTGTTCTCGGTGTCGGCATTGTGAACAAGGCGGCCAACTGGAACCTGATGAAGCCCATCGCACTTGCCTGGGTCATTACGGTGCCGGCTGCCGCGGTGATTGGTGCGATCGGAGTCTTGGCTCTTCGCGCCGTGTTCGGCTGATTCAGTCCGTGCTCGCTCTGTGCTGGTTCTGCTGTCCCAGCACAGAGCGAGCACAGTCGTTTCTGCGGGCGGTTCCGCAGCCCGCGCACAGCAAGCTGTCCCGCCCTGTCCGGCGCGGCGAGTGGAGACAAGCTGAAAATTTCGTCAAAGTGAGTACGTGACTTCCCACCGACTGAACCTGCGTGCCAAAGCAGTGCCGATCCTTTCGGACGCTGCGGCGCGAGTGCGCGCTGCCGACTTTCCCCTGCACACGCAGAGGGCTGAAGAGGGTTCCCAGCTTCAGCGCGCTCTGGGCACGCAGATCTCTGAGTACCTGCTTCCGCGTCTTCGTGACCCCGATGCACCGCTGCTGGTCGTCGTCGGCGGGTCCACCGGCTCTGGCAAGTCGACGCTCGTCAATTCGATCGTCGGCGAAGAGCTCACAGAGTCCGGTGTCATCAGGCCCACCACGGTGTGGCCGGTGCTCGTACACCATCCGGAAGATCGGTCCTATTTCGCTTCCGACCGGATCCTGCCGCACCTCCAGCGCACCCGTGACGGCGGTGAGGGCGCTAAAAGCCAGCAGAAGCTGCGCCTGGTGGCCAGCACTGCCGTGCCGCGGGGACTTGCGATCATCGATTCGCCGGACATTGACTCCGTGCGCGATTCCAACCGCGAACTGTCCCGGCAGCTGCTGTCGGCTGCAGACCTGTGGCTGTTCGTCACGACTGCTGTTCGCTACTCCGACGCGGTCCCGTGGGACCTGCTGCACCAGGCCGACGAACGTGGCACATCAGTCGCCGTCGTCCTGAACCGCGTGCCGCCCAAGGCCAACCGCGAAGTTCGCCACCACCTGGCTCAGCTGCTCGCCGAGGCGGGGCACGGATCCGCGCCGATCTTCACCGTTCCGGAACTGAAGTTGGAAGACGACCTCATTCCCGAGGCAGCCGTGTTCCCCCTGAAGTCGTGGGTCGAGAACCTGGGGAGGTCACCTCGTGCCCGGACCGCGGTCCTCGAGCGCACCCTCCAGGGTGCCTTGGCCTCGGTGCGCCCCCAAACAGAAGTCCTCGCCGACTGCGCAGAAGAACAGGTGCGCGCTTACCGCGAACTGCAGGAAGCCGCAGAAGGCAGCTTCGGCGCGGCTGGCAGGAGGCTGGGCGAGGCTCTTGTTGCCGACAAGGTGCTGCGCGGTGAAGTGCAGGCCAGATGGCAGGACTTCGTCGGCACCGGCCAGTTCTTCCGCGGTCTCGAACCGACCGTCAGCCGTCTGCGCGACCGCATCACCTCAGCCGTCACCGGCCGGCGCGACAGTGCCGATCTGCTGATTCAGGCGATTCTGTCCTCAATTGTCGTGCTGGTGCGCGAACAGGCCGTTCGTGCCTCGGGTTCGACAGTCGACACGTGGCAGGAGCTTCCGCACGGACGACCCGTTGTTGAGCGTCACCCCGGCCTTGGCTCGCTGCCGGCGGGCTTTGACCAGCTGTGCCGTCAGCGCGCTGCCGAATGGGCCGCGAGTGTGGAAGACACCGTGCGCAGCGTCGGTCAGTCGAAGACTGCGAAGGCCCGCATCATGTCCTTTGGCGTCGCAGGTGTTTCCGCGGTGCTGATGTATGCCGTGTGCGCCGGTGCTGGGGGAACGGGGGCGCCTCGTGCAGGCTCAGCAGAGTACGAGGACCGGCTGGCAGTGCACCGTCTGCTCAACACGATCTTCGGTCCGGAAGCCACAGAAGAGCTCGCCGCGAGTGCGCGCCGGCGCTTGCTTGACACAGGGCTGAGTCTGCTGTCGAGGGCCCGTGAGCCCTTTGAAGACGCGCTTGCCTCCGTTGCCGTCAGCGGAACCCAAGCTGATGATCTGCGCGCAACCGTTCGCCGACTGGAAGGCCTGACGTGAACCGCTCCGACGAACTGTCCAAGGGCATCCGCACCGCGCTCGACCTTGAAGGCGGTGCGCTGTCCGCTTCAACCGCGCAGGCTGCCGCCGAGGTGCTCCGTCGGGCCGAAGCACGCCGCGGTCTCGGCAGTGAGCACACCGTGGTGGCCTTTGCAGGTTCCACCGGCTCCGGTAAGTCTTCTCTGTTCAACGCGGTCTCCGGCCTTGAAATCGCCGAGGTGGGGGTCCGCCGACCAACCACCTCGGAACCTATTGCATGCGTGTGGGGCGAGGGCGGAGACGACCTCCTCGACTGGCTCGAAGTTCCCAAATCCCGGCGCACGTGGCGCGAATCCGCTCTCGACGGGGATGACGAAGAACCGCTGCGCGGTCTGATTCTCATTGATCTTCCCGACCACGACTCGACCGCCTACGCCCACCGGGAAGTCTCGGACCGGCTCATCGACATGGTTGACGTCGTCTTCTGGGTTGTCGACCCGCAGAAGTATGCGGACTTCTCGCTGCACAACCGCTACCTGTCGAAGATGTCAGCGGCAGCCGAAAGCACCGTTGTTGTGCTCAACCAGGTTGACCGCCTTGATGCCGAACAGAAGAAGGCCACCCTGGGCCACCTGCGCAGCCTTCTGGAAGCCGACGGCATGGAAAAGGCCACAGTGGCAGCCGCGAGTGCCGTCACACGCGAAGGCGTGCCCGAGATCCGTCGTCAGCTGGTCAAGATGATCGAAAGCCGCGAAGCCGGCAAACGCCGCATCGAACAGGAGCTTGCCGATGTCGCCGGGCGCATTCGCGCTGAACTGGGCCGTCCGGTTGACGACCCGGAGCAGATTCCCCAGTCGGACATCCTCATCGGCGCTATGAACGAAGCCGTCGGCACATCGGCCATTGGGCAAACCGTGCACGATGACTACGCCCGTCGCGCATACGCCAAGACCGCCTATCCGCTGCTTGCCAAAGCATCCCGCGGAAAAGCCGACCCGCTTGGCGCCCGCCACGGGGGAGACCGCGAAGTTCTTCTGCGGGCGGCACAGCCGGAGCTGACACAGCCGCAGACCGCACGCATCAACCTGGCGGCCCACGAGGTCATCAGCGGTGCCACGCGCAGACTCCCCGCAGCGTGGAAGCGCGCCGCGGCAGCAGCCGAAGATCAGAGTGCCGCTCGCATCTCAGCAGATCTGGAATCAGCTGTTTCGAGTGTCGACATTTCGCATCGCCAGCCGGGCTGGTGGGGTGTTGCCAGCTTCTTCCAGTGGCTGTTCTTCATCCTTACGATCCTTGGGATCATCACCACTGCAGCGGCCGCTGTCTTGATCTTCTTTTTCCCCGAAATTCTGTGGACGGCTCTACCGAACATGCGGCTCAGTGTCTTGGGCCTGATTGCCGCCGCACCGCTGGTGGTTGGCATTATCGGCTCCATCATCACGTCCGTCTTGGCCGCGAATGCCAGGCGCAAGGGCGCTGATGATGCCCGAGCCCAGGTGGAAGAAGACATTGAGCGAGCAGTTCACTCGGCCGCGACGGACAATGTGTTCGAACCTGTGACGCAGCTTCTGCGCAAGCACAGGGAAACCTATGACGCTCTGAGCTGAGCAGCTGGGCGTCAGTGCTCTGACGCTGACTTGTGCGCTCGGCCCTGTGGACGGTCCTCCGGCTTTCCACAGGGCCTTTTGCACTCTTCTCTGAACGTTTGCGGCTGGTGACCATTGCTGTACCTCTTCTGATCGAAAGGAACAGCAATGCAGCACTACACCTACCTCGTCGGCAATGTCGGCAGCGATATTCGTTCGGGCACCGCTTCGAACGGCAGCACCTGGGCGAGCTTCCGTCTTGCGGTCAACGACGCTTACCGCACAGATGACGGCACGTATGTCAATCGCCCAACCACCTGGTACGACGTCAAAGTCTGGAGGCCCTGGGCCATCAATGTCGCAGGCTCCCTGCAGAAGGGCCAACGGGTCATTGTCATCGGCCGGGTGTCGATGGACCAGTGGGAAACCGAGACTGCCAGCGGGGAGCGTTTGACTGTCAACGCTCACGCGGTCGGTCCGGATCTGTCCTTCGGCATGGCGGTGTTCCGCTCCAATTCAGTTACGGCCGAAGAAAACGAGAAAATGGAAGAAATCAAACAGCGCCACAGTGACAGTCCGTGGGCCAAAGTCGACGCCCCCGCGGCAAGTGATGCCGGAGACTCGGATCAGCCCGCGGTCTCTGTCGACAGCGGTTCCTCTGCCAGCACGGACAGCGAACCGCAGATGGCGGCCGCCGGCACCGGGGGAGAAGGCCCGCCGTTCTGATTTTTCTGCCCCGTGCCCGGGCCGGCCTGCGGGTGCGGGCGCCGAAAAGGTACTACAGTTGTCTACTGTGAAACTCTTCGGCGCCCGCCCAGCAGCGGTTATCTCTTCCAGCGGCCTGGCCGCTCTTATGCTGTCTGGCTGTGGGCTTTTCGGTTCGGCTTCAGAACCTGAGGGCGGCCCAGCCGGCAAACAGACTGCCGAGGTCGAAAAAGTCCTCAAGGTCATTGAACCGCTGACGCACAAAGACGGCATTCCGACGAGCGAAGAAACTCTCAAAGTTCTGCAGGACGGCGGCTACAAGCCCGAGAACATTGCCGCAACCCTGGACAAATCACCTCTGGACCACGATGTCCCCTCGAAGGTCTTCGCTGTCAAGGTGAAAAAAGGCTGTGTCATCGGGGAGATCCGCAACGGCGGGGCCACGGCTGCCCTGTACCCGCCCTTGAAGTCCAATGACGACTGTCTCATCGGCGAAGTCGACCGTCCCAAGGGTGTGAAAATGCCCGCGGGCGAACAGCGTGAAGAGGGCAGCGAGGACAACGGTGCAGGTCATCTTCCGGGCGAGGACATGCACAAGCGCAAAGACGACGGACTCTGATACCTCGGATTAGCTGATCGGGAGCCCTGCCGATACCCTTAGGTGCTATGGCAGAGTTCATTTACACCATGCACAAAGCGCGCAAAGCGCACGGTGACAAGGTTATTCTCGACGACGTTTCCATGTCTTTCTTCCCCGGTGCGAAGATCGGCATGGTCGGCCCCAACGGTGCCGGTAAATCAACCATCCTCAAGATCATGGCTGGGCTCGACCAGCCCTCGAACGGCGAAGCTCGGCTGTCGCCCGGCTACACGGTCGGCATCCTGCAGCAGGAACCGCCGCTGAATGAAGACAAGACGGTCCGCGAAAACGTCGAAGAAGCAGTCGGCGACATCATGGGCAAAGTCGCTCGCTTCAACGCAATCTCCGACGAAATGGCACAGCCAGACGCCGATTTCGACGCGCTCATGGAAGAAATGGGCAAATTGCAAGAAGAGATCGACAACGCCGATGCGTGGGATCTTGATTCGCAGCTGGACCAGGCCATGGACGCGCTGCGCTGCCCTCCCGGCGACGAACCTGTCACCCACCTGTCCGGTGGTGAGCGTCGCCGCGTGGCACTGTGCAAGCTCCTGCTGGAAAAGCCGGACCTCCTGCTGCTGGACGAGCCCACTAACCACCTGGACGCCGAATCCGTTCTGTGGCTCGAGCAGCACCTGAGCACCTACCCGGGCGCTGTCATCGCGATTACCCACGACCGCTACTTCCTCGACCACGTTGCGGAGTGGATTGCCGAAGTCGACCGCGGACAGCTGTACCCCTACGAGGGCAACTACACGACGTACCTTGAGAAGAAGAAGGAACGTCTCCAGGTGCAGGGCAAGAAGGACGCCAAGCTGGCCAAGCGCCTGGCAGATGAACTCGAATGGGTTCGCTCCAACGCCAAGGGTCGCCAGACCAAGTCGAAGGCACGTCTGGCCCGCTACGAGGAGATGGCGGCAGAAGCCGAGAAGACACGCAAGTTGGACTTCGAAGAGATCCAGATTCCGCCGGGCCCGCGCCTGGGAACCGTTGTGATCGAAGCAGAGAACCTGCAGAAGGGCTTCGACGGTCGCAAACTCATCGACGGACTGTCGTTCTCACTTCCGCCCAACGGCATTGTCGGTGTGATCGGCCCCAACGGTGTGGGCAAGTCCACGCTGTTCAAGACGATCGTCGGACTGGAAGAACTCGACGGAGGCACCCTCAAGATCGGTGAAACCGTCAAGATCTCCTACGTCGACCAGTCACGAGAGGGCATCGACCCGAACAAGTCCCTGTGGGAAGTTGTTTCGGATGGCCTCGACTACATTCAGGTCGGCCAGGTCGAAATGCCGTCGCGCGCCTATGTGTCCGCCTTCGGGTTCAAGGGCGCAGACCAGCAGAAGAAGGCAGGTGTGCTCTCCGGTGGTGAGCGCAACCGCCTGAACCTGGCGCTGACGCTCAAGCAGGGCGGGAACCTGCTGCTGCTTGACGAACCGACCAACGACCTCGACGTCGAAACCCTGGCATCGCTGGAAAACGCTCTTCTCGAGTTCCCCGGCTGTGCCGTGGTCGTCACCCACGACCGCTGGTTCCTCGACCGTGTGGCCACGCACATCCTCGCGTGGGAAGGCACAGAAGAGAACCCGGCTCAGTGGTACTGGTTCGAAGGCAACTTCGAAGGCTACGAAAAGAACAAGGTTGAACGCCTCGGTGTAGAGGCAGCTCGCCCGCACCGCACCACGCACCGCAGACTGACGCGCGACTGACGTACAGCCGCTGCCGCTCACAGCGCACAAACATGTGGGGCCCGCCGAATACGGCGGGCCCCACATGTTTGTATGAGTCAGCTTTCCTTCAGCCGCACCATGCCCTGCTGGGCGACGGAGGCTGCGAGTTCGCCCTTCTGGTTGTAGATCCGACCAATGCCCAGGCCCCGCCCGCCATCGGAAGACGGGGAGGACATGTCGAACAGCAGCCAGCCGGTCACGTCGACGTGCGAGTGCCACCACATGGCGTGATCGAGGCTGGCAATCCGCAGGCGCGGATCAGCCCATGTGAGACCGTGAACGCGCAAGCTCGGTTCAAGCATCGCGAAGTCACTGGCATAGGCCAGGATCGCGGCGGTCGCAGCACGGCTGTCTATGCCTGTAAACGGCTCCTTCAGACGCGCCCAGAAGCGGTTGATGGGTTCGGGTGAGCCGAGAAAGCCCGCGTGAATGTCGGGCGAAATGGGGCGGATGTCGAAAGGCCGCTGCATGAGCCATTCCCGCATCCGCTCAGCTCGGGTGAAGCGGGTGATATCAAGCTTTCCGAGGATTTTCTCCAGGCTCGGCAGCGCTTCGGGGTGGGGGAGAGCCTGCGGCATGGGCTCGCGGTGCTCAAGGCCGGGCTGCACTTTTTGAAACGAGGAGATTCCCGACAGGATCGGCATGCCCTTTTGGTAGGCCTGGACTCGCCTGGCTGAGAAAGAACCGCCATCACGCAGATCCTCAACGCCGATTGTCGTTTCTTCGTCGACGGCGCCGGCCCGCAGGAAGTAGCCGTGGAAGGAGTGGATGGGGCGGTCGTCATCGACGGTGGCCGAGGCTGCCATAACGCACTGAGCGAGGACCTGCCCGCCGAAAAGCCTGCCGTCCGGTTTGGGCTGATTCCACACCCGGAATCCGAACTCTTCACCGCCGGCGGGAGGATCTGTGAGCTTTTCGAGCTCGATGATCTTTTCGAGAACATTCTTGTCGCTGGTGTCGGCCATGCTGCTCCTTCGTACGTACCTTGGCTCAGGATACGCAGAAAACTCTCGCTGTGGCCCGCATCTGACACGCGTTGAGTTCAGTCATGCGAAGATGGCGGCATGACCGAACTTCACAATCCACTCATCGACGGCCCCTTTACGCGAACGCTCGTGGAGCTGCGTTGGGGTGATATGGACGCCTACGGGCACGTCAACAACGTGACACAGCTGAAGCTGTTGGAAGAGGCGCGTGTCAAAGCGTTCGGCTCTCCGACTGCGGCACGCGATGTCATTCCCGGTGAGCTGCCCGGCGGTGAGCGCACGGATGCTTTCGGTCTTGTCATGCCGCCGGTATTCCGTGAGGCTTCTGCCGACGTGCAGATCCTGGTGTCCGGTCACGCGATTGACTACCGCGACCCCATCCCGTACAGGGACGGTCCGATCGCAATTGATGTGTGCATCGTCAAGATCACGCCGGTCATCATCAAGGTCGGCTATGTGATTCTCGAACCGGATGCTTCGAAGGTCTATTCGGTCGCTGAATCTGATCTTGTCTTCGTAGACGGGGAAACCGGCCGCGCGCGCCGTTTGCGTGATGACGAACAGGCGGCTTTCGCCGACTGCGCCGTCGGTCCGCTTCCGCTCAAGCGGAGGTGAGCGTGGAACAGCCGGCGTTTGAACTGCAGGCGGAAGCCGACGCTGCCGATCTGCGGCAGTTCACTGCGCGTATGCAGCGTGTCGATTCCGGTGCTGCACTGCGGCTGACCGGAGTAGGGGATGTCCTGGTCGTCTCCGGTGCTCCTCTGTACCCCAAGGGCCTTGGCGACGAACTTCCGCTGGTCATTGCGATGCGCGCTCTGCGTCTGCGCTCGGCATCTGCCGACGGGGTCGATGCGGTGGTTCCGGCTTCCGGGCTGACCGACCGCTTTGCCCGTATGGATCGCACCGGGGGACTGGACCTCAGTGTTCCCCCTGCCGAGGTGAGGATGCCGTGGGCGGCCGTGACTCCACCTCGTGCGGGGTGGGAGGCGGCAGCGCAGCTGCCGGTTCAGCAGCTGCGGGAAGCAGCCGCTGAGGGAATTGCCGCTGTTGCGGAAGCCTCACCTTCTGGTGCGGGAGCGCTGGCCGTGGACAAGGTTCGCCGGATGGTGTGGTCGCGTCCGCTGCCCGGCTGTGAGACTGCTCCGCTGGGGGCAGCTTTCGGCCTCGATGCGGCTGGCTTTGCCGTCGGAGAAACCGCGATGGTCTACCGCAGCGGTCCGTGGCTGCGCTTTGCGACACCTGCGGGTTTCATCATCACCCGCTCAATCGAGGCAGGCTGAAAACCCTGCCGGTGCAATCAGAGCAGCCGGCGGCTGGGATCGATTCGGTGCTCGTCTGAGTCTTCGTCCGGTGTGTTGAGCATAGCTGTGGCGGCACGCTCAAAGTAGTCCCACATGAGGCTGTCGTACATGGGCGGCAGGTTCAGCTGGTCAAGGGCGTGGCGCATGTGCTTGAGCCAGTGTTCGCGTGATTTCGGTGTGACGGGGAAGGGCGCGTGGCGCATGCGCAGGCGCGGGTGCCCGCGCTCTTCCTGATAGGTGGTGGGGCCGCCGAAGTACTGTTCGAGGAACGTCTGCAGGCGGTGCTTGGCTCCTTCGAGTTCGTGGCCCTCCGGGTACATGGCGATGAGGTAGTCGTCCTGTGCCACGCCGTCGTAGAAGGTGTCGACAAGGGTGGTGAAAGCTTCATGTCCGCCGACCATGTCGAAAACGCTGGCGGGGCGCTCATAACCGTTTGTCATGCCGTCATTGTCTCCTATGTGCTTCAGCAGTGGGTCAGGCCGTCGTTTAGGCCGCCTGGTTCAGCTGCTCGAGGCGTGTGAACCGTCGTCGGCATCGGCTCCGGTCGCAGCCGGTGGTGCCTGACCCGGTGTCTCCTTGATGACCATCTGGTCAGGCAGGGCGATGGCGACCCCGGCCTTGTCGAACTCAGACTTGAGGCAGGACCGGAAGGCTCGGGCAATAGCCCACTGTTCGTTGGGGAGGGTTTTGATGAACACGCGGATGGTTGTCGACGAGCCGGTCAGCTCCTGAATGCCGATGATCTCCGGGTCTTCCATGATGACGGACGCGCGGTTCGGGTCACTCATGAGCTGGGTGATGGCGCGGGTGATGATGTCGGTCGCAGTGTTCTGGTTGATGTCGACGGGTACGGGTACATCGACAACGGCCCGCGACCAGCCCTGTGACTGGTTGCCCACGCGCAGGATTTCTCCATTCGGCACGTGCCACAGGGTGCCCTCGACGTCGCGGATGCGGGTGGTGCGCAGGCCAACCTCTTCGACGGTGCCGATTGCCTCGCCCAAGTCGACTGTGTCGCCGATGCCGTACTGGTCTTCAACCACGATGAAGAATCCCGACAGGTAGTCGCGCACGAGTGACTGTGCACCGAAGCCCAGCGCGATACCCGCCACACCGGCCGAGGCCAGGATCGGCGCCGGGTTGATGCCGACCTCCTGCAGGACCATGAGTCCCGCGATTGCCGCCACGATGATGGTTGCGAATGACGACAGCAGGGAGCCGACTGTGTTGGCTCTCTGTGCGCGTCGTGCCCGTGAAACGGGGTCGGAACGGGTTCCGTCGTCGTAGTGTCGGCGTTTGTTCGCAGCGGTCGTGCCGTCAGCGATCTTCCGTGCGAACTTGCCGATCATGCGGCGCAGAATCAGGGACGCAATAACCGCAAACACCACGATGAGCGCAATGCGCAGCGGAGTGCCCAGAAGGGCGGTCCACCACGCCGGATCGGATGCGGTTTCAGCGATTTCGCCGATCGTGTCGGTTGGTGCCGGCGAAGGGGTCGAATCAGCAGATGTCAATACAGTCATACGCCCTCAAGTGTAGGAAGTGAACATCAGAGGGAGCACAAGGAACGCTGGCCGTGCGCTTCGCGTGCGGTCATGGATGTTCGCTGCGGCGCTGGACCGCCAACGCCCTCCGTGCTCGGTCGAGGTTCTCCACCATTGTTCGCTGCAGTCCGCGGTTGGCCTCCCGGTGTTCCTCCAGCCACTGTTCGGCCATGGCGACTGTCGCTTCGGTCGCGGGCGGGAAAAGCCACAAGGTGAGCGTCTGTGCGATCTCAAGGGTTTGTGTGTCCCACCAGCTTTCAGCCCGGGCGAAGTATTCGGCCGCAAAGTCGTCGAATGGAGCCTCTGCCGTGATGAGCGAGCCGTCAGATTTCTGCAGTCCGGAGGCGAAGCCGCGAGCGGTTGCCGAGAGTACGGCGTTGGGCAGGCCGCTGTCTTCCGTCAGAGCTCTGAAAGCGGCTGTTTTTGCCGCCGGGGTGGGAATCGAAGCTTCGGCACGTGCGGCACTGCGCTGACCGGCGGCGGTGTTATCAGCTTGGAGCGTGCGCTCGATGTCGTCTTCGCCAGCGCGGTTGTGACCGGCCAGGGCTGTCAGCATGTGCCAGCGCAGTTCGTCGTCGAGCTTCTGACCTTCCGGCAGCGGCTGTTCTCCGCTGAGCAGCTGGGCGAGAAGCCGCAGCTGATCGTCTGACTGGGCGAAGCTGGCAAAACCGCGGAGGAACTGGAACTGTTGGTCGCTTCCCTCCGGGGCGGAGCCGGCGGCAGCCCACAGCGCCTCGGCAGTGCGTTCGGCGGCAGTGTCCCGCAGGGCCGGGGGAGTGTAGGAGAACACGGCTGTTTCCAACTGCCGCAGGTGCGTCTGCAGACCAGTCGAATGTACGAGGTGCACAAGGTTGTCGCAGACCAGGGAAATGTAGTCCGTCACTGGGATCTCGGCATCGCGGGCCATGTCCCATACGGAACCCAACACGACAAGCTGCGTCAGCGAATCATTGAGGTCGCCGAAATGCGTGCGCACAGTCTTCAAACCGCGTTCATCCAAGCGGACCTTCGCATAGGTCAGATCCCCGTCATTGACGACGATGAGGTCAGGCACCGGTGTGTCCTCATCGACCGGCACCTCGGCCGCCTCACCATCAACATCGATTTCGTGCAGAGCAGTCCGCTTAAGCCGCCCCTCGAGAACCGAGTACAGACCAACCCCCAGACGGTGCGGGCGGAGGCTCGGCACCTCGTGACCGGGCAGAACACAGGGCTGCTGCACCACAGTGAGTTCTGTCAGCAGACCGTCCTCCTCCTCGTACTGCGGACGGAGGATGTTGACACCGCTCTCCTGAATCCACAGTCGAGTCCAACGCTGAAGATCACGGCCCGAAGCAGCCTCGAGCTCTGTCAGAAGATCAGCCAGACGGGTGTTCGACCAGGCGTGCTTGTCGAAATACGACTTCACGCCCCGGAAGAAGTTCTCGCGGCCGACATAGGCCACCAGCTGCTTGAGCACCGAAGCGCCCTTGGCGTAGGTGATTCCATCGAAGTTCGTTTCGATGTCCACAAGATCGCCCATACCGGCTGCAATCGGGTGAGTGCTCGGCAGCTGGTCCTGGGCGTACGCCCACGACTTCTCAGACGCAGCGAAGGTTGCCCAGGCTTCAGAGAACTCAGTGGCCTCAGCAGTGGCCAGCGTGGACATGAACTCGGCAAAGGACTCATTCAGCCACAGATCGTCCCACCACTTCATCGTGACGAGGTCCCCGAACCACATGTGGGCCAGCTCGTGCAGGATCGTGACCGCACGACGCTCCACGGCCGCTTCGGTGGGGCGGGAGCGGAAGACGTAGTCCTCCACAATCGTCACCGCACCGGCGTTCTCCATTGCTCCGGCGTTGAACTCGGGAACAAACAGCTGATCGTATTTCGCAAAGGGGTACGGGGTATCGAAGAGCTCTTCGAAGAAGACAAAGCCCCTCTTGGTGATGTCGAAGATGTTCTCCGGGTCCAGGTGATCAAACAGGGAAGCGCGCGCATACACGCCAAGCGGCACCGTCGAACCGTCGGAGCTGACCAGCTCATCGTGGACACTGCGGTAGGGGCCCGCAACAAGCGCGGTGATGTAACTGGAAATGCGCGGTGTGGGAGCAAAGCGCCACGACTTCAGGTCCTGCCCGTCAAGACCGAGAACCTCAGCATCGGCGCCCGGCTCAGCAGGTGCGGGAGTGGGGGAGTTCGACACCACGTCCCAGTGTTTGGGAGCGACGACAACAAAGGAGAACTCCGCTTTCAGATCCGGCTGCTCAAACACAGCGAAGACACGGCGGGCATCCGGAACCTCGAACTGGGTGTAGAGATACACCTCGTCATCCACAGGGTCGGTGAACCGATGCAGGCCCTCACCGGTGTTCATGTAGAAGAACTCAGCATCGACAGTCAGAACATTGTCTGCGGCAAGGTCGTTCAGGAGAATACGGCCCGGACGGCACGCTTCATCCGGATCAACAGCACGGCCGTTGAGGGTGATGGAGTGGACAGAATCGACAATGCCATCAATGAAAGTCGACGAACCAGCCTGAGCAGAGAAGCGCACAGTCGTGACAGACCGGAACGTTTCACCCTTCCCGGTCAGCCCCAGCAGGACTTCATAGGAATCCACGCTGACAATCTCAGCGCGTTCAGCGGTTTCAGCTTCGGTCAGGTTGTACTGTGCCACGTCGCGTCCTCTTCAGATAGTCGAACTGAGCTCATTCTCAGGTGAACTGAACTCATTCTTCCACGGTGGGGAAGCGCAGGCTGAAAACCGGACCGCCAGGCAAGAACACTGAGCTGAAAGAGCAAGGCGAAAGTCGGTAGGCTGAGGGCATGCGAATTCACTTGGGAACAGACCACGCCGGCTATGAGTTCAAAGAAGCCCTGAAAACACACCTGCAGACCCGCGGTTTCGACGTCGTCGACCACGGAGCACTGGAATACGACGCACTCGATGACTACCCCCAGTTCTGCATTGATGCAGCCCAGGGCGTTGTTGACGACCGCCACGATGGAAAAGACTCCCTCGGCGTTGTCATCGGCGGTTCCGGCAACGGCGAGCAGATTGCGGCAAACAAGGTTCAGGGTGCTCGCTGTGCTTTGGCCTGGAACGAAGAAATCGCCCGCCTGGCACGCCAGCACAACGACGCCTGGCTCGTGTCGATCGGCGCTCGCCAGCACCCGCAAGACCAGGCAATTGCGATTGTCGACGCGTTCCTTGACGAACCGTTCTCGGAAGACGAACGCCACGTGCGCCGCATCGGTATCATCTCGGACTACGACAGCAAGCGCTGAAGCTGAGATGCTGGGCGCTTCTACCGCGCCAATGTGCTGAACTGTCCGGCATAGACGTTCAAGGCCCGAACCAACCGGTTCGGGCCTTGTGTTGTCGGGATGACAGGATTTGAACCTGCGACCCTCTGCTCCCAAAGCAGATGCGCTACCAAGCTGCGCCACATCCCGGACTGCTTCATACTAGCCCTTTGCCGCCAGAAAGGCACTTCGGGCTCGGGGCATGTCGCGCTGACCCCGTCGATTTTGCAGATCAGGGAACTGTGCTTTAAAGTAGAGAAGCGCTTCGCGCGGGGATGTAGCTCAATGGTAGAGCCTCAGTCTTCCAAACTGATAGTGCGGGTTCGATTCCCGTCATCCCCTCGGTTCAAATCTCGGGACACTGTTTGCGCAGTGTCCCGAGATTTTTTTGTGTGCACGGTAGGCACGCGGGAACACAGTTGTCGAGGTGGTGTTCATCACGTTGTTTACCGTTCAGTACACTGCCGGTCATGCACGTTGAGAACAAACCGCAGGGACCTGCCGCGGTGAAACGAAAAGCGGTATCCCCAACGGCTGCCCGGCCGACATTCTTTGAAGTCCTCCCGCCCTCGGTATTGGCTGCGGTTGGCGGTTTGGCCGCTGTCTGGATTCTGGGTCAGGTGACGGGCCACCCGATCAACGCGGTTGTGTTCGCGATCCTCGTGATGGTCACCCTGTGCCTTGTGAAGGTTCCGGTCATCATTGCTTTGGTGTCATCAGCCATTCTCGGTGGCCTGCAGGCTGGGGTGACCATGGAAGAGACCCTCGCGGGCTTCAACGACAACCTGCTGTCCGGCGCGCAGGTGGGTCTGACCTACGTCATGATCGGCGCCTTGGCCGTTGCGCTGTCCCGTTCCGGCCTTCTTGAGCTCTTCGCCCATTGGGTGGCAAAGAAGACCACCGCGGAAGAGCGTGCAGTGAGTCAGGGTGCAAAGTGGGGACTGTTCGGCCTGTTCGCCGGCGCGGCAGTGCTCAGCCAGAACCTCGTTCCCGTGCACATCGCGTTCATCCCCATCCTGCTCCCGCCGCTCTTGGGCGTTCTCAACCGACTGCGCATCGACCGCCGTGCCGTTGCTGTTGTACTCGCATGCTCCATGAGTGCCAGCTACCTGCTGCTGCCCACGGGTTTCGGCGCCATCTACCTCAACGACATTCTGCTGACCAACGTCGATGAGTTCGGCGGCCCGCGGGGGCTCACTGCAACCCCTGATATGGCGTGGAAAGCGATGTTCTGGCCCGTCATGGGTCTGGCAGCGGGAATGCTGACCGCTGTTCTCTTCAGCTACCGCAAACCCCGCGACTACCCTCAGCTGCCGCAGGCAGACCGGCTTTCTGCTGCGCGGGGGAGCGCTGGATCAGAGAACGCTGTGTCGCTGCACCCGTTCCAGCTGATCATGACGCTCATTGCCGTAGCTGCAGCACTCGTCTTCCAGATCGCCTTCGATTCCCTGCTCGTGGGTGGGATGATCGGCTTTCTCATCTTGACTCTCGCTGGAGTTTTCCGGTGGAGGGAACAGGACGATGTCTTCACCCAGGGTGTGCTCATGATGAGCCACATCGCCATCATCATCACGGTTGCCTCCGGCTTTGCAGGACTGTTGAACGCAACTGGTGAGATCGACCCGCTGATTGCCGCAGTCGGCGGGTTCATCGGCGACAACACGGCACTCGGGGTTTTCCTCATGCTGTTCGTGGGCCTATTCATCACGATCGGCTTCGGCGATTCCTTCGCGAGCGTGCCGATCCTCGCCCCGATCTACATTCCGCTGGCACTGGAAATGGGGCTTGACCCGCTGGCTGCTGTCTGCCTGCTCGGAGCCTCGGCAGGCCTAGGTGATGCCGGTTCTCCCGCATCGACCATTTCCCTCGGCGTGACGTCCGGACTCGCCGCCGATGGGCATCACGACCACATTCGCGACACCGTCATCCCAACGTTCCTGCACTGCAATATCGGCATGCTGCTGTTCGCGGGGATAGCGGTGCTCATGCTGTAGAGATGTCTGGTTTCAGGACATCGTGCACCCCTGCGGCTGCGAATCGGCCTGCGGATGTCTCACGCCTCTGTTCCATTGATGTGTAGGGCCATCGTTCCAACCCACATCCGGACGGCCAGACTCCCTTTAGCCGGCTTCTGCGCCTTA